>NZ_BMQH01000001.1:0-60320 GCF_014648015.1 Butyricicoccus faecihominis
TACACCCTGTCCGGTTTCATGGCAGCTCTGGCTGGTATCGTTTCCATCGGTCGTTCCGGTATCTGCAACGGCGTTAACGCAATCCAGCCGTACGATACCGACGCGATCGCAGCCTGCATCATCGGCGGCGCATCCTTCATGGGCGGCAAGGGCACCATGGTTGGTACCATGCTCGGCGCGCTGATCATCGCTGTTCTGCGTAACGGCTTCTCCCTGCTGTCCGTATCTTCGGCAGTACAGAACCTCGTACTCGGCCTGGTTATCATCGGCGCCGTACTGCTCGACGTTACTCGTGAGCGCATGGCTGCTAAGGCTCGCCGTCTGGCTGCTAAGTAATCAGTCCACGCATATCAAACAAAAAAGAGTCGCTGTAAAGCGGCTCTTTTTTGTTGTGGAAAACCCTTTTTCGATTTGCGGAACGGCGGAGTTGCCGTCTGCGGACGGCGGGAACGTGCCGCACGCGCGGCAGGCTCGGCGGCCTGGAGGTCTATCGGGTGAAAGTGCGGCGTGTCAGCGCCGCACAATTTGTTCGGTCAGATGGTAGGATTTTCTATCAATAGATGCAAATGGACGAAAATCGTTACAAATTCTCCGCTCTCAACTCCCCACTCTGAACGCAGTTTACAGCATTTCCTGCGTGATCAACCGCAGATCGGTATAATACAGCTCCCGTTTGGGCTGCACGCCGCGCAGCAGCATTTGATACATCGCCAACACGGCGTGGAACGATTCCTGCGAGAATGACTGACCGATCACGAAATCCACCGTTCCCTCGCGCAGATACCGCTTCGCGGTTGGCGTGAGGTCGTTGCAGACGATATGCGGACGGGTGGTGCGCCGCGCTTTTCGGATGCCCGCGATGCAGCTGGAGAGCGGCTGGCAGGCCATATAGACGGCGTGCAGGCGACTGTCGGCCTGAAGCGCCTGCGCGACGAGTTCACCGGTGAGTTCAGGCATTTCGTTGGTTTCGATCACGCGGTAGGCATCTTCGGAGAAGCCCAGCTCGAGCAGACGGCGGCAAAAGCCGTCCACGCGGCCTTTGTGGGCCTCCATACGCAGATTTCCGGTGACAATGAGAACGTGCTCGGGCGAGCGGATGAGCCGCGCCATGACACCGGCGGCGATAGCGCCTGCGCGGACAAGATCCTGTCCGGCGTGGCACAGACGGCCGCTGTGCGGCACATCGGCATCATAGGTGATGACGGTAACGCCTTTCTGCACCGCCTGCTCGATGGCGGCGCGGACCTCCGGCGTATTCTCGGCACGGATAATGAGTCCGTCCACGCCGGAACGAATCTGTTCGTCCATCGCGCGGAGCAGCTCCTGCATCGTCATGGTGCGCAGCGGCTGCTCGGTCAGTATAAACGCCGGATCGGCGATATAGCGCAGTGCCTTGCGAATGCCGCTGACGATCTGCCGGTTGAAGTGCCCATCCGTCCATTGCGGAATGAGAATAGCCGCTTGCCTGCAATCTGCCGATTTCGGCGGCACTGGAGACTGGTAGCCGAGTTTTTCTGCGGCACGGACAACTTTTTCGCGTATCATCGGATTGACGTTGGGGCGTCCGTGCAGCACACGGTCCACCGTGCCGCGCGACACACCGGACAGCTCTGCGATTTTTTGTATGGTAACTGCCATTGACACATTCTCCTTTTCTACTTCAAAGTATAGGGGAGAGCAGCGCTGACGTCAAGTATAACTACGCACAGTGCACAATCAAAAATGCACTGTCATCTGCTTTTGAGCCTTCATTTTGCCATAAATTTGCGGTGCTTTTTTAGGCAGGCTACCAATGTTTTGGTGGGACGGTTGACCGTGACGGCGGGATTGCGGTACAATGTATACAATGAAGAAAAAAGTGTGAAAAAACGCGGGAATCCGCGAGTATTAACGAGATTTTAAGCGATTATTCTTGCTGTTAAAAGGAGAGGATCAGCATGCTGAATATTGGTGTTATTGGCTGCGGCGCAATTGGCCGCGATCACATTCGACGCCTGACGGACATTGTTCCGGGCTGTCAGGTTGTTGCCTGTGCAGACTATTTTGAAGAAGCTGCGATTAAGGTTGCAGCGCAGTATGAAGGCATGAAGGCATACAAGACCGGCGAGGAGCTGATCGCAGCACCGGAGGTGCAGGCGGTCGTTATCACCTCGTCCGACCCGAGCCACGCAGGCTATGTGCTCGAGGCTCTCAAAGCGGGCAAGCAGGTGTTCTGCGAGAAGCCGCTGGCACAGAACGCAGAGGACTGCGAGAAGATCATCGCCGCAGAAACCGCGCACGGCAAACGTCTGTTGCAGGTGGGCTTCATGCGCCACTATGACCGCGGCTATGCCGAGATGAAGCGCATCATCGACTCCGGCGAGCTGGGTGCACCGCTGATGATTCACGCGTGCCACCGCAACGTGTCTCAGCCGGACGGCTTCCAGACCGAGATGGGCGTTTCCAACGTTGCAATCCATGAGCTGGATATCTGTCGTTGGCTGCTCGGTGACGAGTATAAGAACGGTCAGGTGCTCAAGGTGCGCCAGTCCGCGTGCTCTACCAAGGGTTACGACAACCCGCAGATCGTGCTGCTGGAAACCCAGTCCGGTGCGCGCATCGACGTAGAGGTTCAGGTTGCGGACGCTTACGGTTACGACATCCAGTGTCAGGTCGTCTGCGAGAAGGGCACAGTCAACCTGCCTGATCCGTATGCGGTTGTCAAGCGCTCGAACGCGACCCGTTCGTTCCCGATCCTGACCGACTGGAAGGACCGCTTTATTGAAGCCTATGACATTGAGCTGACCCATTGGGTCAAGACCCTCGAGGAGAAGGGTGAGCCGGATGGTCCGTCCGCATGGGATGGCTACGCTGCCTGCGTTGCAGCAGACACGCTCAACCGTTCCCGCGGCACGAATCAGTTCCTGCCGATCGAGATGATGGATAAACCTGCTCTCTACAAATAATCTCTCATATAAAAGAAAAAGGACCGCTTAGGCGGTCTTTTTTCGCGTTTGCAGAAGTATTTGATATCTTATGGGCGACATGATCTCGTGCCGCAGTTATGCAATCTCGCTCTTGCGAGCGGCGCGGACGAACAGTCCGAGCACGATCAGGCAGAAACACTTAGAAAAGAGCGAAATCGAGGTTTTGAGCGCGCTGTCCAGCAGGACGGCGGCAATATCGCAGATCAGCGGCACGAAAAAGCACAGTCGGATCAGGCGGGACGGATAATCATAGCCGCGTTCCGCGCGAAGCGCCTCCAATCCGGTATACAGAAAGAACTGGGAAACGTACAGGCAAATCACGCCCGCCATGACTACCAGACTCATCACCGTGATGACCGCGGCAGAGTTATAGGGCGGTCGGTCGGTCAGCGCGATCAGAAGCGAGATCAGTCCGACAACGGCTGCGCAGACGCTGATAATGTTGACAGTGAAGGCGCGGTGCAGACGGTCGGACAGCTTGCCGAGTTGATAGAACGGATAAAACTGTGCGACTGCGGCAGCGAGTGCGAGAATATTAGATAACGTGATTTGACCGGCTTCACCGCTGAACAATACGACCGGCAGGTCAATCACGCCGAACAGCACATTCAGAGCATTGAACAGCCAGAACAGCAGCAGCCAGCGGTACGCGGGAGCATTGGGGTTAGCATTCGTCATAGACTCTACCTCCTTTCCATTATCATAGCAGAGAAGATGGAAATGTGCAAGAAAAAGCAGAGCCTTTCGGCTCTGCTTTTGTGCGATTTTACAATATATTAATACTGTACCTGAACCGGCTTGCCGGAGTGGAACGAATCCGTAATCGCGTAGGTAACGAGGGTTGCCTTGGTGCCGTCGTAAACGGTCAGCTCGGGCTTGCGGTCCTTCTGGATGCAGTCGATAAAGTCCACCATTTCGAGCAGGTACGCCTCTGCGAAACGCTGCGGGAAGTTCTCGACGATCTCCTGACGGGCACCGTACTGATCGTAAACCATTACACGGTCCTTCCACGGTACACCGGCTACGCGGATATGCGCCTCGGTGCCGACGATTTCGGTCTCGGTGTGGTAGCCGTGCGGTGCAGTGCGGCCAACGTGCAGGAAAGCGACCGTGCCATTGTCAAACTTGAGCATTGCCATGCCGGTCTCGGTGTCACCGTTCTCGGCAAACTCGGGGTGCTTGAAGTTGGTGCCCGCGGCGTAAACCTCGGTAACCTCACCGCCGAGGAACCAGCGCATCAGGTCAATGTCGTGCGAAGCCGCGTCAATGAAGATGCCGCCCGAGGTCTTGGAGAACTTGATGCAGCTCTCGACCAGTGCTTCCGGGTCCAGGCCGGTAGCCTTTACCAGATACGGCTTGCCGATGCGGCCTGCGTTGATCTGTGCCTTTGCATCCGCGTAGGACGGATCGTAGCGGCGCATAAAGCCAAGGAAGAAGATCTTGTCCGGGTGACGTTCAACGGCAGCCTCAGCGCGCTTGCACTCCTCGAGCGAGCAGCCGAGCGGCTTGTCGGTGAAGACGTGCTTGCCTGCATCGAGCGCGTACTCGATCATCCAGCAGTGCTCCGGAGAGGAGGAGACGATAACGACAGCTTCAATGTCTGCCTCGTCAACCATTTTCTTGTAGTCCGTGGTGGTGTACTCTACCTTGAGGTAGTCCTTTGCCCAGTCCAGCTCCTTCTGCACGAGCGAGCAGGCAGCGACCAGCTTGCAGCCGGGAATCTTGAACGCGAGATTCTGCGCGTGTACCGAACCGAGGCGGCCCAAACCAACGATGCCAACTTTGATTTCCTTCATGTTTGTTCTCCTTTTTATAGAGCGGATTTTCTCTCTACGGCAATCGAACGATTGCCTGTCTCTCTCATAGTAATTCTATCACTGCGTGGACGCGAACGCAAGGAAAAACGACCAAATCAGAGCATTTTTCATACGGTGAAAATTGGCATTTCAGCACTCGGCAGACGAGTGTGATAAAATTCCGACCATCATTTCATAAATTGTTCACAAACAGCACTTGACTTTGTCCGTATGTGGTGGTAAATTAAGTTTAGCACTCGGGGAGATGGAGTGCTAACAACCGAAAGAAAGGAGTCTGCTTCGGTGGAGCTTTCGGAACGTAAAAAACAAATACTCAAAGCCATCATCGGCGATTACATCCGCACGGCTGAACCGGTTGGCTCCAAGGCATTGACCGAGGGACACGAGCTGCCGTTCTCGTCCGCCACCATCCGCAATGAGATGAGTGAACTGGAGGACATGGGCTACCTCGAAAAGCCGCACACCTCTGCGGGACGAATCCCCTCACCGCAGGGTTATCGACTGTATGTGGATGAACTGATGGAGCGCCCGGCCGACAATGCGGAGGACGGAAACGCACTGCAGAACAGTGTGCTTACCAAGGTACGCGAGCTTGACCACCTCATTCAGGAAGCCGGCAAGCTGCTCACCAGTCTGACGAATTACGCGTCGGTTGCTATCACACCGGCCATGACGCAGATCGCCATCCGGCAGTTTGAGATCATTGCAGTCGATAAGATGAATTTCGTAATCGTAGTAGTTACGGATTCGGGCACGGTCAAGAATAAAATGGTCCGCACGGTGGCCGAGGTCTCCAAGGATGAGGCCGAGCTGCTCACCTATGTGCTCAACCAGACGTTGACCGGACTGCCGCTCTCGAGCATCACCGCCGAGCGATTCGACATTGTGCGCCGCGCCGCGGGATTGACCGCGCTGCTCGCTCCGGTGGCCGAGTACATCGCAGAGCTGATCACCGAGCTGAGCGACCAGAAGGTTTACCTCGACGGTGCCAGCAAGCTGCTTCGTTTTCCGGAGTACCGCGATACGAAAAAGGCGCAGACGCTGCTCGATTACATGGAGGACGACCGTAAGCACCTGCTGCCGGCCACCCGCAAGATCGACGGCATCCAGTTCTTCATCGGACCGGAAAACGGTGAAAACCCGCTGAGTGAAACCTCGGCGATTTACGCAAAATACGATATCGGCAAGATCGGTCAGGGTGCGATCGGCATCGTGGGTCCGACCCGCATGGATTACGCCAAGCTGTCCGCACAGCTCAGCCGCTTTGCAAAAGGGCTGAACAAGCTGATTGCCGAGACATTTTTAGATGAAAAAGACGGAAATCATTGATTTCCTGTAAACGGAGGCACAAAACGACATGAGCAAAAAGACAAAGCCGGAGGCGGAAGAGCAGGAGCAGGTAAAGACCGAGGCTCCCGCAGAGGAGACCGCTAAGGCTGATGCAAAGCCCGCGACGGACTGGGAAGCCAAGTATAACGACTTGAACGATCGTTATCTCCGCATGGCGGCGGAGTACGACAACTTCCGCAAGCGCAGCCAGCGCGAGCGCGAGCAGGCGTACACCGATGCAGTCAGCCGCGCCGTAACCGCACTGCTGCCGACCTACGATAACCTCGAGCGGGCGCTCAAGGCAGAGACCGCCGACACCGAATATAAAAAGGGTGTCGAGCTGACCATGACGCAGCTGACCGAAAGCCTCAAGGGCATTAACGTCACCGTCATCGACGCTACCGCAGGCACCGCATTCGATCCGAACTTCCACAACGCGGTTATGCACGTTGAGGATGAAAGCCTCGGTGAGAATGTTATCGCGGAAACCTTCCAGCAGGGCTTCCAGATCGGCGATAAGGTTATTCGCCATGCGATGGTGAAGGTTGCAAACTGATTACTAACTATTAATTAAAGTAAACTAAATCCTAACTATTAAGGAGTGTATTTATTATGGGTAAGATCATTGGTATTGACCTTGGTACGACGAACTCTTGTGTATCTGTTATGGAGGGCGGCGAAGCCGTAGTCATCCCTAACGCTGAGGGTGCGCGCACCACTCCGTCTGTTGTTGCATTTTCCAAGGACGGCGAGCGTATGATCGGTCAGGTCGCTAAGCGCCAGGCTGTAACCAACGCTGACCGTACCATTATTTCTATTAAGCGTCACATGGGCACCGACTACCGCGTAAACATCGACGGCAAGCCGTACTCCCCGCAGGAGATTTCCGCTATGATCCTGCAGAAGCTGAAGGCTGACGCAGAAGCATACCTCGGCCAGCCGGTCAATCAGGCGGTCATCACCGTTCCGGCTTACTTCTCCGACTCGCAGCGTCAGGCTACCAAGGATGCCGGCAAGATCGCAGGTCTGGAAGTTCTGCGTATCATCAACGAGCCGACCGCTGCTGCGCTGGCTTACGGCGTAGATAAGGAATCCGAGCAGAAGATCATGGTTTACGACCTCGGCGGCGGTACGTTCGATGTATCCATCCTGGATATCGGCGAGGGCGTTCTGGAGGTTCTGTCCACCGCAGGTGATACCCACCTCGGCGGCGATGACTTCGACCAGCGCATCATCGACTGGATGGTTGACGAGTTCAAGAAGTCCAACGGCATTGACCTGTCGAATGACCGTATGGCTATGCAGCGCCTGAAGGAAGCTGCTGAGAAGGCAAAGATCGAGCTGTCCGGCATGAGCCAGACCTCCATCAACCAGCCGTATATCACCGCAGACGCAACCGGCCCGAAGCACCTCGAGCTGACCCTGACCCGTGCAAAGTTCAACGAGCTGACCGCAGACCTCGTAGAGCGCACCATGGGCCCGGTTCGTCAGGCTATGAGCGACGCTGGTCTGTCCGCTTCCGATCTGTCCAAGGTTCTGCTGGTTGGCGGTTCCACCCGTATCCCGGCTGTACAGGAGGCTGTTAAGGGCATCACCGGTAAGGAAGGCTTCAAGGGCATCAACCCGGACGAGTGCGTAGCAATCGGCGCATCCATTCAGGGCGGCGTACTTGGCGGCGAGGTCAAGGACGTGCTGCTGCTCGACGTAACTCCGCTGTCCCTCGGCATTGAGACCCTCGGCGGCGTATGCACCAAGCTGATCGACCGCAACACCACCATCCCGACCAAGAAGAGCCAGATCTTCTCCACTGCAGCTGACAACCAGCCGTCGGTTGAGATCCATGTTCTGCAGGGCGAGCGCGAGATGGCTGCGGGCAATAAGACCCTCGGCCGCTTCACCCTCGACGGCATCGCTCCGGCACCGCGCGGCATTCCTCAGATCGAGGTTACCTTCGATATCGACGCAAACGGCATCGTAAACGTATCCGCTAAGGACCTCGGCACCGGCAAGGAGCAGAAGATCACCATCACTGCATCCACCAATCTGTCTCAGGACGAGATCGACAAGGCAATGCACGAGGCTGAGCAGTACGCTGAGCAGGATAAGAAGAACAAGGAAGCAGTTGAGGTTCGCAACAACGCTGAGCAGCTGGTATTCCAGTCCGAGAAGGCACTGACCGATCTGGGCGACAAGCTGTCCGCAGATGAGAAGGCAGGCGTTCAGGCTGAGATCGAAAAGGTTAAGGAAGCGCTCAAGGGCACCGATACCGATATGATCAAGGCTGCAACCGAAGGTCTGTCCAAGAAGTTCTCCGATCTGGCCGGCAAGATCTATCAGCAGCAGGCACCGCAGGGCGACCCGAACATGGGCGGCCAGCCGGGTGCAGGCGCACAGGGCGGCCAGCAGGGCGACTTTGTAGACGCTGACTTCACCGAGGTTAAGGACGACGACAATAAGTAATAAGCAAGAGTGAAGATAGAAGAGTGAAGAGTGGAGAGAAAAACTCCTCACTCTTCACTCTCCACACTCCACTCTAATGGAGAGGCGCACTTTGGTGCGCCTATCCCTGTGTATAGGATGATTTTTTATGGCTGATAAAAGAGATTATTATGAAGTGCTCGGCGTACAGAAGGGCGCAAGTGATGATGAGCTGAAAAAGGCATACCGCAAGCTGGCGCGCAAGTACCACCCGGACCTCAACAAGGATAATCCGGAGGCTGCGGATAAGTTCAAGGAAGTAAACGAAGCATACGAGGTGCTGTCCGACAAGGAGAAGCGCGCCAAGTACGACCAGTTCGGCTTTGCCGGCGTTGACCCGAGCTACGGCGGCGGCGCCGGTGCAGGCGGCTACGGCGGCGGCTTTGACATGGGCGATTTGGGCGACCTGTTCGGCTCATTCTTCGGCGGCGGCTTTGGTGGCGGACGGTCGTCCCGCCGCAACGCACCGCAGCGAGGCGAATCCATCCGTCAGACGGTGATCCTGTCCTTCGAGGAAGCCGCATTCGGCTGTGAGAAGGAGATCACGGTCGAGCGCATCGAATCCTGTGACGACTGCGGCGGCACAGGTGCCGCAAAGGGCACCACGGCGGAGACCTGTCCGAACTGCCGCGGCACCGGCGTTGTTACGCAGACCCAGCGCACGCCGCTCGGCATGTTCCAGACGCAGGGCGCCTGCCCGAACTGCCGCGGCACCGGCAAGATCATCAAGAAGCCGTGTCCGAAGTGCGGCGGTCAGGGTCGTGTCCGCAAGACCCGCAAGTTCAAGGTCAACATTCCGGCAGGTATCGACGATGGTCAGTCCATCCAGCAGCGCGGTCAGGGCAATGCAGGCGTGAACGGCGGTCCCGCAGGCGATCTGTTCGTAACGGTTGCCATCCGTCCGCATCCGATCTTTACCCGCAACGGCTCGGATGTACATGTCGATATTCCGATTTCGTTCGCACAGGCCGCACTCGGCGATACGCTGCAGGTGCCGACCATCGACGGCCGCATCGAGTACAAGATTCCGGAAGGCACGCAGACCGGTACGACGTTCCGCATGCGCGGCAAGGGCATTCAGAATGTCAACGGCCGCGGTCGCGGCGACCAGTACGTCCGCGTAAACATCGAGGTGCCGAAGAACCTGTCCGACAAGCAGAAAAAGCTGCTGCGTGAGTTCGAGGAAACGTCTACCGACGAGAATCAGGTCAAGCGCAAGAGCTTCTGGGATAAGGTAAAGGACGCACTTAAGGATAAATAATTAAAGGAGCTTTGCTTTTTGAAGAAATACGGTGAATTGGATTCGGTAAGCTGACCGGGAGGTCGGCTGAACCCATAAACCACCTCCCCAAAGGACGAATAATATCGACTTTTCAGGAGGAATTCTCATGAATCGGGAGAATAAACGCAAGCAATATCAAAAGGGTTATTACAAAACGCACGCCTGCGACGACAGCTTCACCTGCAGGGTGTGCGGCCGTCCGGTCGTACCGGCAGGCGCGGTGTACTGCACTCTAACCGCGCAGCGGCGGACGATAACCCGATGAAGCTGATGTCCATCGCCATGAAGCCGGTGGCGTTCCCGCCGTTCCCACTGGAGCGGATTGAGGAGCTGACCGCGCTCATGGGCGGAGAAGGCTCGGTAGAATAAAGAAAACCACCCGGGATTTTCTCGGGTGGTTTTTCGTCTGCAGGAGGAAAATAGAATTGAGGATGGTAAATAAAAATGCTCTCTGAATCATCAGAGAGCATTTTTTTTGCACAATTTTAGAGCTGCGGCAGCAGGTTTGCCAGCTCGAGAGCGGCAATCGCTGCATCGGCGCCCTTGTTGCCGGCCTTGGTGCCTGCGCGCTCGATGGCCTGCTCGATGTTCTCAGTGGTAATCACGCCGAACGTTACCGGTACGCCGGTCTGCAGGTTGACCTGTGCGATGCCCTTGGCAGCCTCGTTGCACACGAGGTCGTAGTGGCTGGTCGAGCCGCGGATAACCGCGCCGAGGCAGATAACTGCATCATACTTGCCGCTCTGCGCCAGCTTCTGCGCCGCAAGCGGAATCTCAAATGCACCCGGAACCCATACGAGCGTGATGTCATCCGTGTCCACACCGTGACGTACCAGCGTGTCCTCCGCGCCGGAGATCAGCTTGGAAACGATAAATTCGTTGAAACGTGCACCAACGATTGCAAACTTGCCCTTGGTTGCTACTAACTTGCCTTCGAGTACCTTCATCTTAAAATCTTCCTTTCAATATGGTGAACAGATATATTGCAGAGCGAGGTGAGATCATCCCGCCCTGCGGGATAGATTGATTACAATGTTTCACTAAAGAGGTGTCCCATCTTAATCTTCTTGGTTCTGAGGTAGAACGCGTCGTCCTTCTGCGGTGCAATCTCAATCGGCACGCGCTCGGCGATCTCTACGCCGAAGCCGTCCAGACCGTAAATCTTCTCCGGATTATTGGTCAGCAGGCGCAGCTCCTTCGCGCCGAGGTCCTGCAGGATCTGAGCGCCGATCCAGTATTCACGCAGGTCGGGCGCAAAGCCGAGCTTTACGTTTGCCTCGACTGTATCGAAGCCCTTTTCCTGCAGCTCATACGCCTTCAGCTTGTTGATCAGACCGATGCCGCGGCCTTCCTGGCGCATATAGAGCAGCACGCCACGGCCTTCCTTGTCGATCTGCTGCATGGCTGCCGCAAGCTGCTGACCGCAGTCGCACCGGCGGGAACCGAACACATCGCCGGTCAGACACTCGGAGTGTACGCGGCAGAGCAGGTTCTTGCCATCGCCGATCTCGCCCTTGACGAGCGCAACGTGGTGCTCGCCGGTCAGGTCGTTGACGTAGCCGTAGATGCGGAACTCACCGAAACGGGTCGGCATTTTCGCACAGGCTTCGCGGACAACGTGCTTATCATGACGGCGGCAGTAGTCCTGCAGGTCCTTGATAGTGATGATCTTGAGACCCCATTCCTTGGCCTTCTCCATCAGCTCGGGCGTGCGCATCATCGTGCCGTCATCGCGCATGATCTCACAGCACAGACCGCACTGCTCGAGTCCGGCCAGACGGCACAGATCGACAGTCGCCTCGGTGTGGCCGTTGCGGGTCAGCACACCGCCGCGGCGTGCGACGAGCGGGAAAACGTGTCCCGGACGGCGGAGTTCCTCCGGCTTGGTGTGGATATCCGCACATTTGCGGCAGGTAAAGCCGCGTTCCTCGGCGGAAATGCCGGTCGTGGTGTCCACATGGTCGATGGAGACCGTGAACGCGGTGTGGTGGTTGTCGGTGTTGACCTTTACCATCTGCTCGAGACCGAGACGGAGTGCAACCTGCTCACTCATCGGTGTGCAGATCAGGCCCTTGGCATGGGTCGCCATAAAGTTGACGTTCTCGGTCGTGGCAAACTGTGCCGCGCAGATGAGGTCGCCCTCGTTTTCGCGGTCCGGGTCATCAATGGTGAGGATGAGGTGTCCGGCGCGAAGCTCTTCGAGCGCCTCTTCAACTGTATTGAACTGATATTCCATAAGAGAAAACCTCCGTTAAAATCCGTGTTGTGCAAGAAAATCCATCGTAATACCGCTGGATTTGTGCGGCGTGAGCATTTTTTCAACGTATTTGCCGATCACATCACATTCGAGGTTGACCGGCTCGCCCGGCTTTTTGCCGAGCAGAATGGTCTGTGCGCCGGTGTGCGGAATGATGGAGACCGAAAAGTCGGTGTCCGTCACAGCCGCCACGGTAAGGCTGACGCCATCAATGGCGATCGAGCCTTTTTCGACGATGTACCGGAGCAGGGGAGCCGGTGTTTTGATCGTCACCCACACGGCGTTGTCCTCGCGCCGCTGCGAGAGAACCGAGCCGGTGCCGTCGATATGGCCGGATACGATATGACCGCCGAACCGTCCGTCGGCAGGCATCGCGCGCTCCAGATTGACCGGCGAGCCGCTCTGCAGACTGCCGAGCGCGGAGCGCCGCAAGCTCTCCGCCATCACGTCGGCGCTGAAGCTGTCGTCCGTCAGCGTGACCACGGTCAGGCATACGCCGTTCGTGGCAATGCTGTCACCGATTTTTGTATTTTCGAGCACGGTATTCGCTGCAATCGTCAGCCGAGCGCCCTTTGCGCCGCGCTCGATGCGCCGCACCGTACCGATTTCTTCGATAAGTCCAGTAAACATTACAATCTCCCTTCAATCAGGAAATCTTCGTCCATCGGCGTGCAGGTCACGTCCTTCAGCGGAAGCGCCTGCACCATCTTGTCAAATCCCAGACCTCCGACCGGACTTTTTGCGCCTGCACCGCCGATGATTTTCGGGGCGATGTACGCTTGCACGCGGTGCACCACACCGGCCTCCAGCGCGGAGAACGCAAGTGCCGAGCCGCCTTCGAGAAGCAGACCGTCGATGCCGAGTGCGCCGAGCTGGCGCATCAGATCGGCAAGGTCTACGCGCTCGTTTTTCGTTTTGCATTCGAGAATGTGTACACCGTGCCGTTCCAGTTCAGCGGTGCGCTCATTTCGATCGACGACCGCGATATAGGTCGGGATTTTGTTCGCCGTCTGTACGATTCTGCTGTCGATCGGCGTTCTTGCGCGGCTGTCGCAGATTACGCGGATCGGATCGCGCCCGCCGTCAATGCGGCAGGTGAGCAGCGGATCGTCCTCAAGCACGGTGCCGATGCCGACCATGATGGCGGGCAGCCGATTGCGCGTTTTGTGCACATGACGGCGGGCGGTCTCGCCGGTAACCCAGCGGCTGTCACCGGTGTGCGCGGCGATTTTGCCGTCGAGCGTCATCGCGTACTTGAGCGTCACAAACGGCGTTTTGTGCGTGATGTAGTGAAAGAAAACTTCATTCACGCGGCGGCATTCGTCCTCGCACACGCCGGTCTCTACTTCAATGCCTGCGTCGCGCAGGATCTGTGCGCCTTTGCCGGCTACCAGCGGGTTCGGGTCCAGACAGCCGACGAACACGCGGCCGATCTTGTGCTCGATGACTGCGTCTGTGCACGGCGGCGTGCGTCCCCAGTGGCAGCACGGCTCGAGTGTGACGTAAAGGTCTGCGCCCGTGCAGTCCTCGGTGCAGTGCGCGAATGCATTGCGCTCGGCATGCAGGCCGCCGATGTGCTCGTGCCAGCCTTCACCGATGATTTTTCCGTCCTTGACGATGACGCAGCCGACCATCGGATTCGGGTTGACGTGACCGGCTCCGCGCTGGGCCAGCGCCAGCGCCCGACGCATATATTCCTGTTTTTGCTCCTGCATAGAATCACCTGATATAATTCTGTAGAAAATTTCACAATAGTTTGGCGACAGCCATAAAAAAACGTCCCAAAGATAGAATCTTCGGGACGCTGAAAAAAGCATTGTGAAAATAAAAAGTCTGAAACACCGAATCGGCATTTCAGAACAGCAAACAAACGGAAAATCTTTCCGTGCATTCTTCTTTTATCCAGACTATACTGTCGGCCTCGGAATTTCACCGAATCATGCTTCCGCCGAATGGCATCCGCTCGCGGGCTGTACCGCCGGTAGGGAATTGCACCCTGCCCTGAAGAATCAAATATTTGGTTTTGCGGGGCAGAGCCTTTATTGTTCCGCCTGAGGAAAGTATAGTCCCAAGCGGAGAAAAATGCAAGAGTTTTTTGAAAAAATAATTTTACAGAATATGTGAATGCAAACAAAGCACCGTAAAAGTTCGAAAAAGACTGGAAAATACGCTGATAACGCATAAAAAATATAAAATGACCATACGGTTGTTATTGATAATTTTCCGTTTTCCATTACCAATTTTCAATTTGCTCCGGTTGTGCTATAATCAAATAGCTATGAAATGAAAGGAGAGTGTGCCATGCGGATCTGGACCGGACGAGCGGGGAGCGGCAAGACAACGGCCATCCTGCGGGAGATCGCGGCGCTGAGTGAAAAGGGAGAGGGACGGCAGATTCTGCTCGTGCCCGAGCTGAACTCGCACCTGATGGAGAGACGGCTTGCCGCAGCCACGCACAACCACGGCGCACGCACGGCCGAGGTGCTGACGTTCTCACGATTGGCTGACCGTGTGTTCTCTGAGGTCGGCGGACTGGCACAGCAGATGCTGACGCCGGCAGGTCAGCTTTTGACCTTGCAGGAGGCGGCACGCCGTGTGCAGGGCGGGCTGAGTGCGTGGAAGGGTCTGGCAGACAAGCCGGAGCTGCTGCAGGAGGCGCTGCGGCTGATCGACGAGTGCAAAACCTGTGCAGTCGCACCGGAGACGCTGTTTGCGGCTGCCGAGGAGAGTGAGGACGCGGTACTTGCAGAAAAATTGTCCGATCTTGCACAGATTTTGACGGCATATGAGCGCCTGTGCGAGGAGTCTTTGCCTGACCCGAGAGACCGTCTGACACACCTGCGCGACCGTCTGGCAGAAAGCCACACGTTGGACGGTGCAGCGGTCTATCTGGATGGTTTTCTCGGCTTTACCGTGCAGGAAAGTGCAGTAGTTGATGCCATGCTGGCGGCGGGTGTGCCGCTCGCTGCAGCGGTAACCTGCGATACGGATTACCCGGAGATTTTCCTTACCGGCTGTAAAACAGTGCAGAAATTAACCCGGATGGCAAAGCATCATAACCAGACGGTCGAGCGCATCGAACTGGGCGAAAGCAAGGTGGCCCGACCGGCGGGACTGGCTGCGCTCGAACGCGAAAGCCTGCTGCCGGTGCGTGCCCCGCAGGAGAGCGCGGACGGCGTTCGGCTGTACGAGGCGGCTTCACCGTTTGACGAGTGTGAGCATGCGGCGGCCTACATTCGGCGCAAGGTGCGGGACGAAGGCGCGCGCTGCCGCGATTTTGTGGTTGCGGCACGCGATATCGAGCCGTACAGCGCGTTCCTTGCAATGGCGATGGCGCGGTACGACATTCCGGTATTCCTCGCGGAAAAGCCGGATCTGCTGTCCCGTCCGCCGATGGCGCTGGTCACGAATGCGCTGGAAGCGGTGCGAAATCACTTCCGATATGAAGATCTATTCTCCTGTCTCAAGACCGGACTCGCGGGCTTGGATTGGGACGAAATTGACAAATTAGAGAACTATGTGCTCACCTGGAACATCCGCGGCGGAGCATGGGAACGCGAGTGGACCGAGCATCCGGACGGCTATGGTCTGTCCATCGACGAGAACGCGAAGGCACAGCTTGCCGAGCTGAACACACTCCGCAAACGAGCAATCGCGCCGTTCTCCGCACTGCGCGAGGCACTTGCAGGTGAGCAGCCTGCAGGTGACTGCGTGCGTACGCTCTATGCATTCCTTCTCGCGGTGGATGCGCCGCAGCGCATGACCGACCGCGCCGCCGGACACGAGCAGGCGGGCCGTCTGCAGCTGGCCGATGAGTACCGCCAGCTGTGGGAAATCCTGGTTTCTGCGATGGAGCAGTTCGCGTGGGTGTGCGGGGATATGCCGCTGACGCTCGACCGTTTCGCGCAGCTGTTCCGGCTGGTGCTCGGCGAGTACGATGTGGGTACGATTCCGGTTTCGCTCGACCGCGTGACCTGCGGCAACATCGAGCGTGCGTGTACGGAAAATGCGAAATATGTCATCCTGCTGGGCGTTAACGACGGCCTGATACCGAAAACCCCATCCTCGACCTCGCTGCTGAGTGACATGGACCGCGACAAAATGGATGCGCTCGGCGTGGAACTCAAAGCCTACGGCGAGGAACGCCTGTTGATGGAGCAGGAAACGCTCTATCGGGCACTTGCGTGCCCGACAGACGAGCTGCTGCTGACGTATCACACCATCGACGCAGGCGGCGGTGAAACGCGGCCGTCCTACTTCGTGAACACAGTGCGGGAGCTGCTGCCGGATGTGCCGTTTTCCACCCACCGGACGGAGACCGTGCGCGACCGCCTGCAGGCGGAACGACCGGCGGTCGAACTCGCGTGCGCGTATCTTTCGGGCGACCGGACAGCCGCTGTGCGGGCCGCCTATGACTACTATAAGGATGATGAGCGAGTCAAAAACGCGCAGGCGCAGCGACGCGGCAGAGGACCGCTGAGCAGTCCGCACACGATTGACGGATTGTACGGAAAAAGTCTTAATCTGACGGATTCGCGCGTGGATACGTTCTATTCCTGCCGGTTTGCGTTCTTTATGCAGTACGGTTTGAAGGCCAAGCCGCGCCGCGTGGCGAGGTTTGATGCGCTCTCGACCGGCACGTTCATCCACTATGTGCTCGAGCATGCGCTGGATGCTCTTGGAAAGTGCGAGGGCGGCGCCGCCCATGCCGATCAGCCGACCGTGCGCAAAGCCTGCCGTGAAGCGGTACGGCAGTATGTCGCGGAGGAACTGGGCGGCCTGGAGAACAAAACCGCGCGTTTCCAGTACCTGTTCCGCCGACTGGTGCGCGCCGTGGAGCAGATCCTCGACAACGTGATCGAAGAACTGCGCGTATCCGACTTTGCGCCGATCGACTATGAGCTGGACTTCTCGCGCAGCGGCGACCTGCCGCCCGTGCAGTGCGAGGACGGCGATGTGTCGGTTTCGCTCTCCGGCAAGGTGGACCGCGTGGATGGCTACATCAAAAACGGCCGCCTCTATCTGCGCGTTATGGACTATAAAAGCGGAAAAAAGTCATTTTCGCTGTCCGACATCTGGTATGGACTCAACATGCAGCTTATCATCTATCTGTACGCGCTGCAGCAGGAGGGGCTTGACCGCTATCGAGCCCGCCTGACTGCCGAGCTGAACGAAATCGTACCGGCGGGTGTGCTGTACGTTCCGGTGCGTGATGAGCTGCCGGACGCGGCGCGCGACACGGACGAGGAAGGGCTGCGCATCCTGCGCGATAAGGCGCTGCGGCGTTCGGGTCTGCTGAGCGACGATATGTCGCTGCTCGAGGCGATGGAGCACGGTCTGGAGGGTGATGGACGATTTATTCCGGTCTCTATCAAGACCAGGAAGGGTGAGGATGAGCCGACGCTTGCCGCCAAGTCTGCGGTAGCCGATCTGGCGAAATTCGGCAGACTGGCACGATACACGCAGAAAAAGCTGCTCGAAATGGGACAGGCTCTGCGAAACGGCAGCATTGAAGCCGACCCGTGCAAGACCGACCGCAGCTACTGCGAATGGTGTGATTTCCGGGCAGCCTGCCGGTTCGATGAGACCGCCGGAGACAAGGTGCGCTGGCTGAAAAACATCAAGGACAAGGAATTCTGGGAGCAGTTAGGAGGGGACGACAATGCCGAAGTGGACACCTGATCAGCAGACCGCGATCGACGACCGCGGCGGTGCACTGCTGGTTTCAGCGGCAGCCGGCTCGGGCAAGACAGCCGTGCTGACCGAGCGCGTGCTCCGGCGGCTGACGGACGAGAACGATCCGGTCGATATCGACCGCCTGCTGCTGGTTACGTTTACCAACGCGGCGGCAGCCGAAATGCGTGAGCGAATCGGTGCGGCACTCGGTGCGGCTGTAGCCGCAAACCCGCGGGATACCCGTCTGCGGCGGCAGCTGTTCCTCGTGCACCGCGCGAAAATCACGACCGTGCACGCGCTGTGTCTGTCGCTCGCGCGCGAGCAGGCGGCGGTGCTCGGTATCGCACCCGACTTCCGCCTGATGGACGAAAACGAGGGCAAGCTGCTTCGCGCCGAGGTGCTCGAAGAAGTGCTCGACACGGCCTATGAGCAGGCGGATGAGAAGTTTTTTGCGCTCTGCGATCTGCTGACGGCGGGGCGCGACGACCAAAAGCTGGGCGAGGTCATTCTCGGCACCTACGAGAAGATTCAGGCGCATCCTGATCCGCGGGCGTTCCTCGAGGATGTGCGCGCCGGATTGTACACGCGCGGCATGGACACGCCGCACGGCCGTGTTCTGCGCGAGCAGGCGAAGTCGGCGGCACAGCACGGTGCGGCATTTCTGCACATGGCTGTGGATGAATTGACCGGCATTGATGAGCTGGCGGACAACTATCTGCCCGCGCTGACGAGCGACTTAAATCAGGCCGAGCGTCTGCTGGACGCACTGTTTGGCGGCAGCTGGGATGACTGCGTGAAGGCTGCCCGGTCGATTTCGTTTGACCGACTGAAGGCCGCGAGAAAATTTGAGGACAAGGCGTTCCTCGAGCAGATCAAGGCCATGCGCGAGGAGTGGAAGGGCGTTGCCAATAACATTCGGGAGAAATGGCTGACCGTCACCGCAGAGGAAGCGGAGTACGACCGCGGCCTAACAGCCCCCGCGCTGTTCGCGCTCATTGACATGGTAAACGCCTTTGACGATGCCTTTACGGCAGCGAAACGTGCGAGAAATGCTGCGGATTTCAACGATTTGGAGCACTTTGCCGTGCGTCTGCTGTATACAGACGGCAAGCCGTCCACACTGGCGAAAACCATGTCCGAGCAGTTCACCGAAATTGCGGTGGACGAGTATCAGGACACCAACGCCGTGCAGGATGCCATCTTCCGCGCACTCTCCAGAAACGAGACCAACCTGTTCATGGTCGGTGACGTCAAGCAGAGCATTTACGGCTTTCGACTGGCTGACCCGTCCATTTTCCTTGAGAAATACCGCAGCTTCGATGAGGTGGCGGACGCCGCTGACGGGCAGCCGCGCCGTGTCGTGCTCGGGCAGAATTTCCGTTCACGAGCGGCCGTGCTGGACGCGTGCAACTATCTGTTTGCCGCCGTCATGGGCGAGACCGTGGGCGATCTCGTGTACACGGACAAGGAGGCGCTGCACCTCGGCGCGGACTACTATCCGGAGGCCGGAAACGAGCGGTACAAGACCGAAGTCCTGCTCGTGGACGCGGACGGACTCGGCGAGGACGATGATGCGCCGGACAAGACCGAACTCGAAGCACGGCTTGCCGCGAAGCGAATTCGTGCGCTGCTCGACGAAGGCTTTCCGGTGACGGATAAGCAGACCGGAAAGCTGCGTCCGGTCACGCCGGGCGATATCGTAATCCTGCTGCGCTCGCCCAGAAGCAAGGCGCCGACCTACATTGCGGAGCTGGAGCGCATCGGCGTAACAGCCAGCGCCGAGCAGCGCGGCGGCCTGCTGGAGACTGCCGAGGTCGGCACGATGGTGTCGCTGCTCAGCGTCATTGACAACCCGCGGCAGGATGTTGACCTTATCGGCGTGATGCGTTCGCCGCTGTTCGGATTCACCGAGCAGGAACTGGCGGATATTCGCCTTGTGGACCGCAAGATCAGCTATTATGACGCGCTGCTGCAGGCGAGAACAGATTTTCCCAAGGTGGAAACCTTCCTGCAGCGGCTGGACTTTCTGCGCACCTTTGCGTGCGATCAGCCGGTGTACCGCCTGCTGTGGGAGATTTACGACCAGACCGGCGCGCTCGGTCTGTACGGCGCTCTGCCGAACGGCGCACAGCGTCAGAGCAACCTGCTGACATTCTTCGAGCGGGCGCGCTCGTTTGAGGGACAGGGATTCCGCGGCCTGTTTGACTTTGTGCGCCTGCTGCGCGGCATGCTCGAACAGGGCGAGGATTTCCAGACGGTCGGCGCCGAGGCCACCGGCGGTGCGGTCCGCATTCTGTCCATCCACAAGTCCAAGGGACTGGAATTTCCGGTTGTTATCGTGGCGGACTGCGCCAAGCAGTTCAACGACAGTGACCTTAAGGAGCCGGTGCTCGTGCACCAGAACCTCGGCTTTGGCAGTAAGTGCCGCGACCGTGACCGCGGTGTGCAGTACGACACAGCCGAGCGCATTGCAGTCTCGGTGCAGATGCGCCGCGAGATGATATCCGAAGAGCTGCGCGTATTATATGTAGCGATGACGCGTGCAAAGGAAAAGCTGATTCTGACGGCAGCCACCGGCAGTCTGCGGAATTCGCTGAAAAAATGGTCGCTGCTGGCGTCGCTCGACGAGCTGCCGCAGTACGCCATGGGTGCGGCGCGCACGCCGCTTGCGTGGATTCTGACACCGCTGCTGCGGCATCCATGCGCGCGTGCCTTCCGCGAGGAGTATGCGCCCGAGGTGCCCGAGCACGGCACGGACAATGATGCGTTTATGCTCAAGGTGTATTATCCGAGCGACCTGCAGCCGCAGGAAACTGAAATCCTGCGTTTCGAGGACAGGGAGACCGGCGACTGCACCGTGCAGCCGCACTTCGACTACCCGTATGCTTACCTCGCGGAGCTGCCGAGTAAGCTGACCGCCACCGGTGTCGGCCGCGGCTACCGTGCAGACGAGGCCGCCGAGCAGACACCGCCTCCGCGGAAGGAGGTGCAGCTGCGCGCGCCGCTGTTCGAGCAGGGAGAAAAAAAGCTGACGCCTGCCGAGATCGGCACAGCACACCACCTGTTTATGCAGTTCTGCGACTTTGATGCCGCCTGTGCGCCGAACGGCGTGGAAAACGAGCTGAACCGTCTGGCGGAAAAGAAGATTTTGTCCACAGAACAGGCGCATGCTGTGGATAAACGCAAGATCGAACGGTTTTTCGCCTCCGACCTGTACAAAACCTTTATGGCGGAAAATAAGGTGCGGCGTGAGTTCAAGTTCTCCGTGCTTGTTCCGGCGCAAGCGTATTTTCCGGTCGCGGCGGATGCACCCGAGGAAAACGTGCTCCTGCAGGGCGTTATCGACTGCCTGATTGAAACCGGGGACGGCTTTGTTATCCTTGACTTCAAGACCGACCGCATCAAGAAGGGCGGTGCGGTCGAGAGAGCCGAGCAGTACCGTCCGCAGCTGGCCGCCTACGCACGTGCCGTGCATGAGATTTACGGCAGACCGGTCCGCGCATGTGTGCTGTACTTTTTCCACACCGGCGATACCGAATGGGTGTCGCTCGACGAGACCTGACGGCATTCGACCGCACAGCAGTTAAGAGTGTGTTAAGATTCATTTGCACGCATTGACATTGCGGCCGCACGATGGTAAATTGAGTACAACAAAAGCAAAGGGGCACCGGAAAAATACCGGACGGCTCCGCAGAACCTCAATACGCCACCATCATTCATTCCTCATTTCCAAATGAAAAATCCGCAGACGGGAACGTCTGCGGATTTTTCTATCTGTCAGAGGCTGATTTCGCGACAGCCGTTTGCACGGATTGCATAACACGCATGCGGCAAAAATCGTGAAAAACCGTCATATGCCCGCTTTACTTTACAGGGCAAAAAGGATATAATAAACTTAACTATCAAAAACGACCTATTTGGAGAAAAGGAGAACGACGAAATGGCGTATTATTTCAGTGAACCTTCGCATACCTTTAACGAATATCTGCTGGTACCGGGGTATTCCTCTGCGGAGTGCATGCCGGCGAACGTAAGCCTGCGCACACCAATCGTTAAGTACAAAAAGGGCGAGGAATCCGCGCTGTATGCCAACATTCCGATGGTTTCCGCAATTATGCAGGCGGTATCGGATGATCGTATGGCGATCGCACTGGCGCAGGAGGGCGGTATCTCCTTTATCTTCGGTTCGCAGTCGATCGAGAGTGAGGCTGCCATGGTTTCCCGCGTAAAGAGCTACAAGGCAGGCTTCATCGTATCCGACTCCAACGTAAAGCCGGACACCACCCTTGAGGAAGTCCTCAAGCTGAAGGAGCGCACCGGTCACTCCACCATGGCTGTTACCGATGACGGCACCGCGAATGGCAAGCTGCTCGGTATTGTCACCAGCCGCGACTACCGTGTTTCCCGTATGGAGCGCAGCGTTAAGGTTGAGGAGTTCATGACGCCGTTTGACAAGCTGATCACCGCTCCGGCAGATACCAGCCTCAAGATCGCAAACGACATCATCTGGGACAACAAGCTGAACTCTCTGCCGCTGGTAGATGACAAGCAGCATCTGGTTTATATGGTATTCCGCAAGGACTACGACAGCCACAAGGCAAACTCTCTTGAGCTGCTCGATGAGCACAAGCGTTATGTAGTCGGCGCAGGCATCAACACCCGCGACTACGCAGAGCGTGTTCCGGCATTGGTTGAGGCGGGCGCAGATGTTCTCTGCATCGACTCCTCCGAGGGTTTCTCCGAGTGGCAGAGCCGCACTCTGTCCTGGGTACGCGCAAAGTACGGCGACAGTGTAAAGGTCGGCGCGGGCAACGTTGTTGACCGCGAGGGTTTCCGCTTCCTTGCTGAGGCCGGCGCGGACTTCATCAAGGTCGGCATCGGCGGCGGCTCCATCTGCATCACTCGTGAGCAGAAGGGCATCGGCCGCGGTCAGGCTACCGCTCTGATCGAGGTTGCAGCCGCTCGTGACGAGTATTTCGAGGAGACCGGCATCTACATTCCGATCTGCTCGGACGGCGGTATCGTTCACGATTATCACTGCACGCTGGCGCTGGCTATGGGCGCCGACTTCCTCATGCTCGGCCGTTACTTCTCTCGTTTTGACGAGTCCCCGACGAACAAGGTCAACATCAACGGCAGCTACATGAAGGAGTACTGGGGCGAGGGTTCTGCCCGTGCCCGCAACTGGCAGCGCTACGACATGGGCGGCGACAAGAAGCTGTCCTTCGAGGAAGGCGTTGACTCCTACGTTCCGTACGCAGGCTCGCTGAAGGACAACCTCGGTCTGACCCTGAGCAAGGTCCGTTCCACCATGTGCAACTGCGGCTCTCTGTCCATTCCGGAATTCCAGAAGAAGGCAAAGATCACGCTGGTATCCGCAACCTCGATCGTCGAGGGCGGCGCACACGATGTTGTGCTCAAGGAAACCGCATCTACGAGCAAATAAGCATAGTTTACTCACAAATTGCCCCACAGGTTATCTCTGCGGGGCAATTCTTATCGGAAATGAGATCGCATGAAGGGGAGGGGCGCTATGCCTCAGAATAATAAGCCGGGACGCCGTCTGCTGCGGCGGCTGTACGGTTCGTGGTACCGCGTGCGGCGCAATATCAGCGCGTTTGCGCGGTGGTGCCTGTTTGCAGTCATTATCGGCGTGGTGGTGGGCGCAGTCGGCGCGGCGTTTGAGCACGCCCTTGAATGGGCGACCGAAACCCGTCAGGAATACAGCTGGACGCTGTATTTTCTGCCGCTGGTCGGTCTGTTTATCGCGTTCTGGTACAGTAAAATGGATATGCCGCTTGAACGCGGCACCAACTTCATCCTGACCTCGGTGCGGCAGGATCATCCGGTGCGGCTGCGGCTTGCTCCGAGCATCTTCATCACCTCGGTGCTGACCCACCTGTGCGGCGGCTCTGCCGGACGAGAAGGTGCGGCGCTGCAGCTCGGCGGTGCGATTTCGGGCAATATCGGACATCTGATGCACCTGGACGACAAGGATTCCCGTACGATCACCATGTGCGGCATGGCAGCGTGCTTTTCGGCGCTGTTCGGCACACCGCTTGCGGCGAGCGTGTTCGCAATGGAGGTTATCAGCGTGGGCGTGATGTACTACGCGGCGCTGTTTCCGTCCATCCTTGCGAGCGTGATCGCGCATCAGGTAGCGCTGCAGCTTGGCGGCGGCACGACCGCGTTTACGCTCTCCGGTGTGCCGGAAAATACGGATGTGCTGCTCATTGTAAAGCTGGTGGCGTTCGGCGTGGTCTGCGCCGGACTGAGTGCGCTCGTGTGCATCATCTTCCATAAAATCGGCCATCTGTTCAAGCATCTGCTGCCCAACCAGTATGCCTGCATTGCGGTTGGCGGCGCGGTCGTGGTGCTCGTCACGCTGGTGCTCGGCACGCGCGACTACAACGGTGCAGGCATGCAGGTCATTGAACGCGCGATTGCCGGTCACGCGGCATACGAGGCGTTTTTCCTCAAGCTGGTGCTGACGGCGATTACCATTGGCGTCGGCTATAAAGGCGGTGAGATCGTGCCTGTGCTGTTCATCGGCGCAACCTTTGGCGCCGCCTACGGCGGATTTTTCGGTCTGGCTCCATCCTTTGCGGCCGGTCTCGGTATGACGGCCGTGTTCTGCGGCGTGACAAATTCGCCGCTTACATCCATCCTGCTGGCGTATGAGCTGTTCGGCGGTCAGAGCCTTGCGCTGTTTGCGCTGGTCATCGCCATCGCGTACATGCTCTCCGGCTACTATGGCCTGTACAGTGAGCAGAAGATCATCTATTCCAAGCTCAGACCGCAGTTTATCGACAGAAAAACCAAATAATTGCAGTTGAGTAACCGTAGGGCGGGCTGCCCTACATTAAGCAACAAGAGCATCGCTGAACTTCTGCCGACAGGTTCCAATTACCTGTATCAGCAAGTAGCGATACTCTTGTTAATTACAGTATATCATAATCTGGAACAAATTTCAATGATACCAATCCGAAGCTGATGAGAGCGACGCCGGAGAGCTCGGTCGCCGCGTGCGGCGATACCATATCTCCACTCTTAACTCTTCACACTATCGAAAGGTTGTTACAATGCAGAACTTTTCCCACATCAGGGGTGCAATTTTCGACATGGACGGCACGCTTTTGGACTCCATGCCGGTCTGGAAACGACTGACACAGCGCTACCTCGCGCAGTTCAACGTTCACATCACGGACGCGGACTACGCGGTATGCGAGGGTTTTTCTCAGCCGCAGGTTGCGGAGTATTTTCTGAAACGCTATCCGAATCTGCCGCTGACCCGTCAGCAGATGCTCGACGGCATGGACGAGTTGATCACCTCCCGCTACGAGACGATTGCAAAGCCCAAGGACGGTGTAATCGACTTTCTCGAAGGTCTGCGCGCACGCGGCGTCAAAATGGCCATCGCTACGCTGACGGCACGCCGCCACGCGGAGAAGGCGCTCATCGACCGCGACATGATGAAATATTTCGAGTTCATGCTCACCATCGAGGACGTAGGCGTGCCTAAGTACGAGCCGGACATTTATCTCGAAGCAGCAAAGCGCCTCGGTCTGACAGCAGGCGAGTGCATGGTGTTTGAGGATGCACCCTACGCGGGCGTAACGGCGAAAAAGGCCGGTTTTGCGCTCTGCGGCATGGCCGAACCCGCCTACGTGGAGGGCGAAGACACGCTCCGGCAGGTCAGCGATATGTTCGTCGAGCATTCCTTTGCCGAACTTGCCGGAAAACTGTAAAAAACACTTGCAATATAACGCATCATATCCTATTATATATAGGAAAGAGAGTATGGAGCTGCGTTAGGAATCCTAACGCGGCTTCCTTTTACGTTGGGAGGCTGGAATTTTTGAAACAACAGAATAAAATGGGCACCGCGAAAATGGGTCCGCTGATCTTTTCGATGGCACTGCCGGCGATGATCTCCATGATCATCAACGCGCTGTACAACATCGTAGACAGTATCTTCGTGGCCAAGTATTCGCAGGATGCGTTGGCGGCGGTTTCGCTCGTATATCCGCTGCAGATGCTGGTCGTGGCGATCGGTGTCGGCACTGGTGTCGGCGTAAACTCGCTGATCGCACGCCGTCTGGGAGAGAGACGCCAGAAGCACGCGGACTCGGCGGCAGAGCACGGCGTTGCGCTGGCGGTTGTTGGCGGCATCGCATTCTTCATCCTCGGCTGGGGATTCTCGGGTGCATTCGTCGGCGCATTCGGTGCGAGCGAGGCGGTTTCGGCTTACGCTATCCAGTATTCGCACCTTGCGGTCGGCATGAGTATTTTTGTTATGATCTCGATGATGTGCGAGAAGATCCAGCAGTCCGGCGGCAACATGATCATCCCGATGTGTCAGGGCCTGACCGGTGCGATCATCAACATCATCCTTGATCCGCTGATGATCTTCGGTATCGGTCCGTTCCCGGAGATGGGCATCCGCGGCGCGGCTCTTGCGACCGTTATCGGCCAAATCTTCGGCATGGCGCTTGGTCTGTGGGGCGTGTTCCGTCAACAGAAGGTGCTGAATGTCAACATGCGCGAGTTCAAGTGGCGCGGACAGACGATCAAGGATATTTACCGCGTTGGTCTGCCGGGTATTGTCATGCAGAGCGTCGTTTCCGTTATGACGGCGGGCATGAACGGCATTTTGATCGCCTTCTCGCAGACGGCGGTCAACGTACTCGGTGTGTATTTCAAGCTGCAGACCTTCGTCTTTATGCCGGTATTCGGACTCAATCAGGGTGCACTGCCGGTTATGGGCTACAACTACGGTGCACGCAACCGCAAGCGCCTGATGGGGGCATACAAGATCACGCTGACGGCGGCTGTCGTCATTATGGCGCTTGGTCTGGTGCTGTTCCAGCTGCTGCCCGAGCAGATGCTTATGCTGTTTGTGGACAAGTCCGATGCAGCGGCAGCACAGGAGATGATTGAGGTCGGCGTTCCGGCGCTCAAGACCATCAGCCTGTCCTTCCTCGGTGCAGCGTTCGGTATCATTAATTCCACAATGTTTCAGGCAACTGCACGCGGCATGAACAGCCTGATCGTGTCTGTCTGCCGTCAGCTGGTCGTTATCCTTCCGGCGGCATGGCTGCTGGGTCAGCAGTTTGGCCTGAATGCGGTATGGTATGCATTCCCGATTGCAGAAATCGCAGCATTCTTTATCTCGTATATTCTGCTCTGGCGCGAATACCGCTCGGAACTGCGGTTCCTTAATGTAGAAAAGGAGGCAAAGGCATGAAACGAATTGCCAGCTTTGAAGTAAACCATGATAAACTGAAGCCGGGTATGTATACCTCGCGTATCGACGGCGACATCACCACCTATGACATCCGCATGGTGTACCCGAATGCGGGTACTTACATCCAGCCTGCGGCGGGTCACACGTTTGAACACCTGTTTGCAACGTATGCGCGCAACTCGAAGTTTGCCGATCAGATCATCTACTGCGGTCCGATGGGCTGTCAGACCGGCTTCTACTTCCTTGTGCGCGATATGAAGCCGTCGGACGCGATTGCGCTCGTGCAGGAGAGCATGGCGTTTATCGCCGCTTACGAGGGCGAGATTCCGGGCGCGAGCCGCATTGAGTGCGGCAATTATCTGCTGCACGATCTGGCAGGCGCAAAGCAGCTTGCCGCTTCCATGATTCCCGTGCTTGAGGGCTGGAAAGAAGAAAATCTGATTTATGAAAAATAATGCTTGCATTTTCGGAAAACATGTGGTAAGATAATTTTACGACTGTTGGAGATATGTAAACATATCCGTGGAAAGAGGTGAAACAACATGAAACAGGGCATCCATCCCGACTACAAGCAGACCACGATCCGCTGTGCCTGCGGCAATGTCATTGAGACCGGCTCCACCAAGGAGAACATCGTCGTTGACGTTTGCTCCAAGTGCCACCCCTTCTTCACGGGTAAGCAGAAGCTGGTAGACACCGGCGGACGTGTTGATCGCTTCAAGAAGCGTTTCAATCTGGACAAGTAATGTGAAAAGCCATCGAAACGTGTTTTCGGTGGCTTTTTCGTTATCTGTTTTCAGATTGCGGAAGGGTGTTTACGGTACAGGCGGTCTGGTGCGCCTGAACCGCGCAGGCGGTTCATCCTGTCCGGGCGTCAGGCTTTTCCTGCACCGATTAGGCGGGGCACACGAGTCGCGTTAGCAATACTCGCTGTCCGGGCGGAAAGTTTTTCGCTGAACCTCAGCGGAGAGTTGCCGTCTGCGGACGGCAGAAGATTCGCCGTACCCACGGCGGTGGGCAAGAGGGTAGACACCTGCGGTTTCTACCCTCTTAACTCCCGTTTCCCTTTGTTTCTTAGCTTGGCGCAGACCAGAGACCGGCGACCGCTCTGAAATAGGGGGACGGCAGAGGACTTTTTTCTACCGTAGGGGAGCACAGTGTGCTCCCATGTCGCGGCCTATCCGCAGTGCCGGATACCATGCTGCTGCACAGACGGTTTACTCTGCGCAGGCGCGGCATATCTGTGCCGCGCAACTCGTTTACGCGTTGTTATGGACAGCAACTACGAGTTTAATTTGATAACAGATGTTACCGCAGGGTGTGCTGACTTACAACGATAGGGCATTTTCTATATAACAAAAAATCCGCCACGGTTTGCCGTGACGGAAAAATGATTCACTTTTTCTACCCTTATATTACCGCAAAACAGACGAAAAATCAAGTCTTGTACGGTTTTGCGTTTGGGTGTAATAAATATAGAGGACAATTTAACAGCAAGGAGGAATTTTCCATGCCGTTTACCAATCAAACAGAAGAAAAGCAGATCGAACGGGCGGTTCTGGTTGGTCTGTCGTGTCCGAGCTTCAACACCGATCAGGATGCGGACGAGCGCACGATGGACGAGCTGCGCGCGCTGGCGGAGACTGCCGGTGCGGAGGTCGTTGCGATGACGCTGCAGCGCCGTCCGGCGCCGGATGCCCGCACGTTTATCGGTGAGGGTAAGGCTGAAGAGGTCAAGCAGCTTGCCGAGATGAACGACGCAAGTCTGATCCTGTTCGACAACGAGCTGTCGCCGTCGCAGATGAGCAATCTGGAGGAGCTGACCGGCCGCACGGTACTCGACCGCTCGGCGCTCATCCTCGATATTTTCGCGCAGCGTGCGCGCACCGGCGAGGGTAAGCTGCAGGTCGAGCTGGCGCAGTACCAGTACATTCTGCCGCGTCTGGCGGGTATGGGCAAGGCGATGAGCCGTCTCGGCGGCGGCATCGGCACGCGCGGCCCCGGTGAGAGCAAGCTGGAGAGCGACCGCCGTCATATCCGCAGCCGCATCGACAAGCTGCGCCGTGATCTGGAGCAGGTGCGTCAGGTGCGCTCCGTGCAGCGCCGCCAGCGCAAAAAGGCCGAGCTGCCGCTGGTTGCTATTGTCGGCTATACGAACGCGGGCAAGTCCACGCTGCTGAACACACTGACCGGTGCGGGCATCGAGGCGAACGACCGTTTGTTCGATACGCTCGACCCGACCACGCGTAAAAAACGCATTTCGGATACGCAGGAAATCCTTCTGTCCGATACCGTAGGCTTCATCCGCAAGCTGCCGCATCATCTCGTATCGGCGTTCAAGGCCACGCTCGAGGAACTGGCGTATGCCGATCTGCTGCTGCATGTCGTGGATGTTTCGGATGAAAACTGGCAGATTCATGCACAGACTGTGGATAAGGTTGTGGCACAGCTCGGCGCACAGGATATTCCGCGCGTGATGGTGTACAATAAAGCCGACAAGTGCGACCCGGACGTCATTCCGTTCATTCGACCGGATGAGGATGTGAAGATTTCCGCAAAGAGCGGCGAGGGCATTGACGACCTACTGACTGCCATCGAAAAGGCGCTCGGCAAGGGTAAGCATAAGGTGAAGCTGTGCATTCCGTACAGCGACGGCGCCGTGCTCGATATGCTGCACCGCGAAGCACAGATCGACTCGACCGACTATGTCGCGGAAGGCACGATTGTCGAGGCGGTTGTGGATGATAAGACCTACGGCAGAGTTTCGACATACATTATGGGTAATGAGTAATTACTAATTCCTAATTATTTAAGGATTTGCTGATGGAAAAAGATTACTTTGTGCCTTTCGCCAGCTACGGCGAGGACAAATTTGAAGAAAAACGCTCCAAGTTCACCGGACGGCTGTGGCACGTCGAAACCGCCGAGGAGGCGGTAGCGAAGATAAAGGAGATGCGCGAGACCTACTGGGACGCGACACACAACTGCTACGCCTACATTCTCCGTGAGGGCAATGTGATGCGCTACTCGGATGACGGAGAACCGCAGGGCACGGCAGGCATGCCGATCCTCGAGGTGCTGCGCCACGAGAACCTGACCGACTGCGTTTGCGTTGTCACGCGCTATTTCGGCGGTATTCTGCTCGGCACGGGCGGATTGGTCCGCGCGTACACGCAGGGCGCGCAGGTGGCTGTCGCGGCGGCCGGTGTGCAGAGAATGAGCCTGTATACGGTGGCGCTCATCGCGTGCCCGTACAATCTGTACGAGATTATTCTGCACCTGCTGCCGGACCACGACTGCGCGGTCGAGGAGACCGACTACGGCGCGGATGTAACGCTGACCGTGACGCTGCCCGCCGGTCGGGAGGACAAGCTCAATCAGGCGCTCGCCGAAGCTACGGCAGGGCAGGTTTACGCCGAGGTCATGGAGACCCGATTCATGGGTCGGCGTGTCAAGTAAATACCGGCTTGCAAGGCTCACAAAATTCTGAAAAAATTTTTGTGAAAAAAAGAGGATTTTCAGATTTCGTTTCGTATAACTATTATGTGACGGATTCTCCGAGGCTGAGGAGGCGGTACATATGACCATTCGAGAGCAGAACGAACAGCGCGAGCATGCGGTGCTTGAGCCGTGGGCGACCTTTGCAGACAGCTCCGCAGGCAGGCTGCGCCCGATGGAGCCGTGTCCGTACCGCACCTGCTTTCAGCGAGACCGCGACCGCATTATCCACTCGAAGGCGTTCCGGCGGCTGGGCAACAAGACGCAGGTATTTATCTCGCCGGAGGGCGACCACTACCGTGCTCGGCTGACGCACACGCTCGAGGTCGCGCAGATTGCGCGGACGATCGCGCGGGCGCTCGGACTCAACGAGGATTTGACCGAAGCGATCGCACTCGGACATGATCTCGGGCACACGCCGTTCGGTCACGCCGGAGAGGCGGCACTCGATGAGGTTTGTCCGTTCGGGTTTCGGCACAACGAGCAGAGTTTGCGCGTTGTGGATGTGCTCGAGAATTTGAACCTCACGCGCGAGGTGCGCAACGGCATTGTCTGCCATACCGGCAGGCGCAAGGCGAGTACGCCGGAAGGCCGCATTATCCACTTTGCCGACCGCATTGCCTACATCAACCATGATATTGATGACGCGGTACGCGCGGGTATTATCCGTGAGAGCGATATTCCGCAGCATTTGAGGAAACGCCTGGGTGAGACGCACGGCAAGCGCATTGACACGCTGGTGACGGCGATGATCGAGTACGGTCAGCGGTATCTGGAGATCGGCATGGACGAGCAGATGCACGCGGACATGATGGAGCTGCGGCAGTTCATGTTCGATCATGTGTACCACGGCACGGCCGCGCAGCGTGAGGAAAAACGCGCAAAATCCATGCTGCGCAGTTTGTACGAATATTTTATTGAGCATCCTGACGAGCTGCCGGACGATTACTTCGTGCTGCAGGCCCGGGGGGAGGCGCTCGAGCGGATCGCGTGCGACTATGTTGCAGGCATGACCGACCGCTACTCGATAGCGGTTTATAAGAATTTGTTTATTCCGAAAAGCTGGAATAAGATTGAGGATTAACGAAAATGGGTATCATATATTCGTTTTCGTTCGATAAATAGGGAAGGAGGGACACGAAATGCCGTTTGACCGTATATTTCTGGACGAGCTATCCGCGCGGAACGACATTGTAGAGATCGTTTCGCAATATGTGCAGCTGAAAAAGAGCGGCGCGAATTATTTCGGTCTGTGCCCCTTCCACAACGAGAAAACCGGTTCGTTTTCGGTCTCGCCGGACAAGCAGATCTTTCACTGCTTCGGCTGCGGCGCAGGCGGCGGTGTCATCACCTTTATTATGAAGGCGGAAGGTCTGACCTTCCCGGATGCGGTACGCTATCTCGCCGAGCGGGCGGGCATGCAGATACCCGAACAGGGTGAAGCCGAGCGCAAAGCGGCGCGCCACAGAGAGCGTCTGTACGCGCTCTGCAGGGACGCCGGACGTTATTATTATGACACACTCTGGCGGCCGGAAAACCGAACCGCACAGCAGTATTTTATCAACCGAGGTCTGTCCCGAAGGACGATGAACCGCTTTGGACTGGGCTATGCACCGGATTCCTTCCACGCGCTCATCGACGCGATGACGGCCAAAGGCTACACACGCGAGGAACTCATGGACGCCGGTCTGGTCAGCCGCAGCGAAAAGGGACATATTTACGACCGGTTCCGCAACCGTGTCATGTTCCCGATCATTGACGTGCGCGGTCATGTGATTGCATTCGGCGGCCGTGTGCTGGATGATTCCAAGCCGAAGTATCTGAACTCGCCGGAAACGCCGATTTTCCACAAGAGCCGCAATCTGTTTGCGCTCAACCTGTCAAAAAGCACGAAGAACGATTATTTTATCTTAGCCGAGGGCTATATGGATGTCATCGCGCTGCATCAGGCGGGATTTGATTCCGCGGTTGCATCGCTTGGCACCTCGCTGACCGAGGAGCAGGCACGCATTATCGCGCGGCACACCGACCGCATTGTCATCTCGTATGATGCGGACGGAGCCGGTCAGGCGGCGGCACAGCGCGCGATCGATATTCTGAAAAAATGCGACCTGCAGGTCAAGGTGCTGCGCATTCCGGGAGCCAAGGACCCGGATGAATTCATCAAGGCGCGCGGCGCGGATGCGTTCCGCAATCTGATTGAACGCAGTGAGGATCACAACGCGTTCCGCATTGAGCAGATTGCCGCAAAGTACGACCTTGAGGACGATGAAGCACGCGTACTGTTCCTTAGAGATGCAGCGCGGATGCTCGCCGGCATCGAGAGCACCATCGAACGTGAGGTCTACGCCGGACGTGCCGCCAAGATGGCAGGCGTGACCGCCGAAGCCATGAACGTTGAGGTTCGGCGCGAACTCGGCATTCAGCGCAAGCGGCGAAAGGCCGCCGAACGGCGTGAGATACGCTCTCCGGTCGGACTGGCGCAGCCGAAAGACAGGTCACTGGCGTATACCGACATGAAATCCGCAAAGGCTGAGGAGAACGTGCTTAGACTTCTGTTCTCGGACCAGAAATTGATTGCCGTTGCCGAAAAGGACTTGCAGTCGGCGTGGTTTTCTGCACCGGTGCTGCGTAAGATATACGAGCGCGTGCTCGAGTTGAACCGAAACAACCAGATGGTCGATGTGCTGTCCTTTGAGGGATGGCTGGAGCCTAACGAAATGAGCCTGCTGTCCGCGATACTCGAACCCAGCATTCCGGCTGGAGAGCATCGAGGGGAACTGCAGGAATACATAAACACCATACGAATGCAGCGCGTCAAGGATGGAACCATTACGCAGGCGGGAGAGGACCCGCTGCTTACATTCGGACGCATCAAAAAACAAAACGCGGGAGGACAAACGATATGACGAAAGCAAACGCAAATGCAGCCGCAAACGCACAGGAGCAGCAGGCAGCACAGCAGCAGATCCTGCGCGACCTGCTCGCGCTTGGCAAGAAGAACGGCCGCCTGACGCTCAAGGAGATTTCGGATGCACTGAGCCATCTGGAGCTGTCGAGTGAGGACATCGACAAGGTGTACGAGACGCTCGAGACCATGGGCATCGAGGTCGAGACGAATGGTGTGCTGGAGAAGGTCATCGGTGACGATGACGACTCCTTTGAGCCGGAGGAAGTGGAAGAGGTTCCGGAGGAAGAACTGGTCGATACCTCTGCCATGGCTGAAACGTTCGCCATTGATGATCCGGTCCGCATGTATCTGAAGGAAATCGGCAAGGTCGATCTGCTGTCTCCTGAGGAGGAGGTAACGCTCGCAGAGCGTATGCAGAAGGGCAACGAGGCCACAGAACGCATCGCAAACGAAGGCGATGCCATTCCGGCGGAGGAGCGCGCACAGCTTGAGAAGGATATCAAGCTTGGCGACCGTGCAAAGAAGCGTCTGGCTGAGGCTAACCTGCGACTGGTTGTCTCCATCGCAAAGCGCTATGTCGGCCGCGGCATGCTGTTCCTCGATCTGATCCAGGAGGGCAACCTCGGTCTGATCAAGGCAGTTGAGAAGTTCGACAGCACCAAGGGCTTTAAGTTCTCTACCTACGCAACGTGGTGGATCCGTCAGGCGATCACCCGTGCGATTGCGGATCAGGCGCGTACGATCCGTATTCCGGTACACATGGTTGAGACCATCAACAAGGTTATCCGCGTTTCCCGCCAGCTGCTGCAGGAGCTGGGCCACGATCCCAGCCCGGAGGAGATCGCCAAGGAGATGAACATGCCGGTTGACCGTGTGCGCGACATCCTGAAGATCGCGCAGGAGCCGGTATCGCTCGAGACGCCGATCGGCGAGGAGGAGGATTCTCACCTCGGCGACTTCATCCCGGACGACGACGCGCCGGAACCGGCAGAGGCGGCCTCCTTTATGCTGCTCAAGGAGCAGCTCGTTGAGGTGCTTAAGACTCTGACGCCGCGTGAGGAAAAGGTTCTGCGCCTGCGCTTCGGCATCGAGGACGGCCATACCCGCACCCTTGAGGAAGTCGGCAAGGAATTCAACGTAACTCGTGAGCGTATCCGCCAGATCGAGGCAAAGGCGCTGCGTAAGCTGCGCCATCCGTCGCGCTCCAAGAAGCTGAAGGATTTTCTGAACTAAGCAAGATATCAAAAGCCGCTTACCAATGGTAAGCGGCTTTTTTATGGAAAATGAAACCGTTGCGCTAATTCTCCATTCTCAATTACTGCGATATTCGAGATACCGCATAAAATGCTTGACCGGCGGCAAAGGTTTCTATCGTGTTGTAAAATTGCGGCAGAATATTGCCTGAGATCGGCGGAACGGCCAGCTGTGCAAAATGCCGTCACAGGCTTCCCTTTGTCAGATTATGAGAAGGACGTTTTTTCTTCCTTTGTGAAGTAGCACTAAAATTATATCATTTTATTTGTAAGAAGTAAACAAAAACGAGCGATTTTGCTGAAAATCTTCCGGAAATGCAAAAAACAAAGGAAAATTCGGATTTTTTATCAGAATGTGTGCGAAACGTGCACTAAGTGGCCGCCGCTGTTATTCGACGACGTTGTGAAAAATGCTACATGAAAATTGCACAAAAAACAGCTTGCATACCTGGCTTATGTGGTGTATAATAACGAAGAAGGGAAACGATCCCACAAAGAGAGGATCGCTCCCGCGAAACAAAGCGCCCAGGAGTATAACGTGCCGGCAGGGCACGATAACAGGTTAGGGCAGGGGAGTGTAATATAAACTATGGCGAATTATCCGGTTAACAAGATCCGTAATGTATGTCTGATGGGTCACGGCGGCGACGGCAAGACCTCGCTGGTCGAGAGCCTGCTCAATATCGCCGGTGTAACCGACCGCGTTGGCAAGATCGCGGACGGCAACACGGTTTGTGACTTTGATCCCGAAGAGATCAAGCGCAAGTTTTCCATTTCCACGGCTGTAGCGCCGGTAGAGTGGAACGGCTGCAAGATCAATCTGCTCGATACCCCGGGTTTCTTTGATTTTGAAAGTGAAGTGCAGTGCGCACTGCGCGTTGCGGAGTCCGCGCTGATCGTCGCAACCGGCAAGTCCGGTCCGGGCGTCGGCACCGAAAAGGCTTGGGCTCACTGTGAGGAGCACGCAATGCCGCGTATGTTCTACATCTCCAAGATCGACGAGGAAAACTCGGATTACTATAACTCTCTGCACAAGCTGCAGAAGCAGTTCGGCGTATCGGTAGCGCCGATCGTTGTCCCGATTTTTGAGGGCAACCGCGATACCGTCGGCATTGTGGACTGCGTTATCCGCAAGGCGTACCGCATGGAAGGCAACAAGCGTGTCGAGATCCCGATCCCGGACAACATGAAGGACCGTATCGACCAGCACCGTGCAGCACTGTGCGAGAACATCGCCGAGCTGTCTGAGGACCTGATGGAGCGTTACTTCGCAGGCGAGGAGTTCTCGGATGAAGAGCTGATCGCCGGCATTCGTCAGGGTGTGAAGGATCTGGTTCTCGCGCCGGTATTCTGCGGCACCGCTGCAACCGGTATCGGCTCCTACGCGCTGCTCAAGGGCATTGCGGACTACATGCCGTCTCCCGACGAAAAGCCGGTTGAGATCTGCGAGGACGAAAAGGGCGAGCTGATTGAGATCAACTGCACCCCGAACGGCTCTGCCTGTGCATTTGTATTTAAGACGGTCGCTGACCAGTACGGCCGCTTCTCCTACTTTAAGGTTATGTCCGGCGAGGTCAAGCAGGATATGACGCTGGTCAACAAGCGTGCCGATGCAAACGAGAAGATGGGTCACATCTTCACCGTATGCGGCAAAAAGACGACCGAGGTTCCGGTGATTGGCTGCGGCGACATCGGTGCCGTTTCCAAGCTTGTTACCACCAAGACCGGCGATACGCTTTCGATGAGCGTTCGCAAGGTTGAGCTTGAGTCGATCGAGATTGCGCCGCCGTGCTACACGCAGGCAATCGCGCCTAAGGTAAAGGGCGTTGAGGAGAAGATCTCCACCGGTCTTGCTCGTCTGCGTGACGAGGATCCGTCCTTCGATACCGAGTTCAACCCGGAAACCAAGCAGCATCTGATCTCCGGTGCCGGCGATATTCATCTGGACGTTCTGTGCTCCAAGCTGAAGGATAAGTTTGGCGTAGAGGTTACGCTGACCGATCCGATCGTTCCGTACCGCGAGAAGATCCGCAAGGCTGTTACGGTAGAAGGCAAGCATAAGAAACAGTCCGGCGGTCATGGTCAGTACGGCCACGTTAAGATGGAATTTGCACCGTATGCCGAGGGTGATTATCTGTTCCAGGAGAAGATTTTCGGCGGTTCCGTGCCGAAGAACTTCCATCCGGCAGTTGACAAGGGCATCCGCGAGGCGATGGAGCATGGCGTTCTGGCCGGCTACCCGATGGTTGGCCTGCGTGCAACCCTGCTCGATGGCTCCTACCACGATGTAGACTCCAACGAGCTGTCCTTCAAGATGGCAGCACGTCTGGCATACAAGGCCGGTATCCCGGAGGCAAATCCGGTACTGCTCGAGCCGGTATGCTCGCTCAAGGTCGTTATCCCGGATTCCTACATGGGCGATGTTATCGGCGATCTGAACAAGCGCCGCGGCCGCATCATGGGCATGAATCCGCTCGACGGCGGCAAGCAGGAGATCGTGGCCGAGTGCCCGATGGCAGAGCTTGGCGATTACGCGATCAAGCTGCGCTCCATGACGCAGGGCAGAGGCTCGTTTGTTTCCCAGTTCGAGCGCTACGATGAGGCACCGGTTCCGGTACAGGAAAAGGTTATCGCAGCGAATAAGGCTCGTCTGGAGGCGCTGAACAAGGAATAACATTCCCTGCATTTTGTGAAATTGAAACCGGCTGCGTGAGCGGCCGGTTTTTCTTTGCTTAACCGGTTAGGAATGGGTGTTTGGCGCTTGCGAAGCGAACGAAACTTGCCTACCCGGCAGGGGCACAAGAGGGTAGACACCTGCGGTTTCCACCCTCTGATTTTCACCCCTTTCCCTTAGAGGGCATGGCGAAAATCAGAGAGCGGCGACCGCTGCGAAAAAGGGGAACGGCAGAGGATTTTTTCTATCGTAGGGGAGCACAGTGTGCTCCCATTTCTTTACCTCTATGCAGTGCCAGATACTTTGCTGTTACACAGGCGGTTTCATCTCCGCAGGCGCGACACAAGATGAATTGCCCGAAGGGCAAGAGAGGGTTTCAAGGGGGATAACTGTGCTGCGCAACTCGATTGCGTGTTGTTATGGATGGCATCTGCGAATATACCTGTATGAATACGCTTTATCTGATATGCTCTCTCCTCTCTGAAAAGCGCCTGCTTTCTCACTCATAACTCCTATCTTGCAGAAACTGAAGATTTCTCCTATAATGAGATTTGAAGGGGGGAGCTGCCCATGAAGAACAAACGAATGCGCTATATATCGATAACGGCGGCTATCCTGCTGGTTTTTGTGCTGCTGATGCTGCTGTTTTCCAACCGATCCGGCGATTTCAGCGCAATGGAAGCGCAGAACGGCGTACTGGATGCAACATCAGCGGACTTTTCGTCGGCGGTATATGAGATAGACGGTGAATGGGCGTTCTATCCTGAGGTACTCGGCAGCGGCGCAGAGCTGAACACTGCCCAACCGGGAGAACGCAATGAATCCATTCCATACGGCTCATACCGGCTGAAAATACACGCGCAGCCGAAACAATACCTGACACTCGGCGGCTACTCATTCGATTACAGCACGCGTGTGCTGGTAAACGGCAGTGAAGTGCTCGAAATCGGCAAGGTGGGGGCGTCTGCGGCGGAGTCTGAGCCGCGCATCGACTATATGCTCATACCGATTTACACCGGTGAGGATGGCACGGTCGAGGTGGTCTGCCAGTACGCGAATTTCGTGCACCGCGAAGGCGGCGGTCTGACGCAGATGCACCTGTCCACCGCGGAGAACATCGACCGCATGCGCCGAAGCCGGAATTTGTATTCCTTGGTGCTTGGCGGTTCGCTGTGCCTGTTCGGCATGTATTTTCTGCTGTTTGCGGTATTTCAGGGCGAGATCAAGTATGTTTTCCTCGCGGTCATCTGTGTGCTGCTCGGTCTGCGCGACCAGAATTTCTATGTGCTGCATCTGCTGCCTGCAAACTACAACTGGGCAGTCGCATATCGGTTTCTGGTGCTGATGATTACGCTGCAGCCGTGTTTTCTGCTGCTTTTGCTGCAAAGTCTGTACGAAAAACTGGCGAAGCCAATCGTTGTGCGGTGCTATGCGGCGCTGTATGCCGTGCTGGCGGCGGCGCATTTTATCCTGCCGACGCAGGATATCGCACCGCTGAGTAAAATCGGGTACTATCTCTCGATACCGTTTTTCCTGTATCTGGTTGTACAGCTGATTCGACGGTTCTGGCGCATCCGGCGGTTTGAATGGGACGATGTGCTTGTTCTGCTCGGCTATCTGCTGCTGTTCGGCTCGAACGTGTACGAGGCGGTATTTGGCCGCATCGTGACGACCATCACGCGCCACGGAGCAGCGCCGCCGTATCTGCTAGTGTTCGTGTTCCTGATTGCGGGAGCCATCAGCCTGAAGATCAACCGCCGGGAACAGGAGCTGTCCGAGAGCCGCCGTCAGCGCGAGGTGCTGACCCAGCTCAACCGGCTGAAAAGCGAATTTCTGCACCAGATGGCGCATGAACTGAAAACGCCGCTCACGGTTATGAGCGGCTACGCGCAGCTGACCGACTGGCAGCTTGGCACCGGAGCGGTCAGCGCGGACGCGCATGAACACATGCAGACCATTTCGTCCGAAGCGCAGCGGCTTTCTGCGCTCGTATCGCGGTTGATCGATCTCGCCAACGGCGGTTCACCCGATATTGAGATGGGCGTCATTGACGCGGCGCAGCTGCTGTCCGGTGCGGCGGATGTATGCCGTCCCATGCTGGAAAAAAAGCACAACCGGCTGGAAAGCGATAGCGGAGACGGTATTGCGCTCTGGGGCAATCCGGAAATGCTGCTGCAGGTGCTCATCAACCTGACGGTCAATGCCAATCGCCACACGGAGAACGGCATGATTGCCTACCGCATTACGGACGAGGGCGAGCGGGTGTGCCTGCGCGTGAGCGACACCGGCAGCGGCATTGCGCCCGACCTGCTGCCGCATATCTTTGAGAAGGGCTGCAGTGGCGACGGCGGCAGCGGTATCGGTCTGACGATCTGCGCGGACGCGATGAAGATTCACCACGGCTCGCTCGAGGTGGAGCATACCGATGCAGACGGCACGGTGTTCCGGCTCGAACTGCCAAAAAAGCCGCTCAAAACACAAGGAGAGAACGATTGTGGAAGATAAACTGATTTTGCTGGTGGAGGACAATCCGCACATCATGGCGATCAACGACGCGGCACTGCACATGCGCGGTTACCGCACCCTGCAGGCAGAAACCGCGCACAAGTGCCGGGAGCTGCTGTGCTTTCACGCGGTGGACCTGATCGTGCTGGATATTCTTCTGCCGGACGGCGACGGCGTGGCGCTGTGCCGCGAGATCAAGCAGGAATATGACGTGCCGATCCTGTTCCTGACCGCTATGGGCGAAAACGAGGATATCGTCAAGGGACTGACCGCAGGCGGAGACGATTATCTGACAAAGCCGTATGATCTGGAGGTGTTCATGGCCCGCGTGGAAGCGCGTCTGCGTGCGGCGCACCCGAAGGAACGCGCAGTACGGCTTGGCCCGCTGCGGATGAATCTGCTGAGCGGACGCGCGTACATCGGAGAGACCGACCTGAATCTGACGCAGAAGGAGTTTGCGGCGCTGCTGTATCTGGCGCGGCACCCGAACCGCAGCGTCAGCGCGCAGGAGCTGTACGAGGCGGTCTGGCAGCAGCCGATGGGAGACGACCCGCATGCCGTGCGCATGACGATCTCGCGGCTTAAGCAGAAGCTCGGCGGAGAGGATGCGAGGGTCACGGTCAATTCGTACCGCAGCAGCGGCTATCGGCTTGAGGAGCAATAACTGAACAGCGGACGGCGAAGGTAACAAATTTGATACCTTCGCCGTCCGCTGTCTTTTTGCCTTTATACTGAAGTAGGGTGAAATACCTGTATCCTCGGACGGTGCTCCGCAGTAAAGCAAGGGGAAAGCCGTGGAAACCGTTTATTTCATAAGGCAAGGAGGAAGAAAAATGAAAAAACGAATTTGCAGTTTGCTGCTGATATGCAGTATGCTGGCAGGTCTGCTGCCGCAGATCGTGCTGCCGCAGGCGGCGGCAGCGGATACTGCAGCAGCAAGAGACGGCTTTGGTCTGCCCACGGAAGAAAAAACGGGCATAACAGACAAAGCCACACTTCGTAATAACCCATACGGCACACTGGGATGGGTTCCGCTGTTCCAGAACCACGAACTGGTTGTAGCCGGTGTGGACTCGGATGAGTTCCAGACGACATACGAGGGCGCAGCCAACGGCAAGGGCAGTCAGATGTCTACGTTCCGGTGGAGCAACTCGACCGATGTCGGCAATGCCGAGCGTATTGCGACTGTGGCGTTTGATCCGAACGGCACCGGCAAGGATGAATACATTGCGAATCTGGTATTTGATAAAAGTTCGGCACGGCTTCGTCTGTATGTGACGAACAAGGACCGCAGAGTATCGAAGGTTGTCCAGATTGGTGATGGAAACGACAGTGAGTACATCAAGAAACTGAAATTCTACCAGACCCGCGCTATGCTGTGTCTGGCCGCAGGCGACTTTGACGGTGACGGCAAGGACACGCTGCTGATCTATACGCCGGGCAATAACAAGAGTACGGATACTGTAGACAGCATTAAGGAGTATACGTTCAGCGGCAGCACACTGACCGACAAGGGTCGCGTAATCAACCTCGGTGACGTCATTGACGGCGGCAAAGAGGCGCTGAAAGCAATGCTGTACCACGACGGCAACGGCGATAACGAGCTGCGCGCGCATCTGAGCGTTGATATGGAAGTCGGCGACGTGGATATGGACGGTATCGACGAGCTGGCAATGACGGTCAATGTCAACGACCTGAAGGAGACATCGTATGACGGTCATACCGAACTCGAGAAATCCTATCTGACGGTCTACGATTACAACGACAAGAGCAGCTGGACTCAGAAGCTGAACAAGAAGCTGCTGAACAGCAATGACGGTGCAAGCGGCCGTGCTCGCTTTGCGGGTGTAACCATCGGTTATGTCAGCGATGCGCCGAGCGGCAGCATGCCGCCGGAAGTCGTTGCAGTTGGCTATTACGATAAGAACGGCAACTACAAGGACTGCGACTTTAATAAGAGCAAGCTGCTGGCATACAGCTATCAGTACAGCACGAATGATAATTCGTGGACAGAGAAATGCAAGGCAACCGAAGTTGTCACCAACGGCTTTACCAATACCGGCACCAAGGGTGACGATGTGCAGAATCCGATCGCGGTAGCGGCTGTTGCAGCGGACGGCGTGAACACCCAGGAATATCTGTTCATTTCCGGCAGTATGTATAAAGTCGGCACGGCGAACGGCAGTCAGCTGTCTATCCTGGAAGGCTCGGATAAGGGCCATGACCGCTGGCTGGGCGGCCGACTCATTAACAACAGCGGTATTCTGGACTATGCCGTCGGCAATTTTGACGGCAACAAGCAGGGCATGGAACAGGTATACTACGTTGAGTACCGCAAGCAGGAGACCTTCGACAAGCAGTTTTTGAAGATTGGTCAGCTTTACAAAGGCTCGACTGGCAGCACGTTCACGCGCTGGGAGGATGACTGGACATACTATGACAAGAGCAACTGCAATCTGGCGCTTACAACGGCAGATGTGAACAACGATGCCATGCTCGCGAAGATCCAAAGCGTCAGCACCGGCTACACCGACCCGAAGGTAATGGCGATTCTGGAGGCGTCGCCGCATTTTGCGGAGGTGAATGACGGCGATATCGGAAACTCGCAGACCGGAATCGGATACAGTAAGGATAATACTGTAGCAGTAACGGCATCCGGTTCGATTGGTTTTGATATCATGGCGGGCTTTGAATATGTTGCACCGCTGATTGAGACCGGCGGCGGTGTTGAATTTAATACCAGTCATACTTTTACTGTTGGTGCAACAAAATCTACAAGCAAGGAAATAACGGTCGAGTATTCTAATGATACGAACGACAATATGGTGCTCATGTATGCAACACCGATGACATATTACGAGTATCAGGTGAAGTATCCGGATGACACAAAGAAGGGCAATTCGCCGAAGCTGACCAGTTCTATGACGCTGGCGGTTCCGGGTAATCCTTCGATGAACATGGTTTCGGTAGATACTTATAATAAGGCTGCTTCGGCGTACGAGGGTATGCAGCAGATTGGCAGCAACCTGCATCTGGGCACGTCTGGTCAGCCGGATACGTATCGTTCCAGTCTGCCGAGCGGTAAACATTCGGAGCAATCCGGTAAAGTTGGTCATTACAAAGATTCGGGTACACAGCTGCAGAGTTTTACGGCTGCAACCAGCAGCGGCGTAAACTTTGAGTACTCCTATGAGGGTTCGGTGCAGATGTATGGTGTAGTTGGCGGCTTCAAGGCTGGCGGCGGCTATCACTGGGGAGCAAGCGCCGGAACCGAAAGGGTAAACACTGAGACGATTACCAAGCTGGGCGCTGTTACCGGCGGCGGCGATTCGCGCTATAACTTTGACTGGAGCTTCGGCACATGGACGGTACCGTTCAACGGCGATGAAGTACCGGTACTGGGCTATGTTGTCAGCAATGTGACGGCACCGCCGTCTCCGGCGCAGGATCTGTCGCTGAGTGAGCAGACCACCAACAGCATGGTGCTGTCGTGGGAATCCGGCGACCGTCCGGCAGAGTATTACAAGATTTACCGCTATCTTGAAGATAATAAGGAAGAACCGTTCGTATTGATTGATACTGTGGATGCGGCTGATACTGTGGATGCGGCTGAATCTTCGAGTGGTCAGTATGAATACACGCTGAAGGATCTTGCACCTAATACGAAGTATCAGTATGCGATTACCTCGGGATATTACACCAGTCAGGAAGAATCGGTTGAAAGCGAGATTATTGCCGGTACAACTCTGGCAAATGATAAGAGCCGTCCGGTCATCAACGGACCGCATAACGCAACCGTTCAGATGAACGGCTCGGCGACATTCGAGGTACTGGCTTCTGTACCTGATGAGTACAGCAGCACGAGATACCAGTGGCAGCAGCGTCTGCCGGGCAAAAAGTGGGGCAATATTGCAGGGGCAACTAGGGACAGCTATACTGTAAAGTCGGTAACGAGTGACCTGAATGGTGCGATGTACCGCTGCGTGGTAACATGTTATGACGGTGCAAGAACGCCGATTTCGTTCTACAGTGATGCGGCAACGCTGACGGTTGGTACACCGCAGGCAACCGCCGGTTTGACGGTATCCGGTACGGTACCCGATACCTTGAAGGGCAGCGGCACTCAGGATACCCCGTATATCGGTCAGAGTAATTTCAACACGGTTAAAACCACGACAGAATCCGTAAAGACAACCGTTCCATGCACCGTAGAAGCCGGCGGCATGACGCTGAATGTTTACGAGGTAAAAGATCAAGCGGGTACGGTGCAGGGATATGTCGGCATCGGTGAAAAGAAGGAAGACGGTTCGATATCGACCGTATACTACGCCGTAATAAAGAATGGCGAGACGTATACCGCAGGTGAGAAACTCACCATGAATACCACCTATCAGTGGAAGAACGGTGAGACGGCAGTAACGGTGCCGAGCACAATTACGCCGGAAACCGTGGTGATAGACCAAGACGCAAAAAAAGCAAAAGCGTTTACGCTGGACAATACAACGAAGGCACCGACAGCCGCGGAATACGACGAAAGCAAGTACCGGAACGGCGAGCAGTACCTGATTCACGGTATGGATACCGTGACGGAGAGCTATATCCTCAGCAAGATGGATAAGTCGACCAGTGGTGCAGACAGTACCGCAGAGGACACCTATACTGTCAAGTATTATCAGCTGCTGAAGAAGGCAGAGAACAGCTATGAACTGATCAAGCTGACCTGCACACAGCAGACGAAGCTGGGCGAATATACGAATCCTTCGTTCACACTGGTAACAGAGGAAACTACGTTTTACAATAATGTTACGACCTCTACGCCGGGTTCCGGTACGGCACTGACCCTGACAACGAAAACGGCGGAAAAGAACGGCTCTCCACTCGGTAATGTGGAGTACACGCTGACGATTACGAACACGTCGGACGGCACGGTCAGCACGATTGTCGGCAGAACGAACAGCAGCGGCACGGACAGCAAAACGTGGACTGCACCGACAGCCGGTCTGTATGCCATCACGACCACCGCGACCGGCGGCTTGACAAGTGATACGGTATATTATCTGGCAGGCGTGCAGAGCGTAAAGGACGGCGATACCAGCACAACGGAGACCGTTTACACGCTTAAAAGCACTGTTGGCAACGAAAACAAGATTACGAGCGTATACGGTACGCCGATTGATCTGACCGTGCAGCAGCAGACTGTAACGAAAAACGGAAACGATGTTACCGCAGGCAGCAAAACAGAGGTTCCGGGAAATATCACCTACACATGGCGTCAGTCCGGTCAGAGTGAGAGTCCGGAAACGGCTATCACCGGCAGCACTTTCCGACCGGAGAAGGCGGGAACCTATATCATCACGGCATACCAGAATTACAGCGATACTTCCAAGCGCACCAAGCTGGCGTCCACGACCATTACGGTAAAGCGCAAGCCGCTGGAGCTGTATGTAACCTGGGATAAGGATAACGACACTCACACTTCGACCGAAGCGCCGGACAGCAAGAGCGCATTTGAGGTTAAGTCGGATGCTCTGGAGTCGGACGACACCCTGCCGTCGGCAATTACAGCCGTATGTGCGCTGTATGATGACAATGGCAACCGAAAGAACGTCAGCGGCCGCTTTGAGGTAACGATTGCGGTCAACGGTGAGGACGCGGCTGTGAAGTCACTGCTCGAGAAGTACGAGCTGAATCTGACCAAGCGCATGCTGGTTGTCAAGCAGGACACCCTGAGCGTAACCTATCACGCCGGTGAAGGCGGCTCACTCAGTGCAAGCTACAAAAGCGGCGACCTCGACCAGAAGTTTGAAAGCGGTAAGAACATCGCTAAGAACACCAAGCTGATGTTTGATGCCAAGAGCAACGACGGTTTCCTTGTAAAGGAATGGAAGGTCAACGGTCAGTCCATTACCGGTAATACAAAGTACAAGGTGACGGAGATTCTGTCGAACGGCAAAAAGGTCGGCGAACGACTGACGGTAGCGGCGCTGACGGAAAAGCTGGACGTAGAAGTAGCCTTCAGCAGTGATTCGCACACGATTATCTTCAGCAGCGGCGAAGGCGGTGAGCTGACCGCAGCACTAAAGGACGGCGGTGCAGTCACGACCGGACAGAAGATTGCGGAAGGCGCAAATGTGACGTTCACGGCTGCGCCGATCACCGGTATGTCGGTAGCACGCTGGATGGTGGATGACAAGCCGTATTACTGGCCGGGTACGACCGATCTGTACCGTGAGTCCACGTTGACACTGGAAAATGTGCAGAAGGACCGCAATGTAAAGGTAGAATTCAGCAGCGCAGGCAAGCATAAGCTCACCTTCAACATCGAGTCGGAAACCGGCAGCACCTTGCCGTCCGTGCAGACCTCGGCGAAGCTGGCAGACGGCACAGCGGCAGATCTGAATGCGGTTCCGGACGGTGCGGCAGTGACCTTTGCGCTGGAAAATCTGGGCAGCAACTACACGGTCAAGACGTGGAAGGTGGATGGTAAGGAAGCCGCAAATTCGGGTACGCAGAAGCAGTTTACACTGCGCAATATCACTGCAGCGCATACGGTTACGGCTGTAATCAATGCGGCGCAGGAGGTAACGCTGACCTTCAAGGCAGTGGATGCAAATGGTGCCCCGATAACCGCAGACATTGCTTCCGTTACCGCAAAGATTAAAAACGGCAATGCGATTACCAGCGGCAGTACGGTCGGCAATTATTCGACGATTGAGTTTGCTGCTGCGGTAAACGAGAATTACTACGTTTCTCAATGGACTGGTGCGGAAGCGGATAAAAATGATTCGGCAAAGGCCTCCATCGCAAGTCTGGAAAAGACCACTGAGGTTATCGCGCATATCGCGGAGAAGCCGAAGGTGACGGTGGCTGCGCCGGTCAACGGCACAGTCGAAGTTGCTGGCACACGCGGCATCCAGAATGTAACATTGATTGGTGCGGCAGGTGAAAACGGCCATGTGAATATGAACAGCACGGCAGCAATTACAGCAACACCGAGTGATGGCTACTTCGTCAAGAGCATTATCGTTACAACTGACGGTGCAGCGCAGACATTCGATTACGACAATGCGAAGGACTATCAGCCGGGTAAGGTAACGAAGGATGATATCCAGATTACGAAGGATACCTTGGTTCAGGTAATCTTTGCAGAGAAGCCGACGGTAACCTTTGGCGGTGACACTCACATCACCGTAACGGCAAAGCAGGGTAACAAGACGCTGAGCACCGGCGATCATGTCGAGAAGTACAGCGGCGATATCGTATTTACGGCAACACCGGATGATGGCTACGAGACTGACAACTGGAACGTTACCGGTTGGACGAATGTCAACGGAGCAGAAAATGATAACACCACTTATACCCGGAGTGGCTCTATCGAAAGCAATGTAGACGTTCATGCAACGTCTAAGGCGCTCCCGCAGTACGACTTCACCCTGTCCGTTGATTCGCTCGGTGACGAGGGTGACGGCGGTACAGTTTCCGCAAAAATCACCCGCAAGGGCATGAGCGCATACGAACAGGAGAACCTCGAAGCAGGCAAGCACCGCTTCTACCGCGACTCGAATATCACGATCACGGCGGTGCCGAACGCAGGCTACCGCGTACAGGACTGGACCATCAACGGCCAGACCACGGCGGATACCGCAACGAGCCAGACGCTGACCAATCGGCAGGGCAATGTCACCGTTTTGGTTCGCTTTGTCAAGCTGGTGACCGGCATCACCTTCGGTCCGACGGACAAGAACAGCGAAGGCGGCTACATCAGCGAGGCAAATCTGGTAAACAATAATGAGTCGATCCTTGACAGTGCAGAGACAGGCGCAAATATTGCACTGAATCTGCCGATCACGTTCACGGCAGAGGTAAAGCCTGGTTACGAAATCGAAGGCTGGTACGTTAACAATGTGCGTGACGAGAAAGCAGGCAATTCGGAAACCTATATCTATCCGAATACGACCAGTGCAAACTCGATTTACATTGCACCGAAGTTCCGGCAGGTTGAGTATGACATCACCACAGGCGATAACGTCACCGTAAACGGACAGAACCGCACAACCGCACGCGGCGGCGAGTCGCTCACCTTTACGGCAGTACCGCCGGCAGGTCAGAATGTGACCGGCTGGACGGTAAACGGCGAGGCTGTACAGGGCAGCGGCAATACGCTGACTTGGACGGTCGAGAACGGCTATCTCACGAAGCCGAACGTAACGGTATATCATGTTGAAGCACAGTTCAGCGCAGGCGAGTACGAAGTAACGTACAGCCAGCCGGTAAACGGCACGTTGACGGCGTCCGTAGAGAGCGGCGAACAGGTTTCCGGCGGCACGCAGGTTACCTTCACCGCACAGCCGAGCGAAGGCTATGAGGTTGACACGTGGACGGTGAACGGTGCGTCCGTTCAGACCGGCGGCAGCCGCTATACGCTGAACGTAACACAGGCAAGCACGGTCATTGTCACCTTTAAGGAGATGATGAAAATCACTGCGGCAGTAGACGGCAGACCGGGCAGCATTGCCATCACGGCAGACGGCAAGACGGTTTCGGACGGCTGGGTATCCTCCGGCGCGGACGTGACCTTCACCGTAACGCCCGAGAACAAGGACGATATGGTGCAGCAGTGGACGGTAAACGGCTCGACAGTCGCTGAGATGACCGATACGGCGGATGCACCACTCAGTTACACCGTGCAGAATGTAACCACAGATACCGAGGTTTCCGCAACGCTGATTGAGCGCCCGACATACACCATTACGGTAACGAGCGAGGGCAGCGGTACGGCGTCGGCAGAACCGGCAAGCGTCAAGCGCGGCGGCAGCACGACTATTACGGCAGTGCCGAGCAGCAATAGCTACTATCTCAAGGAATGGTCGGTTAACGGCGGTGCTGCACAGGCTGCCTCCGGCAATACGCTGGCACTGACGGAAATTCGCAGAAATACCACAGTCAAGGCCGTATTTGACGGCGCGATCAACTACGATGTAACCCTGGATGTTCAGGGTGCAGATACCGGCACAACGGTTGCTGCAGCGGCAAACGGCAAGGCCATTACGCCGCAGAAGAACAGTCCGGCAAGTGTTACCCGCGGCAGCAAGGTCGTATTCACGGCAACGCCTGCCATGACGGACGAGACGCACAATAAGCAGATGGTCGCACAGTGGACGGTAAACGGTGTAGATCAGAATAACATCTCTAACGAGCTGGTAATCCCGAGCCTGACCGGCAAGACCGATGTAGCTGTCAAGTTCGTTCCCTACGAAGGCTTCGCTATCCCGACCGGCGGCACCGGCTGGAAGGTCTCCGACGTAAAGCGCGTACCGGATGATACGCAGCCGACGAGCGAAATCCGTAAGAACGGCACGGTTGCTTTTACGGCAACGCCGGTTGGCAAGCGCCTGTTCCGTAAGCTGACAGTAGGCGGCGTGGACTGCATGAAGCTGCCGATCGACGGCAATGTCACCGTTGTCAAGAACGGCGCGGCGTACACCATCACCGTCAAGAATGTGACGAGCGCGAACAACATTAAGGTTGACGCGGAAGCGGTTGAGTATCAGGTAGCAAGCAGCACGCTTGCGACCGTTCCGACTGCACTGAAGGGTACGTTCGACTCGCTCGACAAGCTGAAATCCGCGCTCCGTTCCAAGGTAAACAGCGCAGTAACTGCGGCGAACACTGCTTATCTGGATATCGTTCTGCAGTACAAGAGCGGTACGGATTGGGTAACGGTTACGAATCCTGCCGACTTCCCGGAGGGCGGCATTGACGTCAAGGTGCTGTACAGCACGCTTTCGGCAACCAATGCGCCGAACAGCAGCTATAACTTCTCGGTCGTTCATATGTTTACGACTGATATGAGCGGCAAGACGGTCGGCGATACGGAAACGCTCACGCCGACCAAGTTCGACGATGGAATTACGTTCCATGTTTCCAGCCTGTCTCCGTTTGCCATCGGCTGGTACAAGAGCACCGCACCGTCCGGCGGTGGCGGCGGTGGCGGCGGCGGTGGCGGCGGAGCCGTTGCCCCGACCACCTACGATGTTGTGATCCCGTCCGCACTGGCGAATATCGTCAAGGCGGATAAGACCAAGGCGGCCGCAGGCGACACCGTAACGCTGACTGCTGCCGGAGAAGGTACGCTGACTGTCACGGACGCAAACGGCAAGACGGTTGCCCTGACCGACCTCGGCAGCGGCAAATACACCTTTAAGATGCCGTCCTCCAAGGTCAATGTGGCGTTTGTCGCGTCCGGCGAAACCAAGCCGTGTGACGGCGGCAAGGATTGTCCGTCCGCACCGTTTACGGATGTAGATACTGCAAAGTGGTATCATCTGTCCGTTGATTATGTGCTCACGCACAAAATGATGAACGGTGTATCGAGCCGTGCATTTGCACCGAATGCCAACCTGACGCGCGGTATGCTCGTGCAGATCCTGTATAACCTGGAAGGCAAGCCGAAGGGCACAGCAGCGAACTTCTCGGATGTGCAGGCTGACGCATGGTATGCCGAAGCAGTCGGCTGGGCAGCGTCCAATAAGGTTGTAACCGGCTATGCAGACGGTACCTTCCGACCGAATGCAGCCGTCACCCGCGAGCAGGCGGCAGCGATCCTGTATCGCTACGCCCAGAGCAAGGGTATCGACGTAAGCGTGGGTGAGAATACCAATATTCTCAGCTATGTGGATGTTCAGCAGGCAAGTGAATACGCGATTCCGGCTCTGCAGTGGGCAGTCGGCGCAGGCGTGCTGAACGGTAAGAATGGCGGTCGTCTGGTACCAACCGGCACCGCCACCCGTGCCGAGATCGCAGCGATCATGCAGCGCTGGTGCGAAAACATTATCAAGTAACGGCAGACAAAACAGCAGGACAGAGAAAAGGGCTGACCCGACGGGTCAGCCCTTTATGTTGGTGCATTTTAGGAATAATTAGTAGTTAGGAATTAGGAATTGGCGCAGTGGGAGGGAATGACGCGCCGTACTGGAAAACGAGTTGCGCGGCACGGTCATGCCGCGCCTGCGGAGAGCAAACCGTCTGTGTAGCAGTACGGTATCCGACGCTGCGTATAGGTAAAGAAATGGGCGGACACATAGGTCCGCTCCTACGGAAATGTAACCCGACTGCCGCGTCCTTGTGCTTACGCAGTCTACCATCTGCACCCAAGCCCTCTACAAAGGAAAGGTAGGAGTTCAAAGAGGAAGGGAAACCTTGGTGTCCCTTCCTCTTTGCTCTCTGCGGCGAGTGCCGCTATTTACTCCTCCAGCATCGCTGCGCCCACCAGACCTGCGTCATTGCCGAGCGACGCACAGACAATCTCGGTATTTCGGTTCTCGCCGCGGAAGGTCTGCGGGAAGGTGAGCCGCCGCAGCGGCTCGAGCAGCTTTTCACCGTAGCCCGCCAGTCCGCCGCCGAGCACGATACTCTCCGGCTGAAACAGGTTGACAAAGCTCGCCAGACCGTTCGCCAGATTGCCGCAGTATTCGTCAAACAGCTCCTGCGCGAGCGCATCTCCTTCGTCCACCGCGTCGCAGATCTGCTTGGCGTTCAGCTGCCCCTTGTGTACGGCAAGCACGCTCTTTCGTCCGTCCTCGAGCGCACGCTCGGCAAACCGCACGAGCGAAGCCGCTGAGCAGTACGCCTCCAGACAGCCGCGCCGTCCGCAGTTGCACGGCTCACCGTCCTTCTTGATGACTATGTGCCCGATCTCACCGGCAATGCCGTTGCAGCCGGTGTACAGCTGGCCGTTAATGATGATGCCGCCGCCAACGCCGGTGCCGAGCGTTACCATCAGCATGTTGCGCGTGCCCTTGGCCGCACCGGCAGTCGCTTCGCCGAGCGCGGCGCAGTTGGCGTCGTTATCCAGATGCACCGAACAGCCGAACTCCGGCAAAAACGCATCCGCAAAGCTGACGTTATTCAGTCCCAGATTGGTGCCGAACCGCAGGGTGCAGGTTTTCTTGTCAAACGAGCCGGGCACGCCGATGCCGATTGCCGTTACGTCCTCTACCGCACAGCTGTGCGCCCTGCACAGCGAGAGCGCCAGCGTTTTCATATCTGCTTTCAGGCCGGCTGCGTTGCCGGTCCGGGTCGGAAGGCTGTCCTTGCACAGCAGCGTGCCGTCCTCGGTGCAGAGCGCCGCCTTGACGGTCGTGCCGCCCAGATCAATACCGATTCTCACAGCAGATCCTCCTCGTCGAACAGATGCAGGCCGCGACCCTTGAAATAGTTGTTCAGCCGCTCCACACTGCTGTTGATGATCAGCTCCTCCGGGAAACCAATTTCCTCGAGCATTTCCAGTGCGCCCTCCACATGACCGACGCGGTAGCAGATATGGCTGTCGCTGTCCACCGAGATGGGCACCTCATATTTCATGCACAGGCGGGCGATGTCCATGCAGTTGTCATGGCTGCCCTTACGGATGGACAGAGACGCGTTGTTGATCTCGACAATCTTGCCGTGGTCGTTGCAGCGGCTGATGATGTACTCGTGATCGAACGGGAAGTTGGAGTTGCCGAGGTGGCCGAACGCGTTGACATACGGGTTGTACAGGATGGCCTCGAGCGCCGCCGTGTGCACACTGCTGTCCACCGGCGGGAACATGCACTCGTGGAAGGAGGCAAGCGCAAACTCAACGGGCTTGAGACTCTTGTTGGAAATGACGTTGATGCCGCCTGCCGGAGCGGTGATGTCGAATTCAATGCCGCGAATGACCGTTACCTTGCCGATCTTGCGCGGGATAAGGTCCAGGTTGGAGAAATGCCACTCGTGCGGGCCGTCCGGATTGGTGGGGCCGTGGTTGGTGATGGCGATAGCCGCAAGACCGCGGTCCTCGGCCGCCTGCACCATTTCGGTGAGCGTGCTGAACGCGTGGTCGGTTACATTGGTGTGGGTATGCAGGTCTGCGATGATTTGCATGGGAAAAGGCTCCTTTTGACGTATGATTTTTGGGGGGGGAAGATGAAAGGCGGACACATGGGTCCGCCTCTGTATTTGCAGTTCGCTGAACCGCCGGTATGCGATTGTTTATCGGCGGTGTCTGCGAGGATAATCATCGTTATCGTAGCGCTTGCGCATCGCCTTGCGGCGACGGCGGCGCCGGATTCCGCCGAATGTGATGTTGAACAGAATGTACAGCACGATGAAGATTGCGGCTGCGATCAGCACGATCTTGAATACGGTGCTCTGGAAGAAATGGCTCAGCTTGTCCGAGTAATAGAGCACGCGGCTCATTTCCACATCGCTGAGCGCGACCAACTCGACCGTGCCGTAGGACGTGCCGTTGCAGCTGTATGTCATGCTGCCGATCACATCGCCGGCCTTGATGGGTGCGTCAACGGCTTCCGGCAGATTGGGGGTCGCTTCCAGCGAATCGGTCTCTACATCGGCAGGGAGCAGCGCCATCAGATCGGTTTTCGCGGTCAACACCAGCTGATCGGTCTGCGTGGACAGATCTACCTTGACATGGGCGAGCGTGTCGCCCTTTTTCGCAACGGTCTTGGTCTTAAAATGGGTGAAGCCCCACTGATACAGCGATTTGGTATCCGTGAAGCTGGCCGCTACCGTCGGGTACTCCTTGGACGAGGTGGCACTGCCGAGCACGACCGAATACAGCTTGGCATCGCCGTACTCCGCGTAGCCGACAAAGCAGTTGCCCGCCTGCGAGGTGTGTCCGGTTTTGATGCCCTTGTTGTACGGGTATGACCACGGGTTGAACGAGCTGAAGATCAGCTGGTTGGTGGTGAAGATGATGCGTTCCTCGTGCATGTTGGTCTTGGGCATGCGGTACTGCACGGTGTCGATAATGTTGGTGAATGTATCGTTCTTCATGGTCTCGCGGGCAATGAGGTACAGATCACGGGCGGTGGTGTAGTGGTCTTCTTCGTGCAGGCCGCACGGGTTGCAGAAATGCGTTCCGGTGCAGCCAAGTTCCTCAGCGCGGGTGTTCATCATGTCCACAAAGTGCTCGCTCGTGCCGCCGACATGGCGCGCGAGCATATAAGCCGCCTCGTTTGCGGAGGGCAGCATGAGCGCATACAGCAGGTCGATGACGCGCACGGTCTCACCGACCTTGATGTCTGCGTTCGAGCTGTCTGCTGTAACCTTGGTGAAGTCGCCCTGTTCGGCCGTGACGGTCTCGTTCAGATCCTCGACATTCTCAAGCGTCAGCAGCGCGGTCATAATTTTGGTCGTGGACGCCGGATAACGCTTTTTGTCCGCATTTTTCTCATACAGCACCATGTCGGAATCCGGGCTGATGAGCAGGGCGGCGGTAGCTGTTACGGCAGGCGCTTCGCTTGCTGCTGCGATAACATCCTTGTCATTGTCAGCGGTCATGTCCTTGGTGTCCTTGGAATCCTTGCTGCCCGAATCGGTGGACGAGGTGTCCGAGCTGTCGGAATCCGACTGGCTCGATGAGGTATCGCTCTCGTCATTCACGGCATAAGCGCGGGTGATTGGCGCCGCACCGAGCAGCAGCGTAAAGCACAGCGCCAGTGCGGTAAGACGGTTTTTGAAATTATTGCTCTTCATCGGTATCTCCTAAAGAAAAATCGGCATCGGTGAAGTGCCCGCGCAAAACCGCCGGCTTGGGCGGTGTGCGCCGCAGCGGATCGTAGCGGAAAGAACGGCAGTGATCGGTGCCGTTTACCACACCGCGTTTGCGGCAGGCAATGCGTTCGCCGTCCGCCAGCGGAGAGCCGTGCGCGCAGTAGGTACAGCGCGGTTCTATATTTTTTCGCAGCAGCTTTTTGAGCCTCATGCGTAGGGTCACTCCAATCGGTTAAAATCAGTGGTAAAAGTGTCCTGTCGAGTGGTGTCGGTCAATACAGGACGTATATAAAATATTATATATCATTTCCTGCGCTTTTTCCACCCCCAAATTGGATACAAAGCAGAAACGAACAGCACAGCAAGCGTATACCGGAACCGTACCGATAACGGTGTCAGCTCCGGTGAGGAAACCGTCAGCACGGCAGGCGAGAGGGAAAACAGGAAAGCTGTCAGCACAGCTGCGAGCGTACCGTGCAGCAGCTTTGCGGCAAACAGGCCGCGAACCGGCAAATCGTGTGCTTCCGCGAGAGCGCGCACCTGAAACTGCACAGCCAGTCCGCCAAATCCTAGCAGGAAGGACGCAAGCGTCAGCCGCGCTCTGCGCGGCAGCGGCAGCACAGCCAGTTCGTCTAAGCCGTTGGTCAGCTCGATCATGCCGTCCAGTGCGTTTCCGTACGGCAAAAATGCAAAAAACGGCGAAAGCAGCCGCAGCAGAATGGAAAACATGGTCAGAAATGCCGTTACCGTCAGCGCCGTGGACGCTGCCTGCTGTACGGACGCGCAGAAAATAGAGGGGAATGAGGTGCGGTTCCGGTTATGGATACGCTGCGACACGGCAGATAACGGGGTACGCGCGAAAAACAATCCGACGAGCAAAGCCGAAACGATATGTATCCCGTACAGCATCGCGCCTGCCCGCGCGGAGCCGAACACGCCGAGCCCTACCAGTCCGATGCAGAAGCCCGGACTGGCGCAGTTGCAGAAGCGGTTCACGCGCTCTGCCGCTTCGCGGGATAGCATACCCTCGGAAAGCAGCGCACATGCGGTCGCGGCGCCGACCGGATACCCGCCGATGAGTCCGAGCACCAGAGCAGGTGCAGCCTCGGGCGGCAGGCCGTATAATCGTCTGAGCGGCTTCGCCAGCAGCGGCGACAGCCGCGCGGTATCACAGCGGACAAGCAGTCCGCTGACAACGAAAAACGGAAATAAAGCCGGTAAAGCCTGCGCGGCAGCAAGGGAAAGTCCCTCGCGGACACCATCCGCGCAGGCGGTCGGGCAAAGCAAAAACGCGGCAAAAAGAGCCAGCGATAAGAACAGCTTCATAGCGTCACCTCGGAACAGTGTATGAGAAGCAGGAAAGTTTCAGTACGCTGATACATAACATATACCGTTATACCTGTCCTACGGAGAAGGTAAAATGCGATATGAAGGTGGCGCGATATGCTGAAAGATAACTTATACGCCGAACTCATGGAGGACCTCCACCCAAACCGCCCGCGCGTGGAAATCCTCGGAGACAGCCGGGTGATCGTGGAGAACCACTGCGGCATACAGGAATACGACGACAGCATCCTGCGCGTCAGATGCCGCGGGTGCGAGGTACGCATTCTGGGTGCAGACCTGGAGCTGACGGCGCTTTCCATGGACGAACTGGCGGTGATCGGCGTGATCTCGTCGGTGGAATACATTACGACCGAGTGAGGAAGGAGGAGCGCGAATGATCGGGCGGCTGTGGCTGCTGGCTTGCGGGCAGGTGCGCGTGCGCGTGACAGGCGCAAGCCTGACGCGGTTTCTCAACCTGTGCGCGGCGCAGGGTATCACGCTGCGGCAGATGGACCGCACGGCATGGAATGAGCTGCACGCAACCCTGTCCATCCGGGATTTCCGGACGCTCAGGCGGCACATGGGCCGCACGGGATGTCGCGTGCATATTCTCCGGAAACGCGGTCTGCCGTTCCTTGCGGCGCGTCTGCGTCCGCGTACGGCGCTCTGGGGCGGAGCCGTATTCGCCGCGGCACTGTGCTGGCTGCTCGGCACGCATGTATGGGCGATACAGACCGAGATCGCACCGGCGATAGACGAAACGGCTGTCATGCAGCAGCTGAGCGAAATGGGGGTGCATATCGGCATGCCCATCAAGGACCTGAACACCCGTCAGATACGGTGGAAGATGATGCAGCTGCAGCCGAATATCACGTTTTTTTCGCTCAATCTGCGGGGCAACAGCCTGACCGTGGTCGCCTACGGCAGCACCGACCCGCCGGAGGTACTGGACGAGCACGCGGTCACCAAGATGGTGGCCACGCGGGACGGCGTGGTAACGCAGGTGCGTGCGCTCGAGGGACAGCCAATGGTGCAGGCAGGAGATGCCGTGCAGACCGGTGATACGCTCATCAGCGGCCTGGTGGAGCCGACACGCGAAGGCGGAAAGTACCGCACAGCGCATGCGCACGGCACCGTGCAGGCGTACACCACGCATACGGTTCAGGCGGCGCGGCCGCTCACCGAGCAGAGCAAGCGATATACGGGTAAAATTCGTCATCAATATGCACTGGTGATGGGAAATAAACGGTTAAATTTCTATATTGGCAGTGGAATTGCAGGGGGCACTTGTGATAAAATAATAACGACCAGACATTTTTGGCTGTCGGACAGCGTGGTGCTGCCGGTGGCGCTGGTCACACAAACGTATACATTCTACGAGCGGGAGCCGACGACGCGCACCGCCGAGGACGTGCGGGTGGCTATGCTGTCGCGCGCACTGGGCGAGACAGCCGCGGATATCGACGGCATGGTGACGAGCCACAGCGAAACGCTCACCGAGCAGAACGGCGCGGCAGTGCTGTACCTCACCGTCCACGCCGAGGAGCAGATCGGCACCGAGGCCGTGGATGACAGTACCGTTCCGGAGGAAAATGCGGAGATGGAGCAAGTGCCGTAGAGACAGAAAAGGAGACGCCTATGAACCGTAAACCCGCGACGATTCTCGCAGGACTGAGCACCGCAGCGGCGTTTGCTGCTAACGGCTCGGACTGGCTTCACGGCGGTTCCGCGAGTGCAGGCAAATTCTGCGTCAGCGCGGTGTTTATCGTGCTGGTATCGCTGCTGCTGTACGCATGGCGGAAAAGCAATACTGCTATGTGTCTGCTGACGATTGTATCGGCGCTGATTTCGATTGGAGCGGCATCCGGTTTGCTTATGACGACGGATATCCTTCCGGCAAATTCGATGCTGCTGCCGTTTACCGTGTTCCTCGTGCCGTTTTTCGGTGTGACGAATTTTATGACGTCCACAGCTGCCGCAATGTTTCTGCCGACGGCGGTTTCGGTGGTGTGGCTGATTGTCGCGGTTGGAAACTGGATTCACAATTGGAAAAACGTATGATTTTACGTTGTGTGGGCGAACAATGTTCGCCCCTACGGTTAGGCAATGTGCAGATCGTTTACAACGGTGCGCCGAGTCGTACCTCAGGGCACCTTCTCTTGCGGCGTTGCCGCAATTCACCTTGCCGCCCCCTACGGTAAAACATCATGTATTGCTGCAGATATATGAAAATTAACTGTATGTAACCGTATGCAACTGTATGTTGAACGAGTTATTGCAACAGATACATACACTTGCATACAGTTTATTTGATAGATAAACACTATCCGCAGGAGAGCAGGTAACGACAGGGAAAACGCCTGCCTCCTGCCTTGCACGGATGAAAACTAACATTTAATTCCTAACTCTAATTACTAATTAAACATAAGAGGGTGTAACCATAGAACAGGTAATGCAAATCGAGCAGACCGAACTGCTGATGGCAGTATTCGGTGCATTTGACGAAAACATCAAGCAGATCGAGCGCGAACTGAACGTCTCGGTCATCAGCCGCGGAACCGAGCTGAAAATCACCGGCGAGGACGAAGGCGTATCCATCGCGGCACGCGCGATTACGGCGCTGCTGGCGATGGCAGGCCGAGGAGAATCCATCGGCACGCAGACCGTGCAGTACGTTATCGGGCTTGCCAAGGACGGCCGCGAGAGCGAAGTCCACACGATGAGCCGCGATGTGCTGTGCATCACAGCCAAGGGCAAGCCGGTCAAGGCGAAAACGCTCGGCCAGAAAAAATACATGGAGGCTATCCGCAAGAACACTATCGTTATGGGCGTTGGCCCTGCCGGTACCGGCAAGACCTATCTCGCGGTTGCGGCGGCTGTTGCGGCCTTTCGGGACAAGCAGGTGTCTCGTATCATCCTGACCCGCCCGGCGGTCGAGGCGGGCGAAAAGCTCGGCTTTCTGCCCGGCGACCTGCAGAGCAAGGTAGACCCGTATCTGCGCCCGCTGTATGACGGCCTGTTTGACATGCTCGGCGCGGAAAACTTCACCAAGTATCAGGAGCGCGGCTCCATCGAGGTTGCTCCGCTTGCGTATATGCGCGGACGCACGCTCGACGACAGCTTCATCATTCTCGATGAGGCGCAGAACACCACGCCTGAGCAGATGAAAATGTTCCTCACCCGACTGGGCTTTGGCTCCAAGGCAGTCATTACGGGCGATATTACCCAGATCGACCTGCCGGACGGCAAGCAGTCCGGTCTGCGCGAGGCGCTGCGCGTGCTGGACGGCGTAGAGGGCATCGCCCAGTGCTTCCTGACCGAAAAGGACGTTGTGCGCCATGAGCTGGTGCAGCGTATCGTCAAGGCGTATGCAGAGTACGAAAACAAAAAGGGCAAAGGCAAGCCTGCCGCAAAACCGGCAGGAAAGCGCCTTCCGACCCGCCGCAAGGAGGGAAAATGATGAATCATCAGATCAATATCGGCTTTGAGACCGAGGTAGCAGACGAAAACAGCGTGCGTGAGCTGATCCGCACCTGCGCCGAGCGCGTGCTGGCGAGTGAGCAGGTGGACTTTGACGCCGAAATCGACGTTACCGTTGTCGATGCCGACGCCATCCGCGAGATGAACGCCGAGTACCGGAATAAGGATGCCGTGACAGACGTTCTCTCGTTCCCGATGTACGAGTTCCTCAACGGCGTGCCGCAGGAGGAGCTCGAGGCCGAGCCGGATTCCGGCTGTGTCATGCTGGGCGACATGATCCTGTGCTACACGCGCGCCTGTGAGCAGGCCGAGCAGTTCGGGCACTCGCCCGCGCGGGAGTGCGGCTACCTGACGACCCATTCCGTCCTGCATCTGCTCGGCTACGACCACGAGCGCAATGACGAGGACACTCGCCTGATGCGCAGCAAGGAAGAGGACAACCTTGCGTTCCTCGGCCTGACGCGGGACTGAGCCATGAAAAAGAATATCCGAAAACTGAGCGAGAGCTTTCTGCACGCGTTCCGCGGCCTGCGGCTGTGTATCCATGACGAGCGCAACTTCCGCGTGCACATGACGGCGGCGTTCTACGTCATCCTGTTCGGCGTGTTCGGCGGCGTGAGCATGACCGAAGCGGCCATCCTGTGTATCTGCTTCGGCCTTACCATGGGCGCGGAACTGCTGAATACCGCCATCGAGCGTCTGTGCGACAAGCAGGCGAGCGGGTATGACGGCATGGTTCGCAACGCGAAGGATATCGCGGCGGCAGGTGTGTTTGTGTGCGCGGCAGCGTGCGTCGCGGTCGGCGCGTGTATCTTTATCGGAAACGGCGTGCTTGCGGCAGCCATCAAATTCTTGTGGTATAGGCTGTGGCTCGGCATGGCGGTTGTGGTCACCGTGCCGATTGCTGTCTGGTTCGTGTTTCACTTTGGAAGAATTCAATAATAATGGAGAATGGAGAATTCGCGCAAGAATAGCTCGTCGCAGCGCGGACGGAACTCGCGCAAGGATAGCTCGTCGCAGCGCGGATGGAACTCGCGCAAGAATAGCTCGTCGCAGCGCGGACGGAACTCGCGCAAGAATAGC
>NZ_BMQH01000001.1:60482-221778 GCF_014648015.1 Butyricicoccus faecihominis
GGACGGAACTCGCGCAAGAATAGCGACATTTTCAATTTTCCATTCTCAATTCTCAATTACTGTACTGGAGATAAATAAATGAGCAAAATTACAAAAACTGCGGTCGTATCCGTTGTAGGACGGCCGAACGTGGGCAAATCCACGCTGACAAACAAGCTGGTCGGTCAGAAGGTGGCCATCGTATCCAGCAAGCCGCAGACGACGCGCACGCGCATCACGGGCGTACTCAGCCGCGGTGAAACGCAGTATGTTCTGCTGGACACCCCGGGTCTGCACAAGCCGCGCTCCCGTCTGGGCGACTACATGTGCAAGGTGGTGACGGACACGGTTTCCGAGGTGGATGTTGCCGTTCTGGTGGTAGAGCCGATCCCGAACATCGGTCCTGCCGAGGAAACCCTGATTGCACAGATCAAGCAGCATCACATGCCGGCGATCCTCGTTATCAATAAGATCGACACCGTCAAGAAGGAAGAGCTGCTCGCTGTCATTGCGACCTACGCGGCAGCACATGAGTTCGACGCGGTTGTGCCCATCTCGGCACGCACAGGCGAGGGTGTAGAGGAGCTGCTCACCGAAATCGACAAGTATGCGATCGAAGGCCCGCAGCTGTTCCCGGAGGACATGGTCTCCGATCAGCCGGAGCGTCAGCTTGTCGCTGAAATTATCCGCGAGAAGATGCTGCGCCTGCTCGACCGCGAGGTTCCGCACGGTGTAGCCGTCGGCATTGAGCGCTGGAACGAGCGCGAGGACGGTCTGGTGGAGATCAACGCGGTGATCTACTGCGAGAAGGCCAGCCACAAGGGCATTATCATCGGCAAGCGCGGCGCGATGCTGAAAGAAATCGGCCAGCAGGCGCGCGCGGACATCGAGCGCATGCTGGATGCCAAGGTATTCCTCGAGCTGTGGGTCAAGGTCAAGGAGGGCTGGCGCAACAACCAGTACCAGATGCGCAACTTCGGCTACGAGGATCAGTAAATGGCCGAGGTCAAGCTGCGGGCACTCGGTCTGCGCGAGGTGGATTTCGGTGACTTTGACCGCTATCTGACCGCACTGACCGAGGACGGCCGCAGGATTGAAATCCTGTGCAAGAACGCGCGGCGCGGAAAAAAGCAAAATCCGGCGGCACGGCAGCTGTGCTACTCGGAGTTCATTCTGTCGGACAGAGGCGGCAGGTACACCCTGCGGGACGCCGACCTGGTACACTCGTTTTTCGCGCTGGCAGGCGATATTGAGAAGTACGCGCTGTCGTGCTACTTAAACGAGCTGACAACCGCTCTGACTGTGCCGGATTTTGACAATCCGGCCTTGTGCCGTCTGCTGCTGTACGCGCTATACGCACTCGAGGGCGGCAAACGCAACCCCGAGCTTGTCAAGGCAGCTTTCGAGTGGCGCATTATGGCTGAGAGCGGCTACGCACCGGATTTAACCTCGTGCGGTGTGTGCAGCGAGGTGATAGAGAACCCGCCGGTGTGCTTTTCCGTTCGGGCGGGCACAGCCGCGGACGCAAAGTGCGCGGGGAGAGTCGGCGGTTATGCACAGCTTGTGGACAGTACCCTGCGGGCGATGCTTCATGTGCTTACAGCCGAGCCGAACAAGGTCTATGCGTTCGCACTCAGCGGACCCGCCAGAGAGCAGTTCTGCGGCATGGCCGAGGAGTATGTGAAGTACCACCTCGGACGCGGGTTCGAAAGTCTGCAGTTTTATCAATCGCTGCAGATGCCTATAAAATAACTGTGTAGAAGAGTGTAGAAGTGACGAGCCTGCACGATCTATCATCAGATATGCAAACCTATCCCGAGAAAGGAGCAGCGGTATGGATCGCAAAGCAGTTTCCATGTGGAAGGTAACCAAAAACCTGATTCTTACAGACGTCTGTGTGATTGCCTTGTTCTGGCTCATACCGAGCGTAAAAATGCCTGCGCTGCTGCTCGGTGTACTGTGCGCCATCGGATATATGCTGTGGCTGGGACGGTGCTTCCTGAACGACTGCAAGGCCAATCTGCCGGTTGAGGACTATCAGCGCATTGCTGCCGAGTTCGGCTTTATCTGGTTCTGGAACCCCGGTCGAAGAGAACAGTGGCAGTACGTTGCCGAGGAAAGCGGCGAGACCGGTGCAGCACTGCTGCGCATCTGGCGCGGCAATATGGTGCTTGTCATCGTGTCGCTGGCGGTCATGGCGGTGCTGGTTTGGATGGGGTAAACGCAGTTATAAGATAATGCACAGCTATATCGTAGGGTGCGACGACCTCGGCGCACCCTGCGAAAGCGAATAAACAACAAGAAGATTTTACGGGAGTTTGAAATGAACAAATTAGGCGAAAAATCCCTTAAAACACTGGAATACTACGAAATACTGGAAAAACTGGCCGGACAGGCGGCATCCCAGGCGGCAAAGGAGAAATGCCGTGCACTTCGTCCGCTGGACGACCACGAGCAGGCCGAGCTGTGGCTGCAGCAGACCACGGACGCGAAGGACCTGATGGTTCGTCAGGGCAGTCCTGCCTTTGGCGGCATCCGAGAGGTAGGCGCGATCCTGTCCCGCGCGGACCGCGGCGGTACGCTCAATCCGCGCGAGCTGCTGGCGGTGGCAAGCCTGCTGCAGACCGCGCGCCGTGCTCTGCTGTACGATGCCGAGCACGAAACCAAGACCACGCTCACGCCCATTTTCGGTCTGCTCTCCGGCAACCGTGATCTGGAGGAATCTATCACGACCGCCATCATCTCCGAGGAGGAGATCGCGGACGGCGCGTCTCCCGAGTTGCTGAGCATCCGACGTGAACTGCGCCGCGTGTCCGGCAAGGTGCGCGAAACGCTCAACCGCATGATCTCGGGCGAGCGCTCCAAGTACCTGCAGGAGAATATTATCACCCAGAGAAACGGCCGCTTCGTTGTGCCGGTCAAGGTGGAGCACCGCGGCGATGTGCCCGGTCTGGTGCACGATACCTCGTCCACCGGTGCGACCGTGTTCGTCGAGCCGCAGCAGGTCGTGGAAATCAACAACCAGATTAAGGTGCTCGAGGGCCGCGAGGAAAACGAGATCGAGCGCATTCTCGCGGAACTGTCATCGCGCGTGTCCATGTATAAGGGCGCCATCGAGCAGGACTACGATGCGCTGACCACGCTGGACTTCATCTTTGCGCGTGCCAAGCTGTCGTTCGACATGAACGCCTGTGCGCCCGTACTGGTCGAGGACGGCAGCCGCTGCAAGCTGCTCCGTGCGCGTCATCCGCTGCTGGATAAGGACAAGGCGGTGCCGATTGACATCGCCATCGGCTACGATTACGACACCCTCGTCATCACCGGTCCGAACACCGGCGGCAAGACGGTTTCGCTCAAAACGCTCGGCCTGCTGTCGCTCATGGCGGCAAGCGGCCTGCATATTCCGGCGAATGAACAGTCGGAAATCGGCCTGTTTGAGCATGTTTACGCCGATATCGGTGACGAGCAGAGCATCGAGCAGAGCCTGTCCACGTTCTCTGCGCACATGAAGACCATCGTGTCTATTATGGACTGCTGCGGGCAGGGCGACCTCGTGCTGTTCGACGAATTGGGTGCGGGTACCGACCCGGTCGAGGGCGCGGCACTGGCGGTTGCCGTCATCGGCTATGCCCGCCAGATGGGCGCGTGCGTTGCTGCGACCACGCACTACGCCGAGCTGAAAACCTTTGCGCTGACCACGGACGGTGTAGAGAACGCCTCCTGTGAGTTTGACGTCAAATCCCTGCAGCCGACCTACCGTTTGCTGACCGGTATTCCGGGCAAGTCGAATGCGTTCGCGATTGCGGCTCGTCTGGGTCTGCAGCCGACCATCATCGAGCGGGCGAAGGAGCAGGTCTCCACTGAGGACGCCCGTTTTGAGGACGTTCTGGCGGAGCTTGAGCGCGAACGCCGCCGTGTCGAGCAGATGAAGGAAGAAGCGCAGCGCATGCGCTCTGCCGCGCAGTCCGAGCGCGACAAGATGCGTGCCGAGCGCGATGCTGCCGAGGATCGTGTGGACAAGATGATGGAGAGCGCCCGCGGACAGGCGGACAACATCCTCAAAAATGCCCGCATGACGGCGGAAACCGTGTTTGACGAGCTGGAAACGCTCAAAAAGAAGGCACAGAAGAAGAACGCCGACCAGAACCTTGCGGCAGCCAAGGCGGCGCTGCGCGGTGTCATCACCCAGACCGAGAACGAACAGCGCCGCGGCATTCAGAAGCGCGTTGTCGAGGCTGACGAGGTTCGTTCGGTGCAGAAGGGCGACCGCGTGCGCCTGCTCAACGTCGGCGGCGTCATTGCGACCGTGCTCGCTCCGGCGGACAGGGACGGCAGCGTGCAGGTGCAGGCCGGCCCGATGAAGATGACGGTCAAGGAGAACGAATTGCGTCTCGTCGAGGAGAAGAAGAACGCGCCCAAGCCCAAGCCGCAGCCGCGGCGTGACGCTCCGCGCAGAGAACTTAACATCCGTTCGGCGGAAAGCGAAGTCGATGTGCGCGGCATGAGCGCCGAGGAGGCTCTCTTTGAGGTGGACAACTTCCTGTCGCGCGCCATCATGGCCGGACTGCCGTCTGTCACGGTCATCCACGGCAAGGGAACCGGCGTGCTCCGCACGGCTGTGCAGCAGCATCTGCGGAAAAACAAGCGCGTCAAGAGCGTCCGCAGCGGTGTTTACGGCGAAGGAGAGCAGGGCGTAACAATCGTCGAATTGCGCTGAGGCAATCCTGCACAGTTTACGCATAGATTTCTTTTAATGAATTATGTGGTATTGCCCTAAAAATACCTGTTTTAGGAATCGGAAACCGGCGAATAGGGCATAATGCCCTATAAATCAGTACGTTTTTTGAAAAATTCATTTAAAAAGCAAAGGGCACATCTGGAAATAGTCCTTGACGAAAATGCAAAAAAGCGATAGACTATATACAACGGATTTGAAGAAATAGGAGCGATGCAGATATGTATTCAAAAGAGGTACAGGTTACCAATCAGGTAGGCTTATATGCCCGCCCGGCAACTTTTTTCATTCAGAAGGCAAATGAGTTCAAGTCTACCATCCTGGTAGAAAAGGAAGAGCGCCGCGTAAACGCGAAGAGCCTGCTCGGCATTCTGTCCCTGGGTATCACCAAGGGCACTACCATCAACCTGATCGCTGATGGCCCGGATGAGGAAGAGGCTGTTTCCGCACTGGTTGAGCTTATCACATCCAATTTTACTGACTAAGTTATCGCGTCCTGAGGGAAAAGCGCCGGTTGTTTTGATCGGCGCTTTTATTTTTGCAAATGACGATTGAGGGCAAGGAGGGCAGTCCGCATGACAAGAGAACAGCTGAAGGAGCGCGTGCGCAGGCTGCCCATGCAGCCCGGCGTTTATATGCACAAGGATAAGACCGGAAAGGTGATTTACGTCGGCAAGGCCAAGCTGCTCCGCAACCGCGTGTCCAACTACTTCCAGCCTCCCGAACGGCTGAACGCCAAGACGCGCCAGCTGGTCAGCCATATCGACGACTTCGATATCATCGTCACGGACAGCGAGTTTGAAGCGCTCGTGCTCGAGAACTCGATGATAAAGAAGTACAAGCCGAAGTACAACATTCTGCTCAAGGACGACAAAGGCTATCCCTATGTGCGGCTGGACACTACGCTGCCCTACCCGGATTTCAAAATTGTCTCCAAGCCTGCACATGACGGAGCACGGTACTTTGGTCCGTACATGGGCCGCGGCGCCGCAAGACGAGCGATTGATACGATTGGTGAAGCACTGCACCTGAAAAGCTGTGCGCGTTCCTTCCCGCGGGACATCGGCAAGGACCGTCCATGCCTGAATCTGCACCTTGGCCGCTGCTGCGCGCCGTGCACCGGCAAGGTCAGTCCGGAGGAGTATCACGCGCTGATCGAACAGGCGATCTCGCTGTTCGAGGGCGACGCAAAAAAACTCGAGCGTGAGCTGACCGAGAAGATGAACGAAGCGGCCGAGGAACTGCAGTTCGAGCGTGCCGCCGTCCTGCGCGACCGTCTGCGTGCCATCCAGAAGCTGGGCACCAGGCAGCATGTTGTCGCGGGTGCGTTCGCGGAACTGGATGTTATCGCCTTTGTGCAGGGACAGACCCGCGCGTGTGTCTGCGTGCTGCATTACAGCGGCGGCACGCTGCAGGATAAGGAATACACGTTCTTCCACGTCACCGAGAGCGACCCTGCCGAGGTGCTTTCCTCGTTCATCAAGCAGTATTACGCGCAGCGCAATGCGGTGGCGAAAACCGTTTTGCTCTCGCATGAAATCGAGGAGCAGGACGCCGTGGGTGAGTACCTTTCATCCATCGCAGAGTGCAAGGTGGAGCTTGCCGTGCCGCAGCGCGGCGAACGCCGGGTGCTGACCCGCCTCGCGGAGAAAAACGCCTTCGAGGAGATCGAACGCAGAGAGAAGCAGTCTGAGAGACGGCATAAATCGCTTGAACTGCTGCAGAATGTCACCGGTATGGCGGCATTGCCGCTCCGGCTGGAAGCCTACGACATTTCCAACTTCGCCGGACAGGATACGGTCGGCTCGATGATCGTGTTTGTCGAGGGTCAGCCGAAAAAGAGCGACTACCGCAAGTTTAAGATTGCGTGTGCTGCCAACGGACAGGACGACTATGCCTCCATGCGTGAAATGCTCACGCGCCGCGTGCAGCGCTATGTGGACGGCGACGAGAAGTTTGCGCCGCTGCCGAATGCGTTCATGATCGACGGCGGTCTGGGTCATGTGCATGTCTGTAAGGAGGTGCTCGATTCGTTCGGGCTGTCTGTCCCGTGCTTCGGCATGGTCAAGGACGACCGCCACCGTACCCGTGCCCTCGTTGCGCCGGACGGCCGTGAGTTCGGCATCTCGGCGACTCCGGCGCTGTTTGCGCTCGTCGGCCGTATGCAGGAGGAGGTCCACCGGTTCGCCATCGAGTATAACCGCAAGCTGGGCGGCAAAAAGGTGCGCGGCTCCACACTGGATAAAATCCCGGGCGTGGGCGATAAGCGCAGAACCGACCTGCTCAAGCACTTTGGCAGCATTGAGAATATCCGGCAGGCGTCCGAGCAGGAGCTGGCAAGGATTCTGCCGAGGAATGCCGCGCAGAGCGTTTACGAATTTTTTCATCAGGATTCATAAATATTACGAAACCGCATGATGTATCTGGGTTTCCATAGGGCGGGGTGCTCTCATCCCGCCCTACACGATAGAGTGATGTTATTGTTTAAAAATTTCAGCAGGAGGCTACCATGAGAGTTGTATCCGGAACTGCACGCGGCTGCAAGCTGCAGCCGGTGCCCGGCATGAACACCCGCCCGACCACCGATCGGGTAAAAGAAAACGTATTCAATCTGATACAGGATCATGTGCGCGGTGCCGAGGTGCTCGACCTGTTTGCGGGCACCGGTCAGCTTGGCATTGAGGCGCTTTCGCGCGGCGCTGCTCACTGCGATTTTGTCGAGCACAACAAGGCAGCTTACGGCATCGTGAGCAAAAACGTCGAAAGTGCGCGTGTGAAGGATAAGGCGGCACTCCACCGCACGGAGGCAGCGGAATTTGTTTCCAAAGCAGGCAGGGAACGGTACGACGTGATCTTTCTGGATCCTCCGTACGGCGGCGTGATCTTAGAAAATGCGCTGAAACAGATAGAAACGTTTGACATTCTCTCTGTAAATGGTATAATAATATGCGAAAGTGCAGTAGAGGACAGATTCTCCCACGGCTTCGCAGTCGTGCGGGAACGCCGCTACGGCGCAACCATGATTACCATTCTGCAGCGGCAGAGTGGCGAAACGGAATGAAATAAATGAAAATTGCGATTTATCCGGGCAGCTTTGACCCTGTTACACTGGGACATCTGGATATCATCCGCCGTGCGTCGGTCATGTTTGACCGGCTGATCGTTGCGGTAATGCACAACCAGAACAAAAAACCCGCTTTTTCCGCCGAGGAACGTGTGGGATTCTTAAAGCGGACAACGGCTGACCTGCCGAACGTCGAGGTGGAATCCTTCGGCGGCCTGCTGGCAGACTACGCCAAGCAGAAAAACGCATGCGCCATCGTAAAGGGTCTGCGTGCGGTTTCGGATTTTGAATACGAATTCCAAATGGCACTTGCCAACCGCAAGCTCAATCCTGAGCTGGATACCGTGTTTTTGATGACAAGTGCGGAATATATGTACCTCTCTTCCTCGATCGTGAAGGATATTGCGGTACACGGCGGCGGTGTCGCCGATTTTGTTCCCGAGGGGATTATGCAGGACATTGTGCGCCGAATTAGAAAGGGAGAGTAAAATGGCAACTTTAGAGGAACTCATTAACCGCATGTATGATATGGTGCAGGACGCAAAGGGCATTCCGCTGGCAGGCGAGAAGTGCATCGTAGAGCGTGACCACATGCTGGATATGCTGGACGAGCTGCGTGAGGCTCTGCCGAACGATCTGCAGCAGGCACAGGAAATTGTTGCAAAGCGCAGTGAGATGCTGGCATCCGGCAAGCGCGAGGCTGAGGCGATCCGCCGTCAGGCTGAGGAGGATGCACGTCAGATGGTCTCCGAGACCGAGATCGTCGTAGCGGCGCGCCGCAAGGCCAAGGAAGTACAGGGCAACGCCGAGATTCAGGCTCGTGAGCTGCGCCGCGTGGCAAATGAGTACTGCGAGGATACCCTCAAGCGTACCGAGGAGGCAGTAGCTCTCGGTCTGGAGGAGGTCCGCAAGGCACGCCAGCGCTTCAAGAGCATCGCAAAGTAAAACCGAAATGCAGGCAGTCACCTTCGGGTGGCTGCTTTTTCGTGTTCTTTGCGGTACCGGCACAACGGGAATTTGTCGCTTGCGAAGCGAACGGAACTTGCCTGCCCGGCAGGGGCACAAGAGGGATGGACACCTAAGGTTTCCACCCCTCTTGTGAATCACCCCGTTTCCTCTTAGCGTCTGCCTGCCAGAGAACTGAGACTATGGGGGAACGGTAGAGGATTTTTTCTGCCGTAGGGGAGCACAGTGTGCTCCCATGTCGAGACCTGTTTGCAGTGTCAGATACCGTACTACTACACATATCGGCAACTCTACGCTGGATGCGGCATGACAGTGCCGCACAATTCGCTTACGCGTTGTTGCGGACGGCACCTGCGAATTTTATTTGATAACAGCCGTCACCTTGTCTGCACCACCCCCTCACCCACTCCTCACCACTAACGCCGAAAAAGAGAACCTCACACCCACTTTGCGCCACCGGGCTGAAAAATGTCCGGCTGAAATTGCACAAAAATACACACTCTGTGGATAAGCTTTGGGATAACTCTCCACTTCGCAGTAAAATGCAGGAAAACACCGCATACGAACACAATCGAACAACTGTTCGTAAAAATTGCGAAAACTATAAAATTTGCAAGAAAAACGCCCGAATTTTTCGTGCAATAATGCAAAAAATATCTTGCAATCTATTCTCCGTACCGCTATAATAAAATCAAGGTGGAGAGTTGTGGGGTAAAGTGTCACAAATTCCACCAAAGCGGAAGGGCAGGTGTGAATGAGTGAAGGGCGAATACAAGCATTCCATAGACGCTAAGGGTCGTCTGGCAATGCCGGCCAAGCTGCGCGAGGAGCTCGGCGAGCACTTCACGGTCACCAAAGGCCTCGATGGCTGTCTGTCCGTTTATCCGGAAGCGGAATGGAAGCGTCTGGAGGACAAGATCCGCACGCTCGGCAACGGCGAAAAGGCAAGACGCGTCAAGCGCTACTACTTCGCCAATGCGTTCGATGCACAGCTCGACGCACAGGGCCGCATCCTCATTCCCGCAAACCTGCGTACCTTTGCGGAGCTGCAGAAGGATGTTACCGTGATCGGTCAGCTCGACCACGCGGAAATCTGGAACAGCGACAAGTGGCGCGCTTACAATGACGAGATTGACGCGGAAGTTGTTGCCGCGGACGTAGAAGATATTGATTTTTAACAAAAGGGCAGGGAACTATGGAATTTCATCATGTATCCATTTTGCTTGAGCCTTGCCTTGAGGCTCTGCAGATCAAGCCGGACGGCGTTTATGTGGACGCCACGACCGGCGGCGCCGGTCACTCGCTCCGCATTGCGGAGCGTTTGCATGATACCGGTCGTTTGATTTGCATTGACAGAGATGACGAAGCACTCGAAAACGCGAAGGACCGCCTCAAGGATGTGTGGCAGCGTGTCACACCGGTCAAGAGCGACTTCCGCGATATCGACAAGGTGCTCGAGGGACAGGGACTGGCAGGTGCGGACGGCATTCTGTTCGACCTCGGCGTTTCCTCTCCACAGCTGGATCATGCCGAGCGCGGCTTTTCCTACATGCAGGACGCGCCGCTCGATATGCGCATGGATCGGCAGCAGAAGCTGACCGCGTATGATGTGGTGAACGGCTGGAGCCGCGAGGAGATCCGCCGCATTCTGTTTGAGTACGGCGAGGAGCGCTACGCACCGCTGATCGCAGCGGCGATCGAGCGCGAACGCGCAGACAAGCCGATCCAGACCACGCTGGAGCTTGTCCGTGTGATCAAGGGTGCCATGCCCGCGAAAGCGCTGCGGGAAAAGCAGCATCCGGCGAAGCGCAGCTTTCAGGCGATCCGCATTGCGGTAAACGATGAGCTGAGCGCGGTGCGGGAAGCAATGGAAAAAGCCATCGACTGTCTCAATCCGGGTGGCAGACTGGCGGTCATCACCTTCCACAGCCTGGAGGACCGCATCGTCAAGGTGGCTTTTCAGCAGGCGGCACAGGGCTGCACCTGTCCGAAGGACTTTCCGGTATGCATCTGCGGCAAAAAGCCGAAGGTTCGGCTGACGCCGCGCAAGCCGATCCTGCCGGATGAAAGGGAAATTGAGGAGAATCCGCGCGCCCGAAGCGCGAAGCTCCGGGTTTGTGAAAAAATCTAAACCGAAAAAGCAAATTCAAAAGAAAGGAAAGCGCAAGATGGCTTCTGGCAGGAACAACGCGGCAAGAAAATATGAAGATCAGGTTCCTGCGCAGCGTGAGGTACAGCCGAAACGCCATCTGCAGGTAGCGGCAGCGCCGGTCAAGAAAAAGAAGCACCGCCGCAAGCCTGCTGTGATGCAGGGCGTGTATCCGTGCATTTTTCTGGTGGCGATCACGGCGGCGTTTATCCTGTTCTGCCAGATGCAGCTGACCCAGCTTACCGCGGAAGCGAGTGAGCAGAGCGACCTGCTCAGCGAGCTGCAGTCGGAGAATGTTTCTCTGACGACCAAGCAGATGAACAGCATGAACATGGATGAGGTAGAGCAGTACGCCACGGACACGCTCGGAATGGTCAAGATGGACAATTCGCAGATCGAATATGTGGAGCTGACCAATCCGGATCTTGTCACCGTTGCAGACGACGGCATGACGCTGCACGGTCTGTGGAGCGCACTGGCAGCGCGCTTTTCCGCACTTGTGGAATATATCCGATAAGCAGTTGAATACAATGCGTACAGGGGAGTGAGAGGTGGATAACTTCTGACTCCTTACGCTTTTTCAGGAACAATATGGAGGCTGACTAAATGGCAGTTAAGGGACCCAACCATCAAATGCGCACGCGTATCCGCGGACTGACCGTGCTGTTTGCACTGATCGGTTTCGGGCTGGTAGGCGTGCGGCTGCTGTATATGCAGGTATTCAATCACGATTTCTATGTGCAGCAGGCGACAGCGCTGCAGACGCGCGACACGTTCATCACGCCCAACCGCGGCAAGATCTACGACGCGAACATGCAGGTTCTGGCTGAATCCGCCGCCGTAGAGCGCATTACGGTCGATCCGAAGGCCGTTGTGGACGAGAGCAAGGTCAAGAAGGGCATCACGGCGGAAAGTCAGCAGCAGACGCTTGCGACCATCCTGTCCGAAACGCTGGATGTGGATTACGATACCGTGATGGAGAAGCTCCGGAAGACGAACTCGCAGTACGAAATTATCGCGCAGAAGGTCGATAAGGACGTATCCAAGGAACTGGATGAGAAGCTCGAAGCGGCAGACTGCACCGGCGTCTACTCCGAGCCGGATACCAAGCGGTACTATCAGCATGGCGCCTTCCTGTCTGCGGTTCTGGGATACGTCGGCAGCGACAACAACGGCGCGTACGGCCTGGAATCCGAGTATAACGACGAGCTTTCCGGCACGGCGGGCCGTCTGGTGCGCGTGCAGAACCAGCAGAACAAGGACATTATGCCGGAGACCCAGCAGTATATCCCTGCGACCGACGGCAACTCTCTTGTGCTGACCATCGACAGCGATATCCAGAACTATCTGGAAAAGCACCTCGAGACCGCACTTGCCGACAATCCGGAGGCGCGAGACGGCGTTTCCGGCATCGTCATGGACGTCAAGACCGGTGAGGTGCTCGCCATGGCGAACCTGCCGGACTTTGACCCGAACAGTGCATATGAGCTGACCAACGACAAGTATATCAACGAACTCAAGGAAAATGTTGCGAAAATCCTCAAGGAAGAGAACGTAAAGGCCGAAATTCCGGATGCCTGGTATGAGAAGGGCGGTCTGGACAATCTGCCGGAGGCGATTCATGACAATTCTGATCTGGTGGATGAGCTGGGCAGCGCCCGCGTCAATATCCTGATGAAAACGTGGCGCAATCCGGTTATCGCGGATAACTACGAGCCGGGCTCCACCTTCAAGCTGATGACGGTCTCCACCGCGTATGATCTGGGTGCTACCCATGCCGAGGACACCTACTACTGCGGTGGCTCCCTGCAGGTGGAGAACTGGGAAATCAAGTGTGCAAACACAAGCGGCCACGGCATGCAGACGCTGACCGAAGCCTTGATGAATTCCTGCAACGTAGCGATGATGCAGATTGCCCAGAGCGTCGGCATGGATCGGTTTTACAACTTTTACAAGGCGTTCGGCCTGACCGAGCCGACCGGCATCGACCTGCCGGGTGAGGGCAAGGGTCAGTTCCATAAACTGGATGTTGCCAGTGACTGGAACGAAGTCGCACTGGCAACCGCATCGTTCGGTCAGCGCTTCACGGTAACGCCGATTCAGATGCTGAACATGGTCTGCGCGATCGTGGACGACGGCAAGCTGAAAAAGCCGTACGTCGTCAAGGAAGTGCTGAGCGGAGACGGCTCGGTCAAGTCTACGAACGAGACCGAGGTGGTCCGTCAGGTCATTTCCGAGGATACCTCCGCTTACATGCGCGAGGCGATGGAGCAGGTTGTCGCAAACGGCACCGGCAAGAACGCGTATGTGCCCGGCTACCGCGTCGGCGGCAAGACTGCGACCTCCGAGATTCAGCCCGAATACGACAGTGACGGCAAGGTGCTCGATACCGAGGACCGCTACACGGCCTCCTTCATCGGCGTAGCGCCGATGGACGACCCGCAGATCGCGGTTCTGGTCTCCATCAACGACCTGCCGGAGTCCGCAACGCATACCGGCGGTACGATCGCCGCTCCGGTTGTCGGCCGCATCATGGAGGATGTGCTGCCGTATATCGGCATTACGCCGGTCTACGACGACAGCGAGAGCGACCGCCGTGAGCTGACCGTGCCGAGTGTATCCGGCAAGACGCGCGACGATGCGATTTCCACGCTGTCCGACGCAGGCTTTGACTGCATCATCAAGGGCGACGGCGATACCGTCACCGATCAGGTGCCGAGTGCAGGCATGCGCATTGCGGCCAGTGGCAAGGTTATCGTCTACATGGGCGAGGAAAAGCCGACTGAGGCAGTTGAAGTGCCCGATCTGTCCGGCATGTCGCCGGATGAGTGCCGCGATACGTTGGAGGAGTACGGTCTGTACCTCAAGCAGAAGGGTGTTTCGTCCGCGCAGATCACAGGCGATACCACCGCGACCAAGCAGAGTCCGGAGGCCGGTACCAAGGTAAGCCTCGGTGCGGTTGTCACGGTAGAATTTTCCGATACAACGACGGTCAACGACCGATAGGAGGAAATTATGAAATTACAGGAACTTTTGAAGAATGTAGCAGTGAAAAACAGCACTGCCGCGCAGGATATTGACATCAAGGAAGTGCGTTACGACTCCCGCGCGGTACAGCCGGGCGACCTGTTTGTAGCCATCCGCGGCTACGCGACCGATGGCCACAAGTACATCGTCAAGGCGATGGAGCAGGGCGCGGCAGCCGTTGTCTGCGAGGAGGCGTCGGAGGGCGTCCCCGCAGTCGTTGTGGAGAATTCCCGTATTGCGCTGGCTGAGATCGCGGCAAACCGCTTCGGTCATCCGGCGGAGAGCATGGTCATGCTCGGCGTGACCGGCACCAACGGCAAGACCACCACGACCTACCTCGTCAAGCACATGCTTGAGGACGCAGGCCACAAGGTGGGTCTGATCGGCACCAACCAGAACCTCATCGGTGATGAAGTGATCGAAACCGAGCGCACCACGCCGGAATCCTACGAGCTGCACACGCTGTTTGCCCGCATGAGAGACGCAGGCTGCACGCATGTGATCATGGAGGTTTCCTCGCACTCTCTGGTGCTTGACCGCGTGCACGGCATTCCGTTTGCGGTTGGCGCGTTCACCAATCTGACGCAGGATCACCTCGATTTCCACAAGACCATGGAGGAGTACCGCAAGGCAAAGGCGCTGCTGTTCTCCATCAGCAAGAAGGGCGTTATCAATCTGGATGATGCTGCGGCAGAGAAGATGCTCGCGGACGCAAAGTGCCCGTGCATGACCTTCTCCTGCGGCAAGCCGGAGGCTGATCTCGAAGCGACCGACCTGCAGCTGCACGCGGATGGCGTGGAGTTTACCGCGCAGTATCAGGGTGAAAAGGCAGATGTCAAGCTGCCGATTCCGGGTCATTTCTCGGTCGAGAATGCACTGACCGCACTCGGCATCGTGCTGCAGCTCGGCATGCCGCTTGCGGCTGCGGCGAAGTCCATGGCAACCGCAACCGGTGTTAAGGGCCGCGTTGAGGTCGTGCCGACCGATACGGATTACACCGTGCTCATCGACTACGCACATTCACCGGACGGCGTGGAGAACGTGCTCAAGGCCGTTCGCGGCTTTGCAAAGGGCCGTGTTGTTGCTCTGTTCGGCTGCGGCGGCGACCGTGACCGCACCAAGCGCCCGAAGATGGGTAAAATTGCGGCGGATCTCGCGGACTTCTGCGTTGTAACGAGCGATAATCCGCGCACCGAGGAGCCGAAGGCCATCATCGACGACATTCTCGAGGGCATGAAGGATTCGGATACGCCGATGCAGGTCATCGTGGACCGTCCGGAGGCGATCCACTGGGCACTTGCACACGCGCAGAAGGACGATATCATCGTGCTGATGGGCAAGGGACATGAGACCTATCAGGAAGTAAACCATGTGAAGCACCACATGGATGAACGCGAGATCGTAGCGGAATATTTCGCGTGATAGGGGACTTCAAAAGTCCCCTATCTACGGAGAACGGTTCCTAAGGAAACCGTTCTCCGAAACCCGAATGACGCTCGGCGCTATCCTTGCGCGGCTTTGCTGCCGCGCTGCGCCCCAAGGCGGCTGGGTCGGGGAATAAAAACCGAGATACATGCTCCCGGTTTTTATGAAATTGCAGGCAATTTCTAATTGAATACCATGTGCAAGCACATGGTCGTCTGCGGACGGGAACAAAGACACGGTTTTCCGAAAGGAAAACCTGTCTTAATGTAAGCCGCTGCAAGCAGCGGCGAGATTTGATAATTATTGGGGGAAACGGCATGGAACGATTTACATTAGCGCAGGCGGCGGCATGGACACACGGCGAAGCAAAGGGTGAGGCGGCTCTGACGGCGGTCACGACCGATTCGCGGCAGATTCCGCCGGAGGCGCTGTTCCTGCCGATTAAGGGCGAGCGGTTTGACGCGCACGATTTCATCGGCAAGGCCATCGAGAACGGCGCCGCAGCCGTGATGAGCCACCGCGAGAATGAGGAGTATCCGGTGCCGGCGCTGTACGTTGAGAACACCTCGCAGGCGCTGCTTGACCTCGCGGGCGGCTACCGCACGATGTGCGGCGGCAAAGTCGTCGGCGTGACCGGCTCGGTCGGCAAGACCACCACCAAGGAGCTGCTGTATGCCGTTCTCTCGCAGGGCTTCCGCGCACAGAAGACAGAAGGCAACCTGAATAATGAGATTGGTCTGCCGCTGACGCTCATGCGTATGACCAGGGATACTGAAGTGCTGGTAGCCGAGATGGGCATGAACCATTTCGGTGAGCTTTCCCGCATGACGGCGGCTGCCAGACCGAATCTGGCGGTTATCACCAATATCGGCACCTCGCATATTGAGTTCCTCGGCTCGCGTGAGGGCATCTGCAAGGCCAAGCTGGAGATCCTCGAGGGTCTGCAGGAGGGCGGTACGGCTGTTCTCTGCGGCGATGAGCCGCTTCTGTGGGACAAACGCGGCAGCCTCGGCTGCAAGGTGGTAACATATGGCATCGGAAATTCCGCCTGCGATCTCATTGCACACTTGCACAGCGACGGTACATTTGATATAGTAAATAACGGTCTTGCTGCGGCGCACCTGCCGGTCGGAGAGAAATTCACCGCGAAGCTGAGTATTCCGGGCAAGCATAACGTGCTCAATGCACTGGCGGCGGCAGCCGTCGGTCTGCTGCTCGGTGAAACACCCGAGCTGATCGCGCAGGGACTTGTCAGCTATCAGGCGAGCGGCATGCGCCAGAACATCTATGAGCAGGATGGCTACCAAATCTATGCGGACTGCTACAACGCAAGTCCGGATGCGATGGAAGCTACGCTGTCCGTGCTCGGCGGCATGGCCGGGGACGGCCGCCGGTTTGCGGTTCTCGGCTCGATGCTCGAGCTTGGCGATTACGCCGAGGAAGGTCATCGCCGTGCCGGTCGTGCGGCGGCGCAGTACGCGGACGCCCTGTACGCCTACGGTCCGGATGCAGCGGCCATGGTAGCCGGTGCCAGGGAGAAGGGCATGGAGCATGCGTATGCGTTCGACGATCAGACCGCACTTGTCGCGGCACTGCGCGAGGACGCGAAAAAGGGAGACGCGCTGCTGTTCAAGGGCAGCCGCGGCATGCGCATGGAACGCGCACTTGCAATGTTTTTAGGGGAGGAAGTTGAAGCATGAAACAGGCTGTGCTTGTTTTCGCGGTCGCACTGGTGATTACGCTGGCTATCGGTCCGGCGGTCATCAACTATCTGCGGAAAATGAAATTCGGTCAGAAGATTCTCGAAATCGGACCGAAATGGCACATGAACAAACAGAATATTCCGACAATGGGCGGCTTTATGTTCATTATCGGTATCGCGGCGGCAGTTATTATCGGCAATATCGTGATGGGTGAGATTTCGGTCTCGTCGCTGGCGGTGCTCGGCCTTGCCGTGGCCTACGGTGCGGTCGGTCTGGTCGATGACTACGCTAAGATCAAGAAAAAGGAAAACGCGGGTCTGACCCCGAAGCAGAAGCTGGTGCTCCAGATTCTGGTTGCCGGCGTGTTTGTGCTCGTGCTGTTCCTGGGGTCGAGCGGTCTGCCGCAGCTGTGGATTCCGTTCACGGGCATTTCGTTCAGCTGGCCGTGGCCGCTGTACATCGTGTTCGCGGCCTTCGTTATCGTCGGCGCGGACAACGCCGTCAATCTGACCGACGGCATCGACGGTCTGGCAGCAAGCGTTACGCTGCCGGTTGCCATCTTCTTCGTGTTCGTCGGCTTCCGCCGCGGAGACATGGGCGTTGTGATCTTTTCGGCGGCACTCGCGGGTGCGCTGCTGGGCTTCCTGCGCTATAACTTCAACCCGGCTAAGGTGTTCATGGGCGATACCGGCTCGCTGTTCCTCGGCGGTGCGGTTGCGGGTCTGGCATTTGCGTGTGAAATGCCGCTCATCCTGCTGCTGGTCGGCCTGATCTACATCATCGAAACGCTGTCCGTTATCCTGCAGGTCACCTACTTCAAGGCGACCCACGGCAAGCGCCTGTTCAAGATGGCGCCGATCCACCACCACTTTGAAATGTGCGGCTGGTGCGAGAAGAAAATCGTGCTGGTATTCACCGGCATCACGGTTGTGCTGTGCCTGCTGGCCTACCATGTGGCACTCGCACCGCTGTTTTAATTCGTAATTCGGAGGTAACCCTATGGCTTCGACAACTGGAAAGACGAATCCGCAGTACCGGCCGGCATCGCGCCGTCCCATGCCGCGGAATGCGCCGAGCGGCAAACCGGCGCGTCCTTCGCGGGAGCCGGTGCCGAAGGAGCGTTACCATACCGGCACCGCAAAGCCGAAGCGCAGACGCATGCGCAGCATGAAGGCGCACATCTGGGATACCGGTGTGTTCTTCTCGGTGCTGCTGCTGCTGATCACCGGTCTGATTGCGCTGTTCTCGGCAAGCTATACCAACGCGATGTTCTACAAGGGCAGCGCGACATACTTTATCATGCGTCAGGGCATTTTCGCCGCGATCGGTCTTGCGGCGATGATCGGCCTTTCCAAGATTCCGTACCGCATGTACGCGGGCATTCACAACATCATCATGTGGATATCGGTCGCGCTGCTGATTCTGGTTGCGATACCGGGCATCGGTACATCGGTCAATAATGCACGCCGCTGGCTGTTCGGCTTTCAGCCGTCTGAGATCGCAAAGCTGACCGTCATCATCTGCTTTTCCTACTGGGTGGCTCGTGACCCGAAGAGCGTGCGCAGCGTCAAGACCATGGTGCAGCCGTACGGTCTGCTGCTGGCGCTGTACATCGGTCTGCTGTACCTGGAGCCACATACCTCGGCGATGATCATCATCTGCGGCATCGGTGTTATCATCCTGCTGGCAGGCGGCATGCGCCTGTGGTACTTTGCGCCGATTCTGGGACTGGGTGCAGGCGTAGTTGCGGCATTCTATGTTGCGTTTAAGCATGTACGAGACCGTTTTGAGGTCTGGCTCAATCCGTTTTCGGATATGGCGAACAAAGGTCTGCAAGGCTCGATGAGCCAGATTGCCATCGGCTCGGGCGGCCTGCTCGGACGCGGACTCGGCAACGGCCTGCAGAAGCAGCTGTACCTGCCGGAGCCGCATAATGACTTCATCTTCGCCACCTGGTGCGAGGAGATGGGTCTGATCGGCGCTCTGCTGGTCATTCTGCTGTTCGCGTACCTTATTTACCGCGGATTCCGTGTGGCGCGCTATGCACCGGATAAATTCGGCAGTCTTCTGGCGACCGGCATCACCGCCAAGCTGGCGATCCAGACGCTGATGAACCTGTTCGTTGTCACCGGCATCATGCCGGTAACCGGCGCGGCTCTGCCGTTTTTCAGCTATGGCGGCACAGCGTTGCTGCTGCAGCTCGGCGAGATGGGCATCCTGCTCAATATATCGCGGTATATGCGGATTGACGGAAGAAATCAGGATTAAGTTGTGGCAATACCGCATAATTTTCGCAAAGCGCCGCGGCAGCGCGACCGGAGCCTGCGCAAGAAGCCGCTGCTTTAATTGTGCGGTGTTGCCTTATGCAAATCGAGGCTGTTTGCAGCATACAAACAGCCTCGATGACTGTGATATTGCTGTCAGGCAGTACCACATGATCCGGTAAACAGGCTTTGCCGGACCATGTGATCCTACCTTGCATTTGAAAAGTAACAGACAGGAGAGGGGAACTCAGTTTTGAAACTGTACATTACGGGAGGCGGCACGGGCGGTCACGTTACACCGGGTCTTGCCATTGCACGTTATTTTGAAAAAAAACAGCCGCAGACGACGGTGCGTTTTGCCGGTTCGGCACGCGGCATTGAAAATAAGCTGGTCCCGCGTGAGGGATACCCGCTGGACACCATCGAGATCATCGGCATGTCGCGTTCGATGAGCCCGAAGGGCATTCTGCACAATCTGAAGGCGGCAAAGCTGGCTGTCTCGGCGGTCATCAAGGCGAAGAAGCTGCTGAAACAGGCCAAGCCGGACTGCGTGATCGGCTGCGGCGGCTATGCGTCGTTCGCAGTGGTACGCGCAGCACAGCAGCTCGGCATTCCGACTGTTCTGCTCGAGGTCAACGCGCTGCCCGGCAAGGTAACGCAGATGCTCGCAAAGGATGCGGACCGCGTGCTCGTCTGCTTTGAACAGGCAAAGGAGCTGCTCGGCGGCGGAGATAAGATCATTCTGACCGGTGCGCCGGTGCGCGGTGAGATTCTGGCGGCAGATCGCGCAAAGGCACGCGAGAAGTTCGGTCTGACCGATGATGACCAGTTGGTCGTCTCCTTCTGGGGCTCGATGGGTGCAAAGTACATGAACGAGCACATGGCCGGTGAGCTGGCGCTCGAATGTAAAAACGGCGTCCCCTATCACCATGTTCACGCAACCGGTGCGGCGGCCTGTGAGTGGCTGCCCAGAATGGCGAAGGAGCAAGGCGCCGACTTTGACGAACACCCAAACATCGAAGTGACCGAGTACATCTACGACATGGCCGACCGCATGGCGGCGGCTGACCTGATCGTGTGCCGCGCAGGTGCGGCCACTCTCGGTGAGCTGTGCATGCTCGGCCGTCCGGCACTGTTGGTGCCGTCTCCGTATGTGGCAGAGAATCACCAGGAGAAGAATGCGCGCGCCCTCGAAAAGGAGGGCGGCTGCCGTGTTCTGCTCGAGAAGGACGCCAATCCGCAGGTGCTGTACGACGAGATTCAGGATTTGCTGAGCGACCGCGACCGTCTGCACCGTATGGGGCATGACGCGACAAAGCTGGCGGCGCACGATGCAAGCGAGAAGATCTATCAGGAGATCCTCTGGGCAATCGAAAACCATGGCAAGAAGTAACAAAGAAGGGATGCTGTGATGAGACGCAGAAGGCGAAAAAAGCACACGCCCGACCAGATGGAGCAGCAGCGCCGCGGCAGGAAAATCTTTCGTGTGCTGGGACGCGTGCTGCTGACCGGCATTGTGCTGGCGGCTGCCATGGTGGCGATGACCGTGTTCTTCAAGGTTAAGACCATTTCGGTGGAAGGTGCCGAGCAGTACGGCTCGGAGGAGCTGATCGCCGGTATGGATGTTCAAAAGGGCGATAATCTCTATCTGTGGAACAAAAACCGCGTATTGTCCGATCTGATGCACAGCTTCCCGTATCTGGAAAGCGCACAGCTGCGCCGCAAGCTGCCGGATGGACTGGTGCTGACTGTCACCGAGTGCACAGCGGCGGCTGCCGTGAGGAATGAGGATAACACGTTCACTTATATCAGTGCGGGCGGCAAGGTGCTCGAGAACAACGCCGCGGACGGCGGTCTGCCGACCGTGCTCGGCGTTACGCTGAATGCGCAGATTGGGGATTTCCTTGCTACCGGCACGGATGCACACGTTGACGCTATGCTGAACGTGCTGGAGAACATGGATGCCGCTGGACTGCTCGAAAAGATGAGCTTCCTCAATCTGAACGACCTGACCGATGTGCGCATCGGCTATGATAAGCGGTTCAACATCCGCGCAGGCTCACTGGACGATCTGACGTACCGTATTCGGTTTGCACAGACCGTTATCAGCGATCGCCTTTCGGCATCGGATATCGGGCGGCTGTACTGGGATGCACAGAACCGTCTGCATTTTGTGCCGGAGACGGTGGAGGATGTAGCACGCTCCGGTACCGATCAGGCAGGTGACAATCCGGTGACCTCGCCGGCGTACACCAATCCGGACGGTGAAGTCGGTACGACCGACAATCCGGACGGCGAAGTCGGTACGACCGACAATACGAACGGCGATGACTCGACCGATTCGAGAAGCGACAGCTCGGACAGTTCGGATAACTCGGATTATTCCGATGATTCGGATTACTCGGACGATTCGTCCTATGACGAATCCTACGATGACAGCAGCTACGATGATTCGTACGACGAATCGTATTACGATGACAGCTATTATGACGACAGCTACGATGGCGAAGGCTGAGTTTTTTCTGCTTCTACTGGCGAAAATAACCGAAAACACAGGAAAAAACGCGAAAAAATACAGCCTTTTTCCGTATCGACCGCCGGTTTGCGGGAAAGACACGGAAAAGATTAAGTTTTTTTTGAGGAATTCGCTAATTCCTGTTGCAAAATAGAATAAATCGAGGTAAAATTAAAACAATAGGGGCGAAGTGCCCTCAAACGCGGTAATTGATAATCAAAGAACGATTCTTTATCATAAAACGGAGGACAACGACAATGGGTTTTGAGTTTGAACAGGGCTTGGATAACGTAGTAAACATTAAGGTCATCGGTGTCGGCGGCGGCGGCGGCAACGCTGTAAACCGCATGGTCGAGAACGGTGTACAGGGTGTTGAGTTCGTTTCCATCAACACGGATATGCAGGCTCTGAATTATTCGCAGGCCACCACGAAGATCCAGATCGGCGAGAAGCTGACCAAGGGTCAGGGCGCAGGCGCAAATCCGGAGATCGGCCGCAAGGCTGCTGAGGAGAGCAAGGATCAGATCGCAGCGGCTCTCGCTAACACCAATATGGTATTTATCACCGCCGGCATGGGCGGCGGCACCGGCACCGGCGCAGCTCCGGTTGTTGCACAGATCGCTCGTGAGCTGGGCATCCTGACGGTCGGCGTTGTTACCCGTCCGTTCGCATTCGAGGGCAAGAAGCGTCTCGAGCAGGCGCTGAGCGGCATCGAAGAGCTGAACAAGAACGTAGACTCCCTCGTTATCATCCCGAACGAGCGTCTGAAGTATGTATCCGAGCAGAAGATCACCTTCAAGAACGCATTCGAGATCGCTGACGGCGTTCTGCGTCAGGCAGTTAAGAACATTTCCGAGCTGATCACCGTTCCGGGCTTCATCAACCTGGACTTCGCGGACGTTACCTCCGTCATGAAGGACGCAGGCTTCGCTCACATCGGCACCGGCTCCGCTGCAGGCAAGGACAAGGCTGCAGAGGCTGCACGCGAGGCAATTTCCAGCCCGCTGCTCGAGACCTCCATCGACATGGCTCACGGCGTTATCGTTTCCGTTATCGGCTCTGACGATATCGGCCTCGATGAAGTTGAGACCGCAGCTACTATGGTTCAGCAGGCGGCTCATCCGGATGCACACATCATCTTCGGTGCATTCATCGACGAGAACATGGACGACGAGATCCGCGTTGTTGTAATCGCAACCGGTTTCGACAATGTTCCGAACTCCGCAAAGATGAGCATGGACGGCAATAAGGACAAGGATTCCGGCTCTACCGGCCTGTTCACCGAGGCTGCTACCGCAGCGGCTGACAAAAAGCCGGCTCGCGCATCCGCTTCCAAACCGTCGTCCGATGTTGGCTCTGACGATGCTGCATTTGATGTTCTGATGCGCATCTTCGATAAGGACAACCGATAATCTAACTGATAGCTATTCAAAACAGCCCGTAACAGGGCTGTTTTGTCAGGTATGGGTAGGTTAATTTTAGATGAAATCCATATTAAAGGAGAGTGATCACCGTGAGTACGGACCCTGGAAGTAGACAGATGAATATTACTCGCGGTGGCATTTTCGAGGAGTGCCGCTGCTGAAAGGCGGTATAATATGGTTGAATTTTTCAAAACGGTGGACGGCCGCATCACAGAAGTGAGCGAGTTCACCGAGGGCTGCTGGGTCAACATGGTGCATCCCAGCTCGGACGAGCTGGAGCAGATCGCGCAGGCGGCTCAGGTTGAGGAAGAGTTTGTTCGCGCGGCGCTCGACCCAGAGGAAAGCTCGCGTGTCGATACCGAGGACGAGCAGCTTCTCATGATCGTCGATATCCCGATGGTGGAGAAAAGTTCGGTCGAGGACGGCGGACAGATGTTCACCACTATTCCTATGGGCATTGTTGTGGCGCAGAATGCGGTCATCACGGTTTGTCTGGAGGACAGCATCATCCTGCGCTCCATCGCGGAAGGCGCGGTAAAGGGCGTGCATACCTCACTCAAGACGCGCTTTGTGTTCCAGATTCTGCTCCGCATCGCGGGCCGGTTCCTGAAAAACCTGCGTATGATCGAGCGCGACTTTACCCGCATCGAGAAGCGTCTGTACGACTCCCTCAAAAATGAGGAGCTCATCCAGCTGCTCGGACTGAGTAAATCGCTGGTTTACTTCTCCTCGTCCCTCAAGGGCAACGAGGTTACGATGGAAAAGGTGCTTCGCGGCCGCGTGCTCAAGCTGTATGAGGACGACCGCGACATTCTGGAGGACGCGCTGATCGAGGTTCGTCAGGCCATCGAGATGGCGAATATCTATTCCAACATTATGGCGGGTACGATGGATGCTTATGCTTCCGTTGTTTCCAACAATCTGAATATCATCATGAAGGTTTTGACCATCCTGACCATTATCATGACGATTCCAAATATCGTGTTCGGCTTCTTCGGTATGAATATCGGCGAAGGACAGATACCGGGCGACTGGGTCTGGTGGATGCCGCTGGCCATTACGGTGGTTGGCTGCTTCTTTGCATGGTGGATGCTGAAGAAGAAAAATCTGGACTGATACAAGCTGCGCTTCCGAGAAATACTCGGAGGCGTTCTTTTTTGCCTTCTGTACACATAGGATAAAGTAAAAGCAGGAGGGACAATGCCATGATCGTTTTTGCGGCAAAGGTATCGGTGAGGAAAATCGTAGTGGGCGTGCTGGCGGTCGGGCTGGTGCTGGTCGGCGCGGCAGCACTGCTGCCGAAAACGGCAGAGGCGGATACCGCGGTCAGCGCTGAAGGTGCAGCGCTCAGTGCAAAGCTGAAAACGAACGAGGACCGGGTGGCTCTGCTGACCGCCTGCGGCTGGTCGGTGGAGAACGAACCGGTCGGCACACAGGAGGTGCAGATACCCGATACCTTCGACGAGGTATATGAGCAGTACAACGCTATTCAGCAGGCGCAGGGACTGGATCTTACGCCGTATCAGGGCAAACGCGCCACGCTGTATACCTACGCGCTGACCGCCTATCCTACCGGAGAGCAGGGCGTGACCGCCAACCTTTTGGTGCGCAGCAACCGCCTGATCGCAGCGGATATCACATCCGCACAGACGGATGGATTTGTGCATGGCCTGCTGGATATGCCGCAGACCTGACAGTGGTTGACAATGACTTTCGGAAATTGCATAACTGTGCAATTCAACGAAAAAGTTATCATAGGTTTATGGTATCTATTGGTAACTTTCGGGGGATTGCACTTTTTTTGCATTTAGCTATTGTGCAATTTGCGAAAAAGTGTTATCCTTATAAAAGAAATGTATTGGCGGAGGGGACAAAATGCCACAGATGCGATTGGACAAATTGCTGTCCCACCTGAACTGCGGCAGCCGCAAGGAAGTGCAGGCACTCATTCGTGCGGGACGCGTCTCGGTGGACGGCACCGTGCAGAAGGATCCGGCGTTTAAGGTCGATCCTGACCGGTCGCAGACGGCGGTGGATGGCACCGTGCAGCGCTACCGCGCACAGCGGTACTATATGCTCAACAAGCCGATGGGTGTTATCACGGCAAGCCGCGATGAGCGTCACGATACCGTGCTTGAGCTGTTTCCGGCCGAGCTGCGGCGCGGTCTGTTTGCGGTGGGAAGGCTGGACAAGGACACCGAGGGACTGCTGCTCATCACGGATGACGGCGCGCTCAGCCATGCGCTGATGAGTCCGAATCGCCATGTCGAAAAAGAGTACGAGGCGGTCGTGGACGGCGCGCTGGCAGCGGATGCAGTCTCACGCTTCGAGCAGGGCATGACCCTGCGGGACGGCACGGAATGCAAGCCGGCGAAGCTGGAAATCCTCGAGACCGAGTCGGAGCTGCGCGTGCGTGTGACGCTCAAAGAGGGCAAATACCATCAGGTCAAGCGCATGATCGCGGCAGTCGGCGGTACAGTAACGGCGCTCAAACGCCTGCGGCTGGGTGGTCTCTGGCTGGATAAAATACTCGCGCCCGGCGAATTTCGGGAACTGACACAGGAGGAATTGGAAAAACTTACCTTTAAAACTTGAAAAACTTAAAAAATCTACAAATTTTTTTGAGTTTTTTGTACAAAAATGCGCGGACATGTGATATAATGACTTAAAATGTATAGGGAACTTTTGGCGTTCTTGTGAAGAATGTCATAGGCAGAATCACCATTAACGGTGAGAACACCATAAAGAGTAAGCGTTTCGGCGAACGGATGCGGAGTAAAGCGCCGGGGCGCGTGAAAAAGACGGGAAAGGTGATGGAAATGGCTTCGAGATTGTTCCAGTCGATTGTTTTGCAGATGAAGGATACGGTGGATCGTACGATCGGCATTGTTGACGCAAGCGGTGCGGTCGTAGCATGTACCGATCTGCCTCGTATCGGTGAAATGCGGGAGGAAGCAATCACTGAGCTGGGCTTCGCCGGCGAGATCGTTCGTTTCGGCGGTTATACTTATCATACAACGGGCGACCGTGCGTCGCGTCTGGAATACGCTGTATTCGTACAGGGCGAGGACGAACTGGCGCGCAGTATCTGTTCGCTGGTTGCGGTTTCGATCAACAATATCAAGACGCTGTATGACGAAAAGCACGACAAGGCTACCTTCGTAAAGAATATCATTCTGGATAATATCCTGCCGGGCGATATTTATATCAAGTCCCGCGAGCTGCACTTCGGCAACGATGTGCCGCGCGTGGTATTCCTCGTGCGCCAGCAGGCGCCGGCTGATGTTGCCGCGATCGACGTGGTAAACGGCATGTTCCCGGACAAGCAGAAGGATTTCGTGCTGCATATCTCCGAGACGGACATCGTTGTTGTCAAGGAGGTCAAGGCAGGCAGTGAGATCAAGGATCTGGTCAAGCTGGCAGGCTCTATCGAGGAGACGCTGCTCAGTGAGCTGTCGGTCAAGTGCCTGATCGGCATCGGCTCGGTATCCTCTCAGATGAAGGATATCGCAAAGTCCTTCAAGGAGGCTACGACCGCAATCGAGGTCGGTGCGGTATTTGACACCGAGAAGAACATCATCAGCTTCGAGAATCTGGGCATTGGCCGTCTGATCTATCAGCTGCCGATCACGCTGTGTGAGATGTTCCTGTCCGAAGTATTCCGCAAGGGCTCGATCGACTCGCTCGATCAGGAGACGCTGTTCACGATTCAGAAGTTCTTCGAGAACAACCTGAACGTGTCCGAGACGTCGCGCAAGCTGTTCGTACACCGCAATACGCTGGTGTACCGCCTTGAGAAGATCAAAAAGCTGACCGGTCTGGATCTGCGTGAGTTCGATCACGCGATCGTATTTAAGGTAGCGCTCATGGTTCGAAAATACCTTGCAAGCCGCGAAGAAGGTACCAGATAATCGCTGTCTGTTCATAAAATCTACACAGAAAAAGCGTAAATTGTGCAATAATGCCACAGTTTGTCGGCTTGCACATAAACATGATATCTGTTATAATAGACAAAGGTGTATATGTTTACACCTTTGTCTTTTTTGTTTGCTGGAAGGCGAAAATGCCCAATCCGGGGCATTCGCACGCCTTCTGCGTTGGCACCGAGGAGGATTGCCTGTGATACGAATGAGTGAAGCCACCGTGGTTTACGAAAACGGGACCCGGGCGGTGAACAAGGCGAGTCTGCGTGTAGACGAGGGAGAATTTGTCTTTCTGGTCGGTGCGTCCGGCTCGGGTAAAACCACGATTATCAAGCTGCTGACCGGTGAGGTTCGGCCGAGCGAAGGCCGCGTTATCGTCAACAACTACGATATCGGCAGAATGAAAAAGCGGCAGATTCCGTATCTGCGCCGTACATTGGGCGTTGTCTATCAGGATTTCCGCCTGATCAACACCAAAACCGTTTACGAGAACGTCGCATTTGCCATGCGCGCCATCGGCGCCAAGGGCAAGGCCATCAAGCAGCGCGTGCCGTATGTGCTCGATCTGGTCGGTCTGGCCGACAAGGCGCACGAGAAGCCGATGAATCTTTCCGGCGGTGAGCAGCAGCGTGTCGCAATCGCGCGTGCGCTGGTCAACAACCCGCGCCTCATCATCGCGGACGAGCCGACCGGCAACCTCGATCCTGCGCGTTCGCTGGAGCTGATGACCCTGTTTGAAAAGATCAACGAGCTTGGCACGACCGTGCTGATCGTAACGCACGAAAAGGGTCTGGTAGACGAATTTGAAAAGCGCGTTGTTGTGATCGACAACGGTGAAGTCATCAGTGATCAGACAGGTGGGTATTATCAGATATGAGATCAATCGCTTACTATTGGAAGGAAGGCCTGCGCAACATTTTCAAGCACGGCTTCATGTCCGTGGCGGCCGTGGTGATCATGGTCGTAAGCCTGCTGCTGACAGGTACAGTTACGCTGGTGGCCTACAACATTACGAATAACATTACGAGACTGCAGCAGTCCAACCAGATCGTAGTCTGGATCGACGATTCGCTTACCACGCGTGAGGCGAAAACGCTGCAGACGCAGTTCGAGAAGATTGACAACATTGCGTCGATTGCCTTCGAGGATCGCGATGTCGCGCTGGAGCAGTACCGCAAGGAGCTGGGCGACGACGCAGACATCCTCGAGGATTACGACGCGGATAACAATCCGCTGCGCAACAGCTATGTGTTCACCCTGAGCGATTCCATGCAGGCGGACGCAACGATCAAGGAAATCGAAGCGGTTGACGGCGTTGCAAGCGTGCGCGCGGATGAGGATGTTATCCGCAAGCTGATTCAGATTCAGCGCGTGTTCAACATGATCGCGGCGGCGATGATCGTCGGTCTGGCCGTTATCTCGATCTTCATCATCTCCAACACGGTAAAGCTGGCTATGTTTGCCCGCCGTGAGGAGATCTCCATCCAGAAGATGGTCGGCGCGACCAACTGGTTTATCCGCTGGCCGTTTGTCATCGAAGGCATGGTGCTCGGTCTGGTTGCCGGCGGACTGGCCTTCCTCGCGGAATGGGGTCTGTACACCGAGCTGTACAACGTGGCAGGTACGGTTTCGCTGTCCTCGTTCCATCTGCTCTCGTTCGATGTGCTGCGCTGGTGGGTGCTCGGCGTGTACTGCGGTGCAGGCGCGTTGTTCGGCATCGGCGGCTCGGTAACGAGTATCCGCAAGTTTATGGATGTATAACGACTGCATAAAGGAGCGAATGTTTCAATATGATGAAAAAGAAAACCGTGCGCCTGATTTCCTGCATTATTGCGGGCATCCTGGTTGCAGCGATGGTGTTCTCGATGATTGCCTCCGGTCTGGTTTATGCCGGTGCGGTGAGCAGTAAGGAACTGAAAAGCAAGCTGTCCGATCTGGAGGATCAAAAGGCATCGGTCAAGGCGGAGCTTGACAGTCTGGCAGGTCAGGTGAACGAGGTCGAAAAGACCCGCGCCGCACTGCAGAAGGAGATCAAGCTCACCAAGGAGGAGATTGCGACCGTAACGGTGTACATCGACCGCCTGCAGGACCAGATCGACGTCAAGACGACCGAACTGGATGCTGCGATCAAGGCGCTTGACAGCAAGAAGGAGCGTTTTTCTGAGACTGTCCGCACGACGTATGAGCAGGGCGAGACCAGCTATCTGGAGGTCCTGCTGAACGCGTCCAACTTCTCTGATCTGCTCAGCCGTCTGGAGATCGTTTCCGCGATTATGGACGATAATAAGAAGATCGTAGCGGAGTACACCGCTGCCAAGGAGGATATTCAGCAGAAGCGCGACGACCTGCAGCAGACGCAGGACGAGCAGGTACAGTATCAGGAAAACCTGAAGTACAAGGCTGAGGAGCTGAAATCCAGCGAGGAGCAGCAGAAGGCGCTGCAAAAAAGTCTGGAATCCTATCAGAAGGAGCAGAAGGCGGAGTACGAGCGCATCACCAGCGAGATGGACACCGTAAGTAACCAGATCGCAGAGCAGTCCCGCAAGGAAGCTGCTGCGGCAGCAGCAGCGGCCGCTAAGAAGAAGGGCGGCAGTTCGTCCTCGAGCACGACCACCACGACCAGCAGCGGCGCGACCCGTTACAGCGGCACGTTCACCTGGCCGCTACCGGGTTACACCAATAATTCGAGTGCCTATGGCTGGCGTGTACATCCAATCTTCGGTACCCGCAAGTTCCACAAGGGCGAGGATATTCCGGCACCGACCGGCACACCGATCGTAGCAGCCGCATCCGGTACGGTTACTACCGCAGGCTGGGTTTCCGGCTACGGCAACTATACGGTCATTAACCACGGCGGCGGTGTTATGACGGCGTACGGTCATCAGTCCGCGATCCATGTTTCGGTTGGTCAGACGGTTTCCGCCGGTCAGACCATCGGTCTGGTAGGCTCTACCGGCAACTCGACCGGTCCGCATCTGCACTTTGAGGTGTATGTAAACGGTTCGACGCAGAACCCGATGAGTTACTTCAACTAACGCAATTACATAAAAGGGGAGAGTGTAACGCTCTCCCTTTTCTCGTGGAGGAGGACAAACCATGAAAAAACTGCGGGAGAGACAGGTCTCTCTGCGGATAGCGCTGACCATGTGTGCTGCGGCAGGCGCGATAACGGCAGTCATCTGCCTGATTTCCACCGGCTGGAACACCAACGAGGTCGGGAAAAAGCTGCGTGAGATCGACCGGCTGGTGTCGGACAAGTACGTTGGTGAACTGGACGCAGACAATGTTGCGGATTATGCTGCGGCAGGCTATATTACCGGCCTGGGAGACAAGTGGTCGTCGTATATTCCGGCGGAAAACTACGAAGCCTACCGCATGAGCGGTGAGGGCAAGGGCTGCGGCATCGGCGTTTCGGTGACGAGCACCGAGACGAGTATTCGCGTTACGCTTGTGTACGATGATTCGCCTGCGGCGAAGGCCGGCATCGAAAAGGGCGATTACATTCTCGGTACGGGAGATCTGACGACCGAAAAGGACGGTTCGAGTGCGGTTATCAGTGCGATTTCCGGCAAAGAGGGGACCGATGTGACCGTCACGGTCAAGAAGGCAGACGGCTCTGTCAAGGAGCTGACCATGCAGCGTGCCGTTGTCACGCAGAAGATGGCATGGGGCAAAATGCTGAATGATAAAATCGGCTACATCCGCATCGAGAATTTCCATGACGGCTGCGCCGATCAGTTCAAGACGGCGCTGCAGTCGCTGACCGACAGCGGCGCACAGTCGCTTGTCATTGACGTGCGCCACAACGGCGGCGGTCGTGTCAAGGAGATGAGCGCGGCACTCGATCCGCTGCTCGGCGAGGGCACCATTATGACGCTGCGCATGAAAAACGGCTCGGAGACCGTTTACACCTCGGATGCAGACCATATTGACCTGCCAATCGCGGTGCTCATTGACGACCAGAGCATTTCGGCAGCAGAATTTTTCGCGGCGGCGCTGCAGGAGTACGACCGCGCAACACTCGTCGGCACGCACACCACCGGCAAGGGACGCGCTCAGCGCACCTACCAGCTGAGCGACGGCTCGGCGGTCAATCTGTCTGTCGAAGAATACTTTACGCCTAAGGGCAAAAGCCTTGCGGATGTCGGCATTGCGCCGGACATTGAGGTGAAGCTGACCGATGAGCAGACGCAGAACTTTTTCTTCCTGACGCCGGAAACCGATCCGCAGCTTCAAAAAGCGATAGAAACTGTGGGATAATCGAGCACTCCGGCAGAAAATCGGACAGAAAATGGTCGAATCGCTTGACATGGCATTGGTGCTTAATTTATAATATAGTGTACTGTACGGCTCGAAAGCCGATGACACTGAGTAAGAAGGGTTTGCAAACATGGCAAAAGAAATTAAACTGACACAGGAAAGTCTGGACGCATATAAGGACGAACTGGAATATCTGAAAACTACCCGTGCGGATGAGGTTGCAGAGCAGCTGAAGGAAGCACGCTCCTTCGGCGACCTGTCCGAGAACGCCGAGTATGATGAAGCCAAGAACGAGCAGGGCAAGCTGTATTCCCGCATTGCCGAGCTTGAGGAGATCATCAAGCACGCAGTCGTTGTAACCGGCGACAGCTACGCTGCAGACGAGGTTTCTCCCGGCTGCCGCTTTATTGTTAAGGATCTCGAGGAGGACGAGGAAGAGGAGTACCACTTTGTCGGCTCTCAGGAGGCCGATCCGATGGACGGAAAGATCTCTGACGAGTCTCCGTTCGGCAAGGCTATGCTGGGCAAGAAGGTCGGCGATGTTGTTGAGGTCGAGGCACCGATCGGCATCGTAAAGTACGAGATCCTCAAGATCGAGAAGTAAATTACCTTTATCGCAAGTTAAAAGCGAAGTCACTATTTCAGGTAACACCAAACAATTTGACAAAGGCGAATTGTTTGGCGCTGCCGTCAAAAATTTTATGAAAGATGGGGAAGATATGGCAGAACAGCATCAGGCGCAGGATCAGCACGAGCAGACCGCGGAGGAACTGCACGAGCTGAAGCGCATTCGCCGCGAAAAGCTGGCAGAGCTGCAGGCTGCGGGCAAGGACCCGTTCCAGCAGGTGCGCTTTGAGCGCGATCACTATACCACCGATATTCACGAGCATTTTGACGAGCTGGAAGGCAAGACCGTCCGTCTGGCAGGCCGCATGATGTCCAAGCGCATCATGGGCAAGGCTTCCTTCTCGGATATGCGCGACCGCTACGGCCGTCTGCAGCTTTACATCAAGCGCGACAACGTAGGCGAGGACGTATACAAGGGCTACAAGAAGTTCGATATCGGCGATATCATCGGTATCGAGGGCGAGGTATTCCGTACCCAGAAGGGTGAGATTTCGGTTTCCGTAACCGAGCTGACGCTGCTCTCCAAAAACCTTGCACCGCTGCCGGAGAAGTGGCACGGTCTGAAGGATACCGATATGCGTTACCGTCAGCGCTATGTTGACCTGATCGTCAACCCGGAGGTACGCGATACCTTTGAGAAGCGCTCCGCTATCGTGCGCGAGATCCGCAACTTTATGGATTCCCACGGTTTTATGGAGGTTGAGACCCCGTGTCTGAACACCATTCCGGGCGGTGCTGCGGCTCGTCCGTTCATCACCCATCACAACGCGTTGGATATTGATATGTATCTGCGTATTGCGACCGAGCTGCACCTCAAGCGCCTGATCGTAGGCGGTCTGGAGCGCGTATACGAGATCGGCCGTATTTTCCGCAACGAGGGCATGGACACCAAGCACAATCCGGAGTTCACCACCATCGAGCTGTATCAGGCATACACTGATTACCACGGCATGATGGATATTACCGAGGACATGGTAATCCATGTCTGCGAAAAGGTTCTGGGCGGCACCAAGGTGATGTACCAGGGCACCGAGATCGACTTCACCAAGGGCTGGAAGCGCATGACCATGGCTGAGGCTGTCAAGGAGTATGCCGGCATCGACTTTATGGCGCTCTCTCCGGAGGAGGCGCTCGAAGCCGTTAAGGCCAAGGGCCTCGAAATCGAAAAGGGCAAGGAGAGCTGGGGCGACCTGATGAGCCTGTGCTACGACGAGTACGTTGAGGAGAACCTCATGCAGCCGACCTTCATCACCGATTACCCGGTTGAGATTTCTCCGCTGGCAAAGCGCAAGCCGTCCGACCCGCGTCTGACCGAGCGCTTCGAGTGCTTTGTTTACGGCCGCGAGCTGTGCAACGCATTCTCCGAGCTGAACGACCCGATCGACCAGAAGGAGCGCTTCGAGCGTCAGGTTGCTCTGCGCGCCGCAGGCGACGAGGAAGCCGGCATGATGGACGAGGATTTCATCAATGCGCTGGAATACGGCATGCCTCCCACGGGCGGCATGGGCATGGGCATCGACCGTCTGGTTATGTTCCTGACCGACGCTGCATCCATTCGCGATGTGCTGCTGTTCCCGACAATGAAACCGCTGGACTGATTGCGGGCGCACAAGGCAGAATAACCGTGTACGCGCGAGATTCTGCAGATAGCTTACACCAAATTACCACAGGCTTGCAGCAAAGGAAGCCTTGGAAATGTACAGATTGAATTTGGGCAATCGACCCGTCGAGAAATCGGCGGGTCTTTTTTTGCTCATCGGAGGCGCGGCGGTGTGTTCTTTTCGCAGCCTTGCAGCCACACAGCGTTTCACGCCGGTATCCCATTTCAACTTGTTTTACAGGAATATTCGCCGCAAAAGCGCTCCGAATACGGCGTATAGTCTGTGTTTTCGCCTGTTTTGGCAGAAAAAAGGCGAAATTCCTTGAAATACCGTCCGCGAAGTGCTATGCTATTCTTATATAATGCCGTTTTGCGGCGAGAAATGAGGAAAAAGAAGGGCAGTCTGTCGGGGAGAGGCGGCTGTTACGGGTAAGGAGAATTGGTTGATGAAAACAAAAAAGAGGAAGCGGGGTCTGTCCTTCCTGCTCGCGGTACTGGTAACAGCGGCATGTCTGCTGACCGGCTGCGGCACACAAAAGAGCGAAGCACAGGAGGACGCGGAAACCATTCAGGTCTATCTATGGAACACCACGCTGTACGAAAAATATGCCCCCTATATCCAGTCGCAGCTGCCGGATGTGAATATTGAGTTCATTGTCGGCAATAACGATCTGGATTTTTACAAATTTCTGAACGAGAACGGCGGCCTGCCGGACATCATTACCTGCTGCCGCTTCTCGCTGCATGACGCTGCGCCGCTCAAGGGCAGTCTGATGAACCTCGCCACGACCAACGAGGCGGGCGCGGTCTACAACACCTACCTCAACAGCTTCAAAAACGAGGACGGCAGCGTAAACTGGCTGCCGGTCTGCGCGGACGCGCACGGCTTTGTGGTCAACCGCAGTCTGTTCGAGAAATACGGCATTCCGCTGCCCACCGATTACGACAGCTTTGTTTCCGCTTGTCAAGCGTTTGAAAAGCACGGCATCCGCGGCTTTGATGCGGACTATTTCTACGATTACACCTGCATGGAAACGCTTCAGGGACTTTCTGTCTCCGAGCTTTCCTCGGCGGAAGGCCGCAAATGGCGCACCGCGTACAGCGACCCGGCCAGCACCGAGAAAGTCGGTCTGGATGACACCGTTTGGCCGACCGCTTTCAAGAACCTCGAGCAGTTCATCCGCGACACCGGCCTGAACGCCGCTGACCTGACACTGATCTACGATGACATCATGGACCGGATGCGCAGCGGCGAGCTTGCCATGTTCTTAGGCAGCTCTGCTAACGTTAAAATCCTGCAGGATGAGGGCATTGATACGACCTTCCTGCCGTTCTTTGGTCAGGACGGGCAGCAGTGGCTGATGACCACCCCGTATTTTCAGGTTGCGCTGAGCCGCAATCTCGAGCAGGACAGCAACCGCCGCGACAAGGCGATGCAGGTGCTCCGTGTCATGCTCTCCGAGGAAGCACAGAACCGCATCGTCTATGACGGACAGGACATTCTGAGCTACAGCCAGAACGTCAGTCTTCGCCTGACCGATTATCTTGAGGACGTGCGCCCGGTGGTCGAGCAGAACCATATGTACATCCGCATCGCCTCCAACGATTTCTTCTCGGTCTCCAAGGATGTGGTCTCGCGCATGATCGCGGGCGAATACACAGCAGAGCAGGCGTATCAGGCGTTCAACGCGCAGCTGCTTGCGGATGAGCCTGCCGCGGATACGGCTGTGCTGACCTTGGACAAGGGCTATTCAAACGTTTTCCATGCGGACAGCGGCAATGCCTCCTTCTCCGTGATGGCGAACACGCTGCGCGGCGTGTATGACACCGATGTGCTCATTGCTGCGGCGAACAGCTTTACCGGCAGCGTGCTGGCGGCAGACTATACCGAGAATATGGCTGCCTCTATGATCATGCCGAACGATCTGCGCGCGTATCAGCGCACGATGAACGGTGCGGAGCTGACCGAGACCGTCCGCGCCTTTGTCGAGGGCTGCGAGGGCGGCTTTACGCCGTTCAACCGCGGCTCTCTGCCGGTGGTCAGCGGCATCGCCATCGAGGTCAAGGAGGAAAACGGCGGCTTTACGCTGACCGGGATCACGCGGGACGGCAAACCGCTCCGCGAGGACGAGACCGTAACCGTAACCTGTTTGGCGACGGCGGGCAGCATGGCGCCGCTGTTTGCGGACGAGAGCCGTGCCTTCGAGGGCGGCGACACGAGAGTTCGGGACACTTGGAGCGCGTATGTCTCCGAGGGGAATGCCGTACTGGCGGAGCCGGAAAATTATATTACATTGAGGTAAACGGAAATGGCAGATAAAACACGCGGAAGCAAAATAAAATACCGCTTCCTGAAAAAATGGCGCCGCCCTGCCGCCGCACTGTTGGCTCTGGCGGTGCTGCTCGGCGGCATCTGCTATCGGTATTTCTTGTTTATGTCGCAGACGGTCTATCGGGAGAGCACCTCGCATCTGTCGGAGATCCTGCGTAAATCCGACAATATGCTGAACCATCTGGTCAGCCGAAACCAGATGCTGCTGCATCTGTGGAACGATTTTCTGAAAAACGCCTCGAGCGAAGAACAGATCCGTTCCAGTCTGAACGAGATGCAGAAGGAGACCGGCTGCGCCGCCCTCTACTTCCTCGCCTCGGACGGCAGCTGCATGACGCAGGACGGCGAAAAGAGCAGCCTTGGCTCGCAGACCGATCTGGACACGCAGCTTTTCGCCGGAGAGGACGTCGTTGTGAATGCGGTGCTGCCCGGAAAGCCGCAGATGCTCGTGTTTGCCTGCCCGGAGATGAGCGGCACCTACCGCGGCTTCGCCTATGATGCGATCGCCATCGCCTACTATAATGATACGGTGCTGAACGCGATCGACAACTCCGCCTTCGAGGGCACGAGCCACAACTATGTTGTCTACCCGGACGGGCGCGTTGTGCTCGACAGCGAGGCTGACGGTGAGAACGGCAGCGAGGAATCGGTCTATAATTTCCTCGCGGAGCTGCGCAGCAGCTCCAATCTGTCCGATAAAGCGTTCGACGCGCTGAGTGACGATTTCGCGCAGGGCAGGGACGGAAGCAAGATGCTGACGCTGCATGGAACCCGGTACTATCTGGTCTACGAGAACACAGGCATCCAGGACTGGATCATGCTCAGCCTTGTCCCGGTCAGCGTTGTTAACGCCAGCATGGATACGCTGTGGCACCGGACGGTCGAGATCGTGACCGCTATTGCGTGCCTGCTTATGGTGCTGCTCATCGCGCTCATCGTGCACAGAAGCCGCGATGCGCTGCGTCGGAGAGATACTGAGATCCTGTACCGGGATGAGCTGTTCACCCGGCTCTCACGCAACGTGGACGATGTTTTCTTCATGCTGGATGCCGAAACCTCCCGCACGGACTATGTCAGCCCGAACATCGAGCGGCTGCTTGGCGTGCCGCTTGAGCAGGTGCGGCAGGACATCCGTGCACTGCGGGCGCTGCACCCGAAGGACTCTCCCGACCACGATAAGAACTTCCTCGCGGGGATTCAGTGCGGCGAGCAGAGCGAATGGGATGCCGATTATGCCCATCAGCAGACCGGTGAGCGCCGCTGGTTCCACATCGTTGCCATGGGCAGCGAGGTCGCAGGCCGGACCAAGTACATCCTCGTGATGTCCGACCGCACGGCTGACCGGAAGATCAATCAGGCGCTTTCCGAGGCGGTTGCGGCCGCCGAAGCCGCCAGCCGCGCCAAGAGCACTTTCCTGTCCAATATGTCGCACGATATCCGCACACCGATGAATGCGATCATCGGCTTTACCACCCTTGCGGTCAGCAATATCGACAATCAGGAACGGGTGAAGGACTATCTGACCAAAACCCTCTCCTCGAGCCGCCACCTGCTCGCGCTCATCAACGATATTCTGGACATGAGCCGCATCGAGAGCGGCAAGCTTCATCTGGAGGAAACCGAGGTCAACCTCGCCGAGATGCTGCACGATATCAAGACCATCGTCAGCGGACAGATATACGCCAAGCAGCTCGAGCTTTATATGGATGCGCTTGACGTTGCCGACGAGGACGTTTACTGTGACCGGACACGTCTGGGACAGATTCTGCTCAACCTGCTGTCCAACGCCATTAAGTTCACGCCGGCGGGCGGCACGGTCTCCGTGCGTATCCGGCAGCTTGCCGGAACCGTGCGCGACTGTGCACAGTACGAGTTCCGTGTCCGCGACAACGGCATCGGCATGAGTCCGGAGTTCGCGCAGAAGATTTTTGAGCCGTTTGAACGCGAGCGCACCTCCACGGTCAGCCGGATACAGGGAACCGGCCTTGGCATGGCCATCACCCGGAATATCGTCGAGATGATGGGCGGCACGATCAAGGTGCAGACCGAGAAGAACCGAGGCACCGAGTTTATCATCTGCCTGCCGCTGCGCGTGCAGACCGGCAGCCGCCGCGAGGAAAAGATTGCGGAGCTTGCCGGCCTCAAGGCGCTGGTGGTGGACGACGATTTCAACACCTGCGACAGCGTGGCAAAGCTGCTGACCCGTGTGGGAATGCGTGCGGAGTGGACGCTCTCCGGACGGGAGGCCGTGCTGCGTGCGCGGCAGTCCATCGAGTTGGGTGACCCCTGCCGCGCCTATATCATCGACTGGCGGCTGCCGGACATGAACGGCATCGAGGTCACGCGCCAGATTCGCAGCCTGAATGATGACACCCCCATCATCATCCTGACCGCCTACGACTGGTCGGATATCGAAGCGGAGGCGAAGGCGGCAGGCGTGACGGCCTTCTGCTCCAAGCCGATGTTCCTGTCCGACCTGCGCGACACCCTGATGACAGCCATCGGACACATGCAGACGGCAGATGAGCAGGACATCCTGCCCGGGAAAAACGCCGACTTCCGCGGACGGCATATCCTGTTGGTTGAGGATAACGAGCTGAACCGTGAGATCGCAATGACAATCCTGCACGAGTACGGTTTTCTGGTCGATATCGCCGAGAACGGCGCGGTCGCGGTGGAAAAGGTCCGCACCTCGGACCCGGGCCGCTATGATCTGGTGCTGATGGATGTGCAGATGCCGGTCATGGACGGCTATACCGCCACCCAGCGCATTCGTGCGCTGAAGGACCCGGCGCGCGCCGCAGTCCCGATCGTTGCCATGACGGCCAACGTGTTCGAGGAGGAGCGAAAGCAGGCGTTCGACTGCGGCATGAACGGCTTTTTGTCCAAGCCGATCGTGGTTGAGGAGCTGATCGACGCGCTGAAGGGCATTATGCACTGACCGCGCCATGCGGATACATCAAAACCCGGAGTACCGGCCGAGAACGGCTGACGGTACTCCGGTTTTTTCGGATATGCAGAGGAAAATAAATGCCGCTGCGCCGCAATCTTCGCTTTCCTTTTCGGTCGGGAAATAGTATAATTATGGCATGGGAAAAGGAATGAATAAATTTTACCGAAGGAGGGGCAGAACATGAAAAAGCGATCAAGAATTGCTCTGCTGACCGCACTTCTCACCATAGTGTTTGCGGCGGGTATTGGCGTTTACAGCAACTATATCGGAATGCAGATTTATCAGGAAAGCTCGAATCATCTGCTCGAAAGCTATGCGCAAATCTCCAAGACCTTCACGCTGTTCGTGCAGCGAAACTGGACCGTGCTGAGCCAGTGGGACAGCCTGATGAGTAACGTACAGACTGATGAAGACGTTGACGAGATATGGAACACGATTCAAGACAACCGATCGTCGTGGCATTACAGCGATTTCTATATGGTCAATCAGAACTCGCAGTATCTAACAGCAGATGGGCGAAAGGGCAGCGCCGACAGCATCGACGGCGTTTTTCAGGAGATGTACAGCAAGGGCGGGCCAATCGTCTCCACCTATACGGCAACCTACGGCGTGCCCAAGATCGCGTTTGCGATGCCGATGAGCCGAAATCTGACGCTGGACGGCGTGACCTACACCGGTATCGCGGTCAGCTATGATACGGACGTGGTCGATGATCTGGTTGACGGCAGTATGTACGGCGGACAGAGCGACTGCTATGTGGTGCGCTCGAACGGTGACATCGTGCTGGAGTTTGAACCGCAGACCGAGCTGTGCGCGGGAATGACCAACCTGTACGACCTGTCCAACCACGCTGACTGGAAATACGGCAGCATGGACGATATTAAGGACTGCATCCAACTCGGCAAGAGCGGAAGCGCGCAGTTCACCTGCTATGGGACGAGAAATTATCTGGTCGCGATGCCGACCGCGTTTCCGGACTGGTCACTCGTTGGCATCATCCAGGCGGATGAGGTGGACGGTGCACTGTATGACGTGCAGAATTCCTCGCTCATCCTGCTCGGCGCACTCTGTTTTTTCACCGTCATCATTGTGGTGCTGGCGCTGGGCATGGAGAGCCGGCTGCGCCTTAAGGACGAGGAAACGGAGCGGCTGAACCTCGAGCGCGAAAAAATGAAGAGCGACCGTTTCCTGCAAAGCATGAGCCGCATCGTCGATCGCTATGCGGTCGTCAATCTGGATACCGGACGCTACCGCTATCATGAGCTGCGGTTCGATCAGCCGATCTATCCGACCTCCGGACAGTATTCGGAAATGGTCGAAATCATCTCTAAACGCTATGTCGCGCTGACCGATACGGAAAACGCCAAGCTTTCGCGGCTGCTTACGCCGGACTATCTGCGCAGCGTGCTCCGTAAACCGGATGACAATCTCAAAATCGAGTATTGCAGCCGGACGGAGAACGCCTATATGGTGATGACCGTTATCCCGGTCGAGTGGCACGCGGACGGCACGGTCTCCGTGATCATGCAGGTTGTGCAGGATATCGGGCAGAAGGTCGAGCTGGAAAACATGGCAAACACGGACAGCTTGACCGGCCTGTTCAACGAGCGCTATTTCAGTCGGGTCCTGAACATCTGTGAGGCGAAAAAGCTGCCGTTTGTGCTGTATTACCTCGATCTCGACCGATTTAAGCCGATAAACGACACCTACGGTCATGCTATGGACGACCGGCTGCTCAAGGAGATCAGCGCGCGGCTGCTGCGCTGCATCCGCAGCCGGGACTACGCCTTCCGCATCGGCGGCGATGAGTTCGCGCTTATCGTCAGCGCCGATATGGACGAGGAGCAGCGCGGCCGCATGGCCGAGCGCATCCAGACTATGCTCTCTGCGCCCATCGTTATCGAAGGAAAACTGCTTTCGGTCGGCGTCAGCTGCGGCTGCGCCTGCTATCCGGAGGACGGCGACGCTTCGCAGGTGCGCATCACGGCGGACAGCCGCATGTACGCGGAAAAGCAGCACCATCACGAAGACGACCGGACGGAGGAACAGTCATGAAACACAAAACCCTGCGGTGCGCCGCAGAGACAGCCGCCCTGCTGCTGACCGTGGCAATGCTGACGTTCCTCATTGCCGGACTGCATCAGCACGAGCCGGACAGGGAGCTTTCCACTCTCGATACCGGCTGGTATCAGCTGGCGGACGGCGTGCGGCACGAGGTTACGCTCCCGGTCACGCTTCCGGCCGAGCCGAGGCAGACGCTTACCCTGTATAACGACACGCTGACCGACAGCGATGCCGGAAAGCTGCTGTCCGCGCGCGGTGTGGAATACGGCATCGAGATCCGTGCGGGCGAAACGCTGCTCTATCGCTACGAGGACAACGCTTTTCCGAAAAACACGCAGATGAAGGGCCGCCTGTGGGCGGATGCGGAACTTCCGGACAACATCGGCGGACAGACGCTCAGCCTGACCTTTACGCAGCTTTCCGACCGGACCGGCAGGTTTGACGCGCCTCTGCTCGGCTCGGTGCGGAGCATCACCGGTCATCATATCCAGACCTCACTGTTTTCCCTGGTCATGATGCTCGCCATGGTCATCCTTGCCGTGCTGGCGCTGCTGATCTTCTGCTACATGAGCAGCCGCGGCATCCACGAGCGCCGCTTCCTCGATGTGGCGGTCTTTCTGCTGCTGTGCAGCCTGTGGTGCCTGACCGATTCCGCTCTGTATCAGATTTATGGACGGGACACTGCCACCGGAAGCGTCGTTTCCTTTTACGCCTTTATGCTGATGTCTATCCCGATGGTGCATTTTGTCCGCAACACGGTAAGCGGCAGGCAGCAGCTTGTTCCCGATATATGCATTGCGCTGTTCTGCGCCAACGTGCTCGCACAGGGCGCGGCGTACCGGCTTTTCGGCATCCGGTTTATTGATATGCTGCCGCTGACGCACCTGATTCTGGCGGCAGGCGTCGCAGCGATGCTGACCGTGCTGCTTCGGTCGTACCGCGAGCAGCCCTCGCAGCAGCTTCGGCTGCATATTGCGGCGTTTGCCGCACTGGGCGTGTTCGGCGTGGCCGCGCTCGTCCTGTACGGCCTGCTGCACATCTACTGGTACGATGCAATATTCCAGTTTGGTGTGCTGCTGTTCATCATCCTGCTCTTCCGTGAGCTGCTCGGACAGGCGACCGAGGATATGCGCTTTCACATGGAGCACCGTATCAGCCATCTGATGCAGCGCGAGGACCGTATGACCGGTCTGCCGAATCGCCGTGCATTCGAGGAATACATGGAGCGCATCCGCACCGGCGAGGTCGGATGCCGCGATGCGGTGCTGACCTATATCCGGCTGGAGGGTCTGAACGAGCGCAATGACTGCTTCGGCCTTCAGGCAGGAGATGAGGCGGTCATCGCCGCCGCGCGGTGCGTTGCAGACTTTTGCCGCGCGTGCGAGGACGGAGGCGAAAGCGTATCGTGCTTCCGCACCGGCGGAAACGAGTTCGCCCTCATCCGCCCCGAGCCAAGTGCAAATTCGGGGCAGCTGCACCGGCAGTTCAGCGCGATCGTTGCGCGGTACAACCGCACCTGTGCGCCGCGCGCCCGCATCACGATGACCTACGGCTTCAGCCGCCTGTGCGATGAGGACGGAAAATCGCGCAGTATCAGCGCATGGAAGGCGGAGGCGGACGCCTATTTGAAGAGAAATGAAACCAGACTGGGAGGGGACACGGAATGACAACCAATCTACATTATCTGATCGCCGGAATGGCGGTGCTGCTGGTTGTTCTGTGGCAGTATTCTCATCAGCGGCAGATGGATGACCGGAACAGCCTCATGTTCCGCCGTCTGCTGACCGTCATCAGTCTGGACGTTTTCACCGAGCTGGTGAGTACATGCTTCATTCTGTACGCTCCGTACAGCTTCGGCATCGGCCGCATGGTCTCGAACACCGTGTTCTATCTGTTCCAGGCGATTCTGCCGCTCATGCTGCTGTACTATGTCTGTACACTGTGCTCGAGCCGCGTGATCTCCGCCGGAACCGTGCTGCGCATGGGCATTCCGACTATCGCTCTGGTCTTTATCATTCTGACCAACCCCTTCACCGAAAAGCTGTTCTATTTCGACAGCACCGGCTACTGCTACGGTCCGTGGTATCTGTTGCTGTATGTCAGCGCCCTGCTGCATATCGCGGCGGCAGCAATTTTTGTTGCGGTGCACCGGGATGCGGTCAGCCGCCGCAATCTGACGGCGCTGCTTACGGTCTTTTTGCTCGCCGCCTTCGGCATCGCCGCGCAGGCCGTCAATCCCGCGGTGCTGACGACCGGCTTCGGCCTTTCGCTCAGCATCCTTGCAATGTATCTGACCATCAATAATCCCTGCGCGTGCATGGACAGCCTGACCGGACTGAATGACAAGCAGTATCTGCTGCGCCGCATGAACGAGTTGACCGACGCGCACAAGGCCTTTCACATCATCACGGTCTACGCCTACCAGCTTGACCACATGAACAAAGTCTCGGGCGTACAGAGCGGCGACGAATTTCTGCGCCGCGCGGCAGAGCACATGCAGGAGATCGCGGGCAGGAACGTGTTCCGCGTGACAGGCAAGCGTTTTTTGCTGCTGACGTTTTCGCTGCGCGAGTACGAAGCCTGTCTGACGAGTCTGCGGCAGGTGTTCCGCAGCAGCCGGATGACGAGCAGGCCGCTCCCTCGCCGGTCATCCTGTGCGGCGTGGTGGGCGCGGAAAAGCTGGGAACGGGCGGCCTTGTGCTGGATTATGCGGAATATCTTGAATCTCTCGCAGCACGCAGCGGCGGGACTGAGGTCATCCAGAACGACCGCAAGAACAGGGACAGCTTTTACTACAACAAGCAGGTCGAGCAGTTCCTGCACCGCGCGATCGACGAGGATCTGTTCGAGGTCTACTATCAGCCGGTCTATTCGCTGCATCAGCAGCGCTTTGTCACCCTTGAGGCGCTCAGCCGCCTGCGGCATCCCACACTCGGCTGGATTTCACCGGATATTTTTATCCGCCTTGCGGAGAAGAATCACCTTATCAGTCAGATCACCGAGCTTCAGCTGCGGCGCGTCTGCCGTTTTCTGCGCGAAAACCCGGCGCTCCGCGCGAGCATTGCGAACGTCAAGATCAATCTTTCGCCGCTCGATCTCATTCACAGCGATGGCGGAAGCCACTTGATCCGCATTCTGGATGAATACGGTCTGCCGTACTCCTGCTTCCAGTTTGAGATCACCGAGACGGTTGCGACTGAGTATTCCGCGAGCCTGACCCGGGTGGCGGAGAGCTTTCAGGCGGCCGGCATCGGCCTGTGTCTGGATGATTTCGGCTCGGGCTACGCCAACCTGAATACGGTCATGCAGCTGCCGTTCTCGGTCATCAAGCTCGACCGTTCGCTGCTGTTCCACATCTGCACGGACAAAAATGCCGCGCTCTTCTACCAGAGCATCGTATCCGCCTTCTGCCGTCTCGGCTACCGCATCATTGCGGAGGGTGTGGAGACGCAGGAGGAGATGGAGCTGCTGCGGAGCTGGAACGTGGATATGATTCAGGGCTATTATTTCTCCCGTCCTCTGCCGCCGGGAGACCTGCTGCGGCTGCTGACCGAGGAAGCCGTCGAACAGATGTGACCGGGTGCGGCGGACCGCCCCCAAAATCCGTGAAAAAAATTTTTCAGAAGCCGGAACCTTTTTAGACGTGCTTCGTCTAATAGAGAGAAAGAGAGCAGATACTGCTCTCTTAGAAAGAAGGCTTTTTACATGAAAAAAACACTGATGGTATTTGCATGCACGGCTCTGCTGGCTGCATCGCTTTCGGCCTGCGGCAGCAAGCCCGCCGAAAATACGGATACCGGTACAGCATCGTCTGCGGCGGCCTCGTCCTCGAGCAGCGAACAGCAGAAGGAAAACACGCTCACCGGCTCGCTCGATGAGAAGAAGAACGGCATGTTCGTTGTAACGGATGCCGAGGGTGCCGCTTATGAATTTACCTACGATCCCTCCGATACGCCGAAGGGTCTGGATGATGCCGCAGAGGGCGATTCGGTCACTGTGACTTATACGGGCACGGTCTCCGAGGTCGATTCGTTTGACGGCACGATCGTTTCGGTCGAGAAAGCGGAGGCAGCGCAAAATTAAAGACGCGGCTCCTTGCGCAGACTCCGTCGCGCTGCCGCTTGGAGAGAACGCAAAAAATCCCCTGCCGGGGACAGATTTTCTGTCTCCCCGGCAGGGGATTTCGCTTTTCAGGACTTTTGCTCTGCCTTGTCCAGATACATCAGATAATCCGCCTTGCGGATAGCCTCTGTGATCGGATGCACGCCGCAGATGCCGCCGATGCTGACCGAAAGCTGGACATCCGCGAACTCCGACATGCGGATGCCGTGCACGGCCTGCTGGATCTGCTTTTTCTTGTCGAGGAAAGCCTCCTCGGTCATGCGCGGAAACAGCAGCAGGAACTCGTCGCCGCCGTAGCGTATCAGAATATCGGTCTTGCGAATGCAGGAGCGCACCGCGTTTGCAATGTCGCGCAGCGCCGCATCGCCTGCGGCGTGGCCGCAGCGATCGTTGATGAGCTTGAAGTTGTTTACGTCGATCAGCGCCACGCCCTCCATGCCCTCAAGGTGGGTGCGGTAGGTTTCAAAATAGCGGCGCGAATAGACGTTGGTCAGCGGGTCGAGGAACAGCTGCATATCCTCGCCGCGCGTGCGGTCAAGCAGAAAACGCGAGCCGTTTGCGTCAATCCAGCGGCCCTCGTTGAGCCGCGAGATCAGCTCGAGCACGCAGGGCGTGCCGTTGATCGTAATATACTTGGCGATGACGAAATACATCTCATTTCGTGTAAATTCGAGCTTGTTGAGCGTAGTATGCTCAGCAAACGCCCGTGCGGAGATGCAGTTGGCGCAGCCCGCATCGTTATCCCAGAACGCGGCGCAGCGCTCACCTGTGCGGTGCAGAATGCCGTCCGCATCGAGATCGAGCACGGCGTATTTTGTCGGGTCAACCAGACGGACGACATCAAAGATCGCGCTCAGACGCTGGATATCATTGGTGATCGACGGCTCGTCCGTCGCGCTTTTGCCTGTGCAGCGGAAGGGCGCATAGCCGCCCTGCACCTTCTGTGCATCAGTCAGACAGCCGATCACGCCGACATAGTGACCGGGGGAGAACGGCGACCAGAGCGTGTGCATCCGGATATTGTGCCAGTGCTGCTTGCGCCCGACCGGCAGAAGCAGGCTGAGCGAAAGCTCGTTGTTCTCGGGTGTTGTGGCCTTGAGAGCGGCTCTGAGCCGCGCAATATCGGCCGGCCGCAGCAGTCGGAGACTGTCCGTTTCATGCACGTCCAGTATCGTGCACTGTTGCTGACGCGGACGGCTCCGGTCGGCTATTATGACGGTACCGGCAGGAACGTCATACTCAAACTGCACATCGCCGCAGCAGGAGACAAAGAAATCCAGCTTTTCCTTGACATAATTCAGCTCGCGCTGGGCGCGGTCGCTGTGCGGTACAGCGCTCTTTTGCAGCAGCTCGGCAGACAGGCGCTTTGCGTCGCGGCGGAGCACCTGATCGGCGGCAAGCGTCGGCAGTGCGCTCCGGAGACGCATGCTGATCTCCTGCAGGCAGTCGAGCAACATCGGGTTGAACGCGCCGCACTCTCCGTTGAGGATCATGGTGATGGCGGTGTCGTGGGTGTATGCCTTTTTGTAGCAGCGGTCACTGGTCAGCGCGTCAAATACGTCCGCCAGTGCGACTACCTGCACCGAGATCGGGATCTGTTCACCGAGCAGGCCGTCCGGATAGCCGCCGCCGTCCCAGCGCTCGTGGTGCCAGCGGCAGATCTCGATGGCGACCTTGACCAGCGGCTCGTCGCGGTACTGCGTCAACCCCTCGAGCATGGATGCGCCGACGGCGGGATGGGTGCGGATGATGTTGAATTCCTCGGGCGTCAGTGCGCCCGTCTTGTTCAGAATGCTCTCGGGGATGCTGATCTTGCCAATGTCGTGCAGGGCGGACGCGGTGGTAATGAGGCGGATCTTTTCCTCAGTCAGACCGTATACATCGGTCTTTTCGGTCAGCTTGCGCAGCAGCATTTCGGTCACGGTTTGCACCTGAAGCACATGCTGTGCGCTCTCACTGTTGCGGAACTCGACAATATGACTGAGGATGCCAATCATGACATGGCTGTTTTTCTCGTTCCGATAGATTTGGTCGGAGACCATGTCCATCAGCCGCTTCTGGTTGGCGTAGAGCGTGAGCGTGTTTTTGACGCGGCGCTGCACAATGAAGGAGTCGAACGGACGGCGGATATAGTCGGTAATGCCAAGGCTGTAACAGCGTTCGATAACCGCACGGTCCTCGGCGGCGGAGATCATGATGACTGGCAGCTCCTCGATCCAGCGGAACTGATTCATGCGCTCGAGCACGCCGAAGCCGTCGATTTTCGGCATATTGATATCCAGCAGCAGCAGGTCGATGTGCATATCCTGCTGGATCATGAGGAGGGCCTGCGCGCCGTCCTCTGCCTCTGCGTAGTCATATTCCTCACCGAGAATCGCCTTGAGCATTTCTCGGTTGAGCTCTGAGTCGTCAACAATCAGAATTTTCTGTCGGTTCATAGTCGTTCGACCGCAGCCGGGTCGCTTTCCCTCCCTTTGTTTACCGGAATTTGACCGGTTGCACAATTATATTATACTACCAATGCGATGCAGAATAAAGGAAAACTTCCGTCAGCGCCAACGGCGGAAATTTCTGTTGTGCAGGAGCGCGGCAGCATGTTATAATAAAAGATAAATTGTGCCGACCTGCGGCACAGACAACGAACAAGAGAGAGGACACCATCATCGGTATGAACAGACACAAACGGGTAAAATGCGCTCTGGCGCTTTTGACCATGCTGACGGCGGGGCTGCTGTCCGGCTGCGCCTCGGAGGCGGCATCCGACAGCACACTGCCGACGATTACCGTCGGCAGCGACACCTATCCGCCTTATGTTTATATGGATAATAACGGCGACATTACCGGTCTGGACGTGGATATTGCGGAGGAGGCATTCCGCCGCATGGGATACCGTGCGGAATTCACCACGATCGACTGGGAACAAAAGACCGAGTTGGTCGATAACGGAGAAATCGACTGCATCTGGGGCTGCTTTTCCATGGACGGCCGCGAGAACGACTATCAGTGGGCGGGACCGTATCTGGTGAGCCGTCAGGTCATCGCCGTCGGCGCGCAGAGCGGCATCGAGCAAATGAGCGATCTTGCCGGAAAGACCATCGCGGTGCAGGCTACCGGCAAGCCGGAGGCGATCTTTCTGAGCGGAGGCGAAAACGTCCCGGCCTTCCGAAATGTCATCAGCCTCGCTGACCGCGGTGTGCAGTATGCCATGCTGGACTGCGGCTATGTGGACGCAGTAGCAGGACACGAGGAGGCTATCCGGCAGTATATGAAGGACTACGGCGCGAACTTCCGCATTCTGGATGAACCGCTGCTGACGACCGGCATCGGCGTGGCGTTTTCCAGGCACGACACACGCGGTCTTGCGGCGCAGCTGACCGAGGTTGTCGCGCAGATGCGCGAGGACGGCAGCATGGAACAGCTAGTCGGAAAATATCTCGAGGTTCCCGCGCACAGTCTGGAGGTGGAGCAGCTTGAACAATAATTCCCGACGCATTGTCTTACGAAGGACGTTCTGGTGCCTGTGCTTCGCAGCGGGGCTTTTGTTCCTCGGCGCGGTATTCCTGCTGTCCCGGCACGCGGATATGCGGGACTGCGAGCAGCGCATGACCGAACTGATCGACTTTGTAAAGGAGCAGTCCTCCTCCTATGTGCAGTATAACGAGACCGCCGTGGCCAAGGCGCTCGTGCGCGGAACGACCGCCGTTCAGGAACTGGAGGGCGTGACGCTTGACTGCGGCGAGGATGAGCTGCGGCAGTATGCGGAGCGGCTGGGACTGACCGGCATTTCGGTGCTGGATGCGAACGGCAGGCTGGTCTGCGAGTACAGCACGGACGGCATCGGCTATACCCGCCTGCAAACCGATTTGGAAGCCGAGCGCGTGCTCGCCGTGATCGGTCATCCGCAGAGCACCTATGTTCGGCGCGTGCAGCTGACCGACGGCTCGTTTGCCGACGTTGCCGTGCGCAGCTGTTCGGACGACCGCGGCGCGGTGCTTGGCTGGCGGCACACCGGGGCGGCGTTCGCAAAGAAATCCGTGCTCTCCGTGCAGAATCTGCTCGACGGCTACGACGCCGAGACCACGGGAACCGTGCTCCTGTCGGACGGCAACCGCGTAACCGCGTCGGACGATCTGTCCCTCATCGGTACGGATACCACGGAAAATGATCTACTCCGCCGCATCCGCTCGAGCGGCCATGCCGACCGGCTGGTCTATGCCGGACGCAGGGGACTGACCCGATACTACGGCATGTACAGCCACGGGCGCAACTTCTACTACTATATATATGTCCCGGGCAGACTGCTCTACACGAACACGCCGGTCAATTTGGCTGTGTCGTTCCTCGCCTGTGCGATCGTTCTGACGCTGCTTCTGTTTGTGCGCCGAGGCACGGAAAAGAGCTTCCTCCAGCAGCAGAAAACGCTCGAAAAGGAATATCAGACCTCGCTTGAGCAGAAAAACGCCGAGCTTGAACGCGCCATCCGTCAGGAAACGGCGGCAAACCGCGCCAAGCGCGAATTTCTGTTCAATATGTCGCACGACATCCGCACGCCGATGAACGCGATCATCGGCTTCACCTCGCTTGCGGCCACCCATATCGACAACCGCGAGCAGGTGCTCGACTACCTGAAAAAGACCGCAACGGCGAGCCAGCATCTGCTCTCGCTCATTAACGATGTGCTCGATATGAGCCGCATTGAGAGCGGCAAGGTCTCGCTCGAACTGCGTCCGGTGCAGCTGCCCGAGCTTGTGCACGACCTGCGCGATATCATCCAGTCGAGCATCACAGCCAAGCGCATCTCGCTTTTCATCGACATGGTCGATGTGGAGGACGAGAATGTGGTTGCCGACCCCATGCGCCTCAATCAGATCATGCTCAACATCCTGTCCAATGCCATCAAGTTCACCCCGGTAGGCGGCATGATCACCCTGCGCATCGTTCAGAAGCAGACCGCGCCGCATGGCAGTGCGGACTATGAATTCCATATCCGTGACACCGGCATCGGCATGAGCTCGACGTTTCAGGAGCATATCTTCGAGCAGTTTGCGCGCGAGGAGACCTCAACCGTGAGCAAAATTCAGGGAACCGGCCTCGGTATGGCGATCACGAAAAATCTGGTCGATATGATGGGCGGCAGTATTTCGGTTGAGAGCGAGCCGGGGAAGGGCTCGGAATTTACAGTTTCCCTGCGCTTTCCTATCAGCGGAGAGCAGGCCGTGCCGCAGCGTATCCCCCAGCTTGAGGGTCTGCGCGCGCTTGTGGCGGATGATGACACCGACACCTGTCTGAATGTCAGCAAAATGCTGCGAATGATCGGCATGCGGTCGGACTGGACGACCTCGGGACATGAGGCTGTCGTCCGTACGCAGGACGCGATCGAGCAGGGTGACGGCTTCTATGTCTTCATCATCGACTGGATGATACCCGATCTGAACGGCCTTGAGGTCGTGCGCCGCATCCGCAAGCTGATCGGCAGCAACACCCCGATCATCATCCTGACCGCCTACGATTGGACGGATATCGAGGTTGAGGCAAAGGCCGCAGGCGTGACCGCGTTCTGCGCCAAGCCGCTGTTCATGTCCGAGCTGCGCCGCGTACTGGCTAAGCCGTTTCTTTCGGCAGAGCCTGCGGAGAAGACGGAGAAAAAGGCGGATTTCGCCGGGAAACGGCTGCTGGTCGTTGAGGATAACGCCCTCAACCGCGAAATCGCGGTGACGATGCTCGAGGAAGGCGGGTTCGAGGTGGACACGGCGGAAAACGGAAAGGTCGCGGTAGACAAGGTGCGCGAGAGCGCGCCCGGGCACTATGATCTGGTGCTGATGGATATTCAGATGCCGGTCATGGACGGTTATGCGGCTGCGCGTGCCATCCGCGCTCTGCCGGATGCCGAAAAGGCGGGTCTGCCCATTGTCGCCATGACGGCGAACGCCTTTGACGAGGACAGACAGAACGCAGAGAAGGCAGGCATGAACGGCCATCTTTCCAAGCCGTTCGATATGCAGCAGCTGCTCACGATGCTCCGGGAGAAGCTGTCGCCGTAACGCTTTCATTTTCATTGCGTTATTCGACAAGGAAGCCGCCGGATCAGATTGAATAGGAAACGCAGGAAGCGTCCGTTAGGGATGCCTTCCTGCGTTTTTCTTTGCACATCGCCGGTACGGCGGATTTTTTTACCTTTTTTGTCCATAAAAGGTTTACATTGCTTATCAATTGGCTTATGATAAAATCTGACAAAGGAGGTGGGCTTGTGCACGGAGTACGTCAATGGTGGGTGCGTCTGTCCATTGTGAACAAGGCGATCGTGCTGAGCTGCGCATTCGTCATTCCCATTCTGCTGGTGGTGGGATTGTTAATGAACGATTTTTACGATTACCGCGAGAAAAGCAATGATATCCTGTCCGAATATGCACGCTGCACGGACTACATGAACGCCATGGAGCAGGAAAATGCGCTTCTGAGCGAGCTGACGCTTGCGGCGCCCGGGTCCGATACGATCGACAAATATGCGGACGCCGTGCAGGACACCGCCTGTGCGTGGGAGCGGCTGCGCAGCGCAGAGACCGACGGCAACACGCAGAGCGAGGTGCTCAAGCAGGTCATCGACCGCACGATGAAAAGCTATCGAGTCCGTCAGGAGACGTTCATCGCGCAGCTGCATGGCGGCACATTTGACGCGGTGAACTACGAAGCTCTGCGTACACAGGGCAGCTATCTGACGCAATACACCGACCAGCTGACGGAGGCCTTTCTGATGGAGGGACGCGAGGGTTATCTGGTCCTCGGTCAGCGGGGTACCTCGCAGAACATGGTATTTACCATCGTAGCCGCGATCGGCAGCGTGCTGTTTGCAGGCGCGATGCTGTACTACGCACGCAGCCTGCTGTTGCCGGTGCAGCAGATGAGCCGCGGTGCGCGCCGCGTCGCGGATGGCGAATATGACATTGAGGACTTCAACTTTGCACGCTCGGACGAGATCGGTATGCTCGCCGACTCGTTCAACCATCTCAAGCACCAGATTGCGCGGACGATTCACGCACTGGAAAGCGAAGCACAGCTGGAAAAATCCCTGCGTCAGCAGGAGAGCGAGGCAGCACGCCTGCGGCAGCTGATCGAGCAGAGCCGCTTTGCGCAGCTGCAGAGCCAGATCAACCCGCATTTTCTGTTCAACACGCTGCAGAGCGTGGCCAATATGGCCGGAATCGAGCAGGCGACCGTCACCGGCGACATGGTGGTGCGGCTGGCGAACTTCTTCCGCTACACGCTCGACCATGATGACAGCGTGGTAACACTCGACCGCGAGCTTGCGCTGCTGCGCGACTACATTTCTCTGCAGGAGCTGCGGTTCGGTGAACGCATTTCGTTCGAGATGGACTGCGACAGCCGCTGTGCGGCCTGTGAACTGCCGAAATTCACACTGCAGCCGATTGTGGAAAACTCCATTGTGCACGGCATGCGCAGCCGCAGTGCGGGCGGCCGCATTCGCATTGTGACGCAGCTTGCACCGGAAGGCTGCCGCATCCAGATTACGGACAATGGCGGCGGCTTCTCACGCAGTAAAATGAAACAGAACACCGCCGAGGGACACCGGTCCATCGGCTTGCAGAATATCGCGGGACGCATTGCGCTGTCCGGCGGCAGCTTCCGCATTGTCAGCTGTCCCGGATTGGGCACGACAGCCCGCATCATACTGCCCATGAAAGGGGAAGAGCATATATGTTAAAGGTACTGATCGCGGAGGACGAACCGCTGAGCCTGCAGAATCTGAGCGGACAGATGCGCGATTTGCTTGGCGCGGATGCACTCATCGAGGGAGCTGCGAACGGACGGGAGGCGGTTGAACGCGCCCGTCAAATTCAGCCGCAGCTGGTGCTGATGGATATTGAAATGCCGGTGATGAACGGCCTTGATGCGGCAGCCATCATCCACAAAGCTATGCCGGAAACGCACATCGTGTTCCTGACTGCCTTCGACCGCTTCGACTACGCCGTAGGCGCCATGCGGGCCGGCGGAACGGATTATCTGGTAAAGCCGTTTGACAGCGCACAGATTACCGCCTGCCTGCGCAAGCTGAATCTGCTGCCGGAAAGCCGTCCGGCGGTAGGCGGGGACAAGCCGGGAAATACGTTCTGCACCCAGTTTTCCGTGTGGCTGGAGCATCATTACATGCAGGATGTGTCGCTCGATCAGGCGGCAGAGGCGATGGGCATGAGTTCGTTCTACTTCTCACGCTTTTTTCGCACCTCGTATAACCAGACCTTCCTTGAATACTTGACCGCCTACCGTATCGACCGTGCGGTTGAGCTGCTGCAGCAGACTGATATTCCGGTACGGGAAATCGCTGTTCGGGTCGGCTATACGGATGCAAACTACTTCACGAAGGTGTTCAAGCGGCATTTGGGCGTAACGCCTACCGAGTACCGCAATCATAACGCAAACTGAACGAGCCGCGCGGCAGAATTTACGGAATTTATACGAAAATTTATTATTCCTGCCAAAGTGTTTATGCAAATGTCACAAAAAGGAATGTGAAGATTTTCAGTGCGCTGTGATTTTACCTGTTTACCGCAAGTATTTACGATGTTGCCGAAACTGGTCACCCTATATAATAGGAGATGGAAAGATGAATAAACGCTTTCGGTGTGTGATCGCCGGATGGCTGCTGCTCATGCTCTGTGCATGTACCGGCGGCACGGACGAGCCGCATATCCGCTATTACCGCCTTGCCAGCGGACAGAGCGAAAACTACCTCGCCAATCAGGCGTGTCAGCGCTTCTGCGATCAGGTGCGCAGGGAAACGGACGGCGCGATACAAATTCTGCCGAGCTTTGATAACGAGCTTGGCACCGATGCATCCGCACTTGAGCAGTGCGTGTACGGCGGCATTGATTTTGTACGCACGCCAATCTCGTCTGCCGCGGCGTACGCACCGCAGCTCGCGGCGCTGCAGCTGCCGTACGAGTACACCTCGGACAAGCACCTGTTCCGGGTGCTGGACGGCGCAGTCGGTCAGCAGGTGATGGCCTCGCTCGAGGACAAGGGCCTTACCGGTTTAAGCTATTTTTACGCCGGTTACCGGTGCTTTTTCACGACCGGAAAGGCGATCACCTCACTCGATGATATGAAGGACCTGCGGCTCGGCACCGAGGATTCCTCGCAGATGAAGCAGGTCATTCCGATGTGGGGCGCCGAGGCGGTGACGCTGCCGCCGGATGAGATCGCGCTCGCGCTCCGCACTGACCGGATTGACGGCGCCGAGAGCACACTGCCTACCTATGTGGACAGTGGCTACTATCAGCTTGCACCGTACTGGACGTACGACCGACATTCCTACAACGCGGATGTGCTGGTCGCGTCCTCGGAAACGTGGGAAACGTTCTCACAGGAGGAGCAGACCATCATTGAGCGGTGCGCCGCCGAGGCGGCTTCGTGGCAGCGCGACCACTGGCAGAGCGCAGAGGTTCGAGCAATGCTGCATGCATCCCGCAGTGGCTGCTACATGGCGCTGCTCGATGAGGAGCAGGCCGAAAAGTTCCGTGCAGCGGTGCAGCCGATTTACGAACACCTTTCCGATGCGCAGAAGGAGGTCGTGCAGGCCGTACAGGCACTGGCCGACAGCGATTAGCGAGAACCCCTCCTTGTGCAGATCAGTTTGTTCGCAAACGTCCGCAAAACGGCGTTTTCGATAGAGGAAAAAGAACAAGGAGGCTAAAAAGATGAAAATCAAAAGATTGATGGCAGGTCTGCTTTGCGGTGCAGTCGGTGCGGCAACCCTTGGTTTGTCCGGCTGCGGCAATGCCGCGGACAGCGGCATGATGGATGCGGCAAACGCCAATGCAGTTGCAGGCGGCAGCAGTGATCTGCCGGTCATCACTTGGAAGATGGGTTCCACCTGGGGTGACGGCAACATTCACTTCACCTGTGACGAGCGCTTCTCCGAGTTGGTCAGCCAGCTGACCGACGGACGCTTCACCATCACCAACTATCCGGAGGGATCGCTTTGTGCGGCAAACCAGCTGTTCGATTACGTCCAGAACGGCACCATCCAGTGCGGCGGTGACTGGGGCGGCTACTGGAGCGGCAAGGATACCGCTTTTGAGCTGCTCTCTACCACGATGGATAACTTCACCGGCATGGACTATTACATCTGGATCACCCAGGGCGGCGGTCTGCAGTGCTATCAGGATATGTACGGCAAATACAACATGACGTATTTCCCAATCATGATCAATCACGCAGAGTCCGGTATCCGTTCGACCAAGCCGATCACTTCTATCAAGGACATGCAGAGCATGAAGATCCGCCTCGGCGGCGTTATGGCAGGCCGTGCGGCGGAAAAGCTGGGCATCAACATCACCACCGTTGCGGCAAGCGAGCTTTATGAGTCGCTGCAGCGCGGCGTTATCGACGGCGGCGAGTTCTCCACGCCGTGCTCGGATGATTCGCTGAAATTACAGGAGGTTGCCAAGTACTGGTGCTCGCCTGCATGGTATCAGTCCGGCGGTGTCAACGGCGTTATGATCAACAAGGACGCGTGGAACGAGCTTCCTGAGGAGTACCAGAACGCCATCCAGATGGCGGCTGAGATCTGCACCTCCGAGCAGCTGTCCCGCTACCTGTGGATGGATTTCGATTCCACCAAGAAGATGCTCGAGGAGGATGGCTGCATCGTCACCAAGATGAACCAGGACGACTGGAACACCATCCGTGAGACCTGCCGTCAGGTTTACGAAGAAGAAGCTGCGAAGAATGAAAACTTCAACATGGTATACAGCTCTATGCAGGATTACCGTGAACATGCCGATACCTACCGTGCAATGCTCGGTGACTACGGCTGGGGCTTCAACTACGATGAATCCGAAAAGTGACCGACAGAGTGTTCCGTGCTCTCTTTTGAGAGCACGGAGCCTCAGAAGATGAGGTGTAATATATGAAAGTGATCAAACGCATCTGCGATGTGATCGACCTCGTCAATGACTGGATCGGCAGGATTGCTTCCTTCGCCGTTCTTGGCATTCTCGCGGTCATTGTTACCGAAGTCGTGCTGCGCCGTTTGTTCCACAGTCCGCAGATCTGGACGATGGACGTCATCTGCATGACCTTCGGCTGCTACATTATCATGGTCTGCGCCTACGGCTTCCAGAAGAAGGCCTTTGTTGCGGTTGATGTGCTGTATGCACGGCTTAAACCGCTTGCGCAGAACATTCTGCACCTGATTACCTATCTGGTGTTCTTTGTTCCGTTCGTATTCGTGCTCGTGCCCGAGAGCTTCGGATTTTTCCTTCGCTCGTATACCACGGGTGAGCGCGGCTATTCGGTATGGGCGCCGCCGGCATGGCCGGTCAAGCTGGCGCTGTTCGTCGGCATGACGCTGCTCGCACTGCAGGGCATTTCCGAGATGCTCAAGTGCGTGCGCGGCATCGGTGAAGCCGTTTCCGGCACGGATGATACGAAGGGAGGCGACGCTGCATGATGGAAATGCTGACCAATCTTGTCACACAGTCCGGCGTGGGCGCAACACAGCTCAGCGCGATCCTGCTTGGCGTACTGTTCCTTATCATGATCATCGGTCTTGCGACCGGTCAGGAGCTTGCGTTCGTCCTCGGCGGCGCCGGTGTTATTATCGGCTATCTCGCCTGGGGCGGCCCGGGCATCACCATCGCCATGACCAAGGTGTACGACCAGATGCAAAGCTATTCCATGGTCGCCATCCCGATGTTCGTGCTGATGGCAAACTTTTTGACACATTCTAAGGTTGCGGATGGGTTGTTCCTCTCTATCCGCTACCTGCTTGGTCCTCTGAAGGGCGGTCTCGGTCTGGCAGTGATCGTGGTTTCCACCGTGTTTGCTGCCACGACCGGTATCGTCGGCGCATCCGTTGTTACCATGGGCATGCTGTCCGTACCGGTGCTGCTGAAGTGCGGCTATAAGCCGTCTCTCGCGTGCGGCATGGTGTGTGCGGGCGGTTCGCTCGGCATCCTGATCCCGCCGTCCATCATGCTGGTTTCGATGGGCTCCTATGCGAATGTATCGGTCGGCAAGATCTTCTTCGCCGCCATCGTTCCGGGTCTTGTCCTGTCGCTGTTCTACATGATCTATGTGTTCGTCATCTGCCATATCCACCCGGATTACGGTCCGGCGATGACTACCGAAGAGCTGGCTGCCATGCCGCTGCGTGAGCGCATCACCGGTTCGCTCATCAACCTGATCCCGCCGGTCATCCTGATCGTCGGCGTGCTCGGTTCTATCTTTACCGGCTGGGCAACCCCGACCGAGGCGGCAGGCGTAGGCGCACTGTTCTCGCTTATTCTCGCGATCTTCTACAAGCAGTTCAGCTTCAAAATGCTGTACGATTCGCTGATCGACACCGCAAAGACCTCTGCGATGGTATTCATCATCCTGTTCGGCGCGTCTGCCTTCACCGGCATATTCATGTCGCTCGATGGCGACCAGCTGATTGCAACCTGGATTTCGAGCGTTGGCATCGGCAAATGGGGCGCGTTCGCAATCATGATGGCGATCGTATTCGTTATGGGCATGTTTCTCGACTGGCTGGGTATCGTTATGATCGTATTCCCGATCTTCCTGCCGATTATGGATATGTTCGGCTTTGACCGCCTGTGGATCGTCGCAGTTACGGCTGTTATGCTGCAGACCTGTTTCATGACGCCGCCGTTCGGCTTCGCACTGTTCTACATCAAGGGCATTGTGCCGCCGTCGGTCAAAATACAGGAAATCTACCGCGGCGTTATCCCGTTCATCCTGATTATCATCGCAGTGGTAATTCTGGTAACGGTATTCCCGCAGATTGTATATTTCCTCCCGAATCTGGTAGCATCTTAATCTTTCTCCTGAGCCTTCCGGCAGCCACCTGTGCCGGAAGGCTCATCTGCGTTAAGGAATAGCAGGCTTTGGGCAAAAAATAACTATTGACTGTGCAGGATATGGTGTTATACTGGATGGGTACGCAAAAAAACGTACCATTTGTTACCTGTGTTATTTTACAGTTCAATGCGGTTCCCTCTCACCGTGAAAAGGGACATGTGTAGATGCGTTTGAACTGTGGAATAAATCTCTGTCTGCCGGATTGTTGGAGTATTTGCCGGCGGCAGTCCCCTCCGGGCTCTCTGATCTGTTGGAAATCAGAGAGCACTTGCTTATTCTTGCGTGGAAAAATTCCGTAAATCGCTTGACTTATCGAAAAATTTCGGGTATAAGATTATATTGAACAGTCAAAAATTCGATGTTATACTATTATATAATGTATGCCTGTTTGAAGCCTGAACGGTATGGTCAGGCTCGGTTTGTCGAAAAGGTCAATATTCATGCAGCTTCAGCCAATTCGCGCGACAGCGCGTGTAAAATAGCATTTGCTTTGCAAATGCAAAAAAGTCGGGGCGAGTACCTGACTTTTTTGACTTCTGGAGGGAGAAAGTTTCTGTATTGGAACTTTCGGACGACTTTGGAACGGCTCACGGTCCGTTCCTGCTTGTCAGCGAAATTGTAGTTTCGCCGACAGCCTAAGCCTGAACGGTGCGTTCAGGCTTTCGGTATATCATACTGCAGCATCGTTAAAGGAGGGGATTCATCGTGCAGACGCAGATTTTTACGGTGCATAAGCGGCATCTGGGACTGCGGGCGCCGACGGTGCTTGCCGTCGGCTTTGCGCTGACGATTCTGGTGGGTGCGCTGGTGCTGATGCTGCCGGTTTCGGCGGCAGACGGACAGATAACGCCGTTTCTCGACGCGCTGTTTACAGCAGCCTCGGCGAGCTGTGTTACCGGACTCGTCACGGTCAGCACGGCAGTGCACTGGTCGGTATTCGGCAAGTGCGTCATCCTGCTGCTGATTCAGATCGGCGGACTCGGCTTTATGTCCGTCGCGGCTATTGCGTCGTTTGTCCTGCGGCGAACGATCACGCTGCACGAGCGCATGGTGATGAGCGCGGGGCTTAATCTGTCGGACGGCGGCGGCATTGTCCGTCTGACACGGCGCGTGCTGTTCGGCACGTTCATCATCGAAGGGACGGGAGCGGTTCTGCTGTCCTGCCGGTTCGTGCCGCATTACGGTTTCCCGAAGGGGATCACAATGGGCGTGTTCCACGCGGTTTCGGCATTCTGCAACGCAGGCTTTGACCTGATGGGCACACCGGACGATCCGTTTCAGTCGCTCATCGGCTGGGCGGAGGATCCGCTCGTGAACATTACGGTGATGGCGCTCATCGTGCTCGGCGGTCTCGGCTTTTTCGTGTGGAGTGACGTGTGGGACAAGCACAGTTTCCGCCGCCTGAGCCTGCACACGAAAATCGTGCTGACGGCCACGGCAGGACTGCTGCTGTTCGGCTTCGGCTGGACGCTGCTATTCGAGTGGAGCAATCCGGCAACGCTCGGTGCGTTTGATACTCCGCACAAGCTGCTTGCGGCGGCGTTTGAGTCCGTGACCCTGCGCACGGCAGGCTTCAACACCATCGACCTCGGCGCGCTTACCGGCCCGAGTCAGGCGGTGTCGTGCCTGCTCATGTTCATCGGCGGATCGCCCGGCTCAACAGCAGGCGGCATCAAGACCGTGACGGCGGCCGTGCTCGTGCTCACGGCCATCAGCGCCTTCTGCGGGCGCACAACGGTTTCGGCGTTCGGCCGGACGATTGCGCCGCGCAGCATCATGAACGCCGTAACCCTGCTCATGGCAGGCGGCGTGCTCTGTCTGGTCGGCGCCTGTGCGATCGCCGGAATCGAGGACGCACCGTTTCACCAGTGCCTGTTTGAAGCGGTCTCCGCGTTCGGCACGGTCGGTGTGTCCATGGGTCTGACACCGACGTTGGCGGCGGCTTCGCGCGTCATTCTGATCGTGATGATGTATATGGGCCGTGTCGGTGTGCTGACGCTCGGCGTTGCCGTTTTCATGCGCCGCAGAGAGCCGCCAAGGCTCAAATACCCGGACGCAGATGTGTTTATTGGTTGAGGCAGCATTCCGCAATTACATTTTCGGCATTTTACGTGATGATGCCTTTATGGTGAAGTAGATTAAGCAGTTATCCAAAGGAGAGACAGATATGAAATCCTTTCTGGTAATCGGCATGGGCCGATTCGGTACCGCCGTTGCGCAGGAGCTGACCGAGCTTGGTCAGGAGGTTCTTGCCGTCGACGAGAACGTCGAGAGCGTGCAGCGCATCGCGGATGATGTGACGCAGGTCATGCAGGGCGACGCGCAGGACGAAGCCGTGCTGGGGGCCATCGGCGTGCGCAACTTCGACTGCTGTATTGTTGCGGTAGGTACGGATATGGAGGCGAGCATCCTCATCACAGTCATGCTCAAGGATCTGGGCGCGCAATACATCATTGCCAAAGCGAGAAGCAATGTGCATGCCAAGGTGCTCGAGCGCGTCGGTGCGGACCGTGTTGTCCTGCCGGAGAGCGAAATGGGCTGCAAGCTGGCACAGCGCCTGGCACATACCAACGTGGTGGATTTTATCGGCGTGTCGGACGAATACAGTATTCTGGAGATACACGCGCCGAAAAGCTGGGTCGGCAGATCGCTGGTGCAGCTTGACGTGCGGCAGAAGCATAAAGTGAATGTGCTCGCCGTCCGTCATGGTGAACAGGGTGCACTGGATGCAAGTCCTAAGCCGGATAGAGCCATCGAGGCGGATGATCTTCTGTTTATCATGGGCGAAAATAAATTTGTGAGCAGGGTGGTGGAACTGGATTGATTGAGATACAGAGCCGTCAGAATGCCGCGCTCAAGCACCTTGCGCGGCTGGGACGGGAACGAAAATACCGCCGGAGCACGGAGGAAATGCTGTGCGAGGGCGAAAAAATGCTGGGAGAAGCACTGCGTTCGGGCGCGAAGCTGAAAACCGTGCTTGTGAGAGACGGCTGGGACAGTCCGTTCATCAAAGAGGCGGAAGGGCAGGGAGCTGTCCTGTATTCTGCACCGGATGCGCTGTTCAAACTCGCAAGTGAGGTGGAAACGCCGCAGAACGTCATCTTTTCCTGCGAGCAGCCGCAGTGGACGGCAGACGCGCTGGACGGAGCCGGGCAGGTGCTCCTGCTGGACGGCTTACAGGACCCGGGCAACCTTGGCACGATCTTACGCACCGCCGAAGCGTTCGCGCTCGGCGCCGTTGTGTTGTGCGAGGGCTGCGCCGATCCGTTTTCACCCAAGGTCGTGCGCTCGACGATGGGCGCGGTGTTCCGTCTGCCGTGCGTGACGCTGCCGCTTGCGGAGGCCGCCGAACGGCTGCACCGGAACGGTCTGCCGCTGTATGCCACCGCGCTGCACGAGGACAGCGTGCCGCTTTCCTCGGTGTCGCTTTCCAAAGCCGCCGTTATCATCGGCAGTGAGGGAAAGGGCGTGACCGAGCAGGCGCTCCGTCTGTCCGATAAGCGCGTGATCATTCCCATGAAGGGCCGTGCCGAATCGCTCAATGCGGGTGTTGCCGCGGCCATCGTGATCTACGAAATGACAAAATGAGGAGGCGGGCACTATGCCGTCAAGACTCAGCTATGTTTGGCTTTCGCTCAAGCGCGGACTCGGCTCGCGCACAGCCGCTGAGGTACTCGATGCCTTTGGCTCTCCGGAGGCGGTGTTCGCCGCCGACCGGCAGGCACTGACAGCTGCGCCGTGTGAGCTGCGCAAGACCCATGTCGATCTGCTGTGCGACAAGGATACGTCCGAAGCAGAGCAGGTCATCCGATCCTGCACGGAAAAGAATATCCAGATCATTACCATTGGCGACAGCGCTTACCCGGACCGCCTGCGGGCGATCCCGGATCCGCCGACCGTGCTGTATGTGCGCGGACGCTGGCCGGATTTCGACAGTGTTCCCGCCGTAGCCGTTGTCGGCACGCGCAAGGCGACGCCGTATGGCCTGAAAGTCGCCGATCAGATCGGCACAACGCTTGCCCGGACGGGAATGATAACCGTCAGCGGCATGGCGCTCGGCAATGACGGCGCGGCACACCGCGGTGCGCTCCGCGCGGGTGGCCTGACCGTCGCCGTGCTGGCGGGCGGACCCGATGTGTGTTATCCACCGCAGCACCGCAGCCTGATGGGCGATATCCTGCTCATGGGGGCTATCATCAGCGAATATCCGCCCGGCACCGAGCCGCACGGACGCAATTACCATCAGCGCAACCGCATCATCAGCGGTCTGTCGGTCGCGTCCGTCATCGTGGAGGCGAGCGACTGGCGTTCGGGTGCGCTCATTACCGCGCGTCACGCGCTCGATCAGGGACGCGATGTGTACGCCGTGCCCGGTCCGATCGACGCGCCGCAGTCGCAGTCGTGCAATGAGCTGATCGAAAAAGGCGAAGCCGCGCTGCTCAGCAGCCCGGTGACGCTCGTGCGCGCCTACGGCGGCATGATGCCCGAACAGGCGGTACAGCAGGCGTTCCGGCGCCAGACCGGCGAGTATCCGGAACCGGCGGCACGGAGCGCGTGGGAGGACATTCGCAGGCGCGAGCAGCAGGCCGAACAGCGCCGCGCTGCTGCGGCAGAAAAGGCGAAAGTCGAACACAGACAGCCGTCCGCGGCCGCAAAACCGCTGCCGGACGGCTTAAATGAGGATGAAAAGACCATCGTTACGCTTGTGCGGGACGGTGTGAGCACGCCCGAGGAGCTGATCGACCGCTGCGGTCTGGCAGCACCGCGGGTGATGAGCCTTGTCACTATGCTGGAAATGGATGGGATTCTGCGCCGCGAAAAGGGCAGACTCATCCTCGGCACCTGGTGATAAGCAGGAGAGAGAAGAAAAGAAATACACGCATTCCGCACCGTAAGGTGCGCATTCAATAGAATTTCCGCAGGAAATTCATAAAAAGGGGGAGCATGGTCCAGACCACCTTCTCTTGCCGCTACGCGGCAATTCACCTTGTGTATCACCCTTTTTATACAAGTGCGGAGAAAAGTTTCGACGAAGGAGGAACTTTTCTCCGCATGGGATGTATCCGAACCCGCGGTTCGGTACATCCTCTCGTACGCAAGCGTGGTTGCGTACGAAATAGTTTCTGGAGGTTTTTATGTCTAAGTTAGTCATCGTGGAGTCCCCGGCCAAGGCAAAGACGATCGGAAAATATCTCGGTTCGGACTATGTCGTCAAGGCTTCGATGGGACATCTGCGCGATCTGCCGAAAAAGAAAATGAGCATCGATATCGAGCACGATTTCCAGCCGGAATATGTGCCGATCGAGGGTAAAGATAAAATCATCAAGGAAATCCGCAGCGAAATCCGCAAGAGCGATTTCGTCTATCTCGCAACTGACCCTGACCGCGAGGGAGAAGCGATTTCGTGGCACATCAAGGAGCTGTTCAAGCTCAAGGACAAAAATTCCCGCCGCGTGACCTTTAACGAGATCACCAAGCAGGCGGTCCGCTCGGGCATCGAGAACCCGCGCGATATTGATATCGATCTGGTAAATGCACAGCAGGCACGCCGCATTCTCGATCGAATCGTTGGCTATCAGCTGTCGCCGTTCCTGTGGCGCAAGGTCAAGCGCGGTCTGTCCGCAGGCCGTGTGCAGAGCGTTGCAACCCGTCTGGTCGTGGACCGTGAGAACGAAATCCGCGCATTCGTGCCGGAGGAATACTGGTCGATCGAGGCCCTGCTGCAGACCGCGGACGGCGGCAAGTTTTCAGCGCGCTACTACGGCGACGCGAACGGCAAGGCCGAGCTGAAAAACGAAGAACAGGCGATGCATGTTGTCAACGCCGTTACCGGCAAGCCGTTCACCGTCGGCAATATCAAGCGCGGCAAGAAAAAGCGCACCGCCGCACCTCCGTTCATCACCTCGACGCTGCAGCAGGAAGCCAGCCGCAAGCTGAATATGACGCCGCGCCGCACGATGAGCATCGCGCAGGAGCTGTACGAAGGTATTGAACTCGGCGAATACGGTCTGACCGGCCTTATCACCTATATGCGTACCGACTCGCTCCGTCTGGCGGACGAGGCCACCGCTGCCGCTGCGGGCTTCATTCGCGGCCGCTACGGCGAGGAATATTATCCGGGCAAGCCGCGTGTGTTCAAGACCAAGGGCAACGCGCAGGACGCGCACGAAGCTATTCGTCCGTCCAACGTGCAGCTGCTGCCCGAGGAGATCCGCAAGTACCTGACGCCCGATCAGTTCAAGCTGTACCGCCTGATCTGGTCGCGTTTTGTGGCCTGCCAGATGGCAGACGCCATTCTCGACACGGTTTCCGCCGATATCGTCTGCGAGGGTCAGGTGTTCCGCGCATCCGGTCATACGGTCGCGTTCCCGGGTTTTACTGCGGTTTACGAGGAAGGCACGGACGACGAGAAAAAACAGGATTCCGCAGGAAAGCCGCTGCCGCGCTTCGATCAGGGCGATAAGCTGACTGCCGAGAAGATCGAGCCGTCCCAGCACTTTACGCAGCCGCCGGCTCGCTACACCGAGGCATCGCTCATCCGTGCGATGGAGGAACGCGGCATCGGCCGGCCGTCCACCTACGCGCCGACGATTTCCACCATCATTGACCGCGATTACGTCACCAAGGAGAACAAGGCGCTCCGTCCGACACCGCTTGGCGAGGGCGTTACCGGCCTGCTGGTTGACGAGTTCAAGTCGGTTGCCGATTACGAGTTCACCGCCAACATGGAGCACGAGCTGGACGAGGTCGAAGCGGGCAAGCTGAACTATATCCAGCTGCTGCATAACTTCTATGACGGCTTTGAAGCCGCGCTCAAGCAGGCGGAGATCGACCTCGAGGGCAAGCGCATCAAGATTCAGGACGAGGTGACCGACGTTATCTGCGAGAAATGCGGACGCAACATGGTCATCAAGTCCGGCCGGTTCGGCAAATTCCTTGCGTGCCCGGGTTTCCCGGAGTGCACCAACACCAAGCCCATCACCGAGGACACCGGCGCGGCGTGCCCGGTTTGCGGCGCAAAGGTCGTGAAGAAAAAGTCCGCACGCGGCTATGTGTACTACTCGTGCGACACCTATCCGACCTGCCAGTTCATGACGTGGGACAAGCCGCTCAAGACCAAGTGCCCGAACTGCGATTCCTCGCTGTTCCGCCACACCGACCGCGATTCCAAGGAGGTCACGGACGTTTGTCTGCGTGAGGGCTGCGGCTACAAGGAGCTGGTCAAGGAGGGTCTGTCGCCTGAGGAGACCGAAAAGCGCCGCAAGATGCGCGAAGCGCGTGCCGCCAAGGCTGCGGAACGTGCTGCCGCAAAGGAAGCCGCTGAGAAGAACGGCGAGACCGAGGAAAAGGTCAAGAAGGCAACAAAAAAGGCAACGACTAAGAAATCCACCGCAAAGAAAACCCTGCCGTGGATGACCAAGACCACCAATAAATTCAAAAAGCTGAAGGACGAGGCTGTACAGGAGCTGACTGCCAAGCAGCAGGAGCAGTACGCCAAGGCTCTGGCAAAGTATGAAGCAGAAAAGGCGGCTGAGAAGGCGAAAAAAGCCGCTGAGAAGAAAGCAGCAGCGAAAAAGCCTGCCGCAAAGAAAAAGACCACGGCAAAGGAGAGCGCCGAATGAGTGAAATGGTAACAGTAGTCGGCGCGGGACTGGCCGGCTGTGAGGCTGCATGGCAGCTGGCACAGCGCGGCATCTCCGTGCGCCTGTGTGAGATGAAGCCGGTGCAGCATACGCCTGCGCACCATTCGGACGATTTCGCCGAACTGGTGTGCTCCAACTCGCTGCGCTCGGACGAGCTGGCGAACGCCGCCGGTCTGCTGAAGGAGGAGCTGCGCCGTCTGGACAGCCTTATCCTTTCCTGTGCGGATGCACATCGCGTTGAGGCAGGCGGCGCACTGGCGGTTGACCGCGAAGCCTTCGCGGCAGCCGTCACCGAGAAGATCAAGAACCACCCGAATATCGAGGTGGTCTACGGTGAAGTGACCGAGATTCCGGAGGGCAGAGTGGTTATCGCTTCCGGCCCGCTGACCTCGGATGCGCTGTTCGAGGCCATCCACGCCAAGGTGGGCGGCGATTTCCTGCACTTTTACGATGCCGCCGCGCCGATTGTCACGGCTGAGAGCATCGATATGGATTCCGCCTACGAGGCGTCCCGCTACGGCAAGGGCACCGCAGATTACATCAACTGCCCGTTCTCCCGCGAGGAGTATGAGGCGTTCTGGAACGCGCTGACCACCGCCGAGGAAGCGCCGGTGCACGGCTTCGAGGATTCCAAGGTGTTCGAGGGCTGCATGCCCATCGAGGTCAACGCACGCCGCGGCTTTGATACGCTGCGGTTCGGTATCCTCAAGCCGATCGGCCTGCCGGACCCGAAAACCGGCAAGGATCCGTATGCAGTCCTGCAGCTGCGCCGCGACAACGCGAACGGTACGCTGTACAATCTGGTCGGCTGCCAGACCCACCTGAAATTCGGTGAGCAGAAGCGCGTGTTCTCCATGATCCCGGCGCTCCGTAACGCTGAGTTTGTGCGCTACGGTGTCATGCACCGCAACACGTTCCTCGACTCGCCGCGCCTGCTGGATGCAGCTTACGCGCTCAAATCCGACCCGCGCATCCGTTTTGCGGGCCAGATGACCGGCGTAGAAGGCTATGTGGAGTCCACCGCCTCCGGCTGGGTGGCAGGCGTGGCAGCGGCCATGGACGTGCTCGGCAAACCGATGCCGACACTTGACCGCCTGACCGCCACCGGCGCACTGGCGACCTACATCTCCGACCACACGGTCGCGAAGTTCCAGCCGATGAACGTCAATTTCGGCATTATCGAGCCGCTCGGCTATAAAATCAAGGGCAAGCGGGAGAAGAACACCAAAATCTCCGAGCGGGCGCTCGAGCAGATCGAAAAACTGAAGGGAGAGCTTTAATATGAGGATCATCGTTGATGCGATGGGCGGCGATAACGCGCCCGAATCCGCTGTATGGGGCGGTGCGCTGGCTGCGAAGGAATACGGCGAGGAAGTGCTGCTGGTCGGCAAGCCGGAGATCGTGGCAAATGTCCTCAAGGAGAAGGGACTTTCCGATGTCAAGGGCATTACCATCATGCCCGCAAACGATCTGGTCGATATGCACGACGATCCCGCAACGGTACTCCGCCGTAAGCCGGATTCGTCCATGGCGGTAGCGTTCAAGCTGCTCAAGGCCGGCGAGGGCGATGCGCTCGTTTCCGCGGGCAACACCGGCGCACTGCTCACCGGCGCGACGCTGTACGGCGGCCGCATCAAGGGCATCCGACGCGGTGCGCTAGCACCGGTTATGCCGTGCGCGAACGGTCAGGTCATGCTGTGCGATGCGGGTGCAAACACCGAATGCACCGCCGAAATGCTGCTCCAGTTCGCGTTCCTCGCTTCGCTGTATGCAGAGAAGATAAACGGTGTCGTCAAGCCGCGTGTCGGCCTTGTCAACAACGGCACGGAGGATACCAAGGGTGATCCGCTCCGCAAGGAGGCTTACGCGCTGCTGAAAAAGGCGGGCGACGAGGGCCGTCTGAATTTTGTCGGCAACGTAGAGGGCAGCATGGTGCCGCTCGGTGCGTGCGATGTTGCTGTCTGCGACGGCTTTACCGGCAATGTGCAGCTCAAGACCATCGAGGGCGTGGCGAAGTTCATGTCGAAGGAGATCAAGGGCGTGTTTATGGCGTCTGTCGGCACCAAGCTCGGCTACCTGCTGTGCAAGAAAGGCATGGACGACTTCCGCGAGGTGTTCAATCAGGACAAGATCGGCGGCGCGCCGTTCCTCGGTATCGCAAAGCCGGTCATCAAGGCGCACGGCTCGTCCAACGAAATTGCGGTGATGAACGCGGTCCGTCAGGCCATCGCGTACACCAAATCCGGCATGATCGATGCAGTAAAGGAAAACATTCAGTACATGACGGTTTCCGAGTGATCCACAGGAAGAAGGAACAAAAATGCTGAAAATTGACTATAAATTCAAGGACGAGAGCCTGCTCCGGCTGGCGATGACCCATTCATCCTATGCGAATGAGCACCACGGCACGCACCTGCAGTGCAACGAGCGCCTGGAGTTTCTGGGCGATTCTGTGCTGGGCTTTGTCACGGCGGGTTACCTGTTCACACACTATCCCGATCTGCCGGAGGGTGATTTGACCAAGCTGCGCGCGGCAGTCGTCTGCGAGGGCGCACTGGATGAGATCGCGCACGAGATCGGTATCCCCGAAGCCATCCGTCTGGGGCACGGTGAGGAGATGGGCGGTGGACGCAAGCGTGCGTCCATTCTCGCTGACGCAACAGAGGCTTTGCTCGGCGCTATCTTTATGGACGGCGGCATCGAGCCTGCCCGTGCGTTCGTGCTGCGCTTCATCCCGCACAAGGTCGAGGTTGCGCTGGCAGGCGGCGCGTTCAAGGACTACAAGACCATGCTGCAGGAGATCGTGCAGAAGAACAAGCAGGAAACGCTGGAATACCGTCTGGCAGGCCAGTCCGGCCCGGACCACGACAAGCGGTTCACCATGGAGCTGCTGCTCAACTCCAATGTGTTCGCGCAGGGCATCGGCAAGAGCAAAAAGGAAGCTGAGCAGATGGCGGCGAAGAAGGCTTTGGAAAATATGGGATGCTGACGCTTATCGCCAAACCGCAATAGAGATAAACGGCAAAGAGGTCGAGAAATCGACCTCTTTTTTCTGCGTGACGCAGTTAGTCGTTGAAAAGATACTGCCGCAGTGGTAAAATAAAACTATCTATAATAAAGAGGTGGCATATGGTTCTCAAAAGCCTGATTTTACAGGGCTTCAAGTCGTTCCCGGATCGCACTGAGATCAAATTTCTCGGCGGCATTACGGCGATCGTCGGTCCGAACGGCTCGGGAAAATCGAATATTTCGGATGCCATCCGGTGGGTTCTGGGGGAGCAGTCCTCGCGATCTCTGCGCGGCGCAAAGATGGAGGACGTGATCTTCGGCGGCACAGCCAAGCGCGGTCCGGTCGGCTTTGCCGAGGTTTCGCTCATTCTGGATAATTCGGCGCATGTGGTTCGCTCGGAATTTACCGAAATTATGGTCACGCGCCGGTACTACCGCTCGGGCGAGAGCGAGTATTTCCTCAACAAAAAGCACTGCCGCCTCAAGGACGTGCACGAGCTGTTTATGGATACCGGTCTGGGACGCGACGGCTATTCCAGCATCGGACAGGGCCGCATTGACGAGATTCTGTCCTTCAAGAGCGAGGACCGGCGCGAAATCTTTGAGGAAGCCGCAGGCATCACCAAGTTCCGCTACCGGAAGGAGGAAGCCGAGCGCAGACTGTCAGCCACCGAGGAAAATCTGGTGCGTATCCGCGACCTGTACGGCGAACTGGAAAACCGGCTCGGGCCGCTCGAGCAGCAGGCTGGCAAGGCGAAAAGGTTTCTGCATCTGCGGGATGAGCTGCGCGTGCTTGAGGTCTCACTGTGGCTGCTGTCGCTCGAGCAGCTGAAGAATGACACTGCCAAGCTGAATAAAGACCAGACAACCTGCGAAAAGCAGCTTGCGGATGCAAAACAGCAGCAGGGAACGCTGTATGCGCAGTCCGAGCAGCTGGCCGAGTCACTGCGTGAGATTGACAGAGAAACCGAACGTCTGCGGAACGAGCTGCGCGAAGCCGAGCAGTTTGCCGCCGAGCAGATCAGCCGTGAGGCGGTTATTCAGGCGAACATCCGCAACTGCGAGGAGAATATCGAGCGCACACGGCAGGAGAGCGCACACCGCGCCGAGCAGGTGCAGAGCATGGATGCGCAGCTTGCCGAACGGCGCGAGCGTATTTCTGTGCTGAATGAGCAGGAGAAGGCACAGTCGGCTGAACTGGATGCACTCCGAAAACAGTCTGCCGAGCAGGAGCAGCAGCGCACACAGGCCGAGCAGGCACTTGGGCAGGCTGAGCAGGCGCAGCGCAGGCAGGAGCGCACGCTGCACGCGCTCGAACTCGACCGAACAGCCGCCGAGAGCGGTCTGGCGGGTATGAGCGACCGCAAAATGACACTGGATTCCGAAATCGCGGCAGCGGCACAGCAGCTGGATACCGAAAAGCAGGCGCAGGACAATCTCGAGCGGGAACTGACCGCGTGCGAGCAAACGCTCGCCGAAACGGCAAAGCAGGCGCAGACGGCCGCCGCTCAGGCGGAGACCTGCCGCCGAAAGGCCGAGCAGGCGCAGAACGACCTGCGAGCAGCGCAGTCCTCGCTGAGCGAAATGCAGAGCCGCGTAAAAATGCTGACTGACATGCAGCACGAGTACGAGGGTTTCTCTCGGTCGGTGAAAGCCGTTATGCGGCAGGCCGAAAAGGGTGCGATGAACGGCGTGCACGGTCCGGTTTCCGCGCTCATCACGACTGAAAAGCGGTTCGTGACGGCAATCGACACTGCACTCGGTGCGTCAGCGTCCTCCATCGTGGTGGACAGCACGAGCGTGGGCAAGCAGTGCATTTCGTACCTTAAGCGCACGGACGGCGGCCGCGCGACCTTCCTGCCGCTGGATACCATTCGGGCAAACAGCCTGCGGGAGACCGGCCTGGAACGGCAGAACGGCTGCTTCGGCACCGCGGATGCTCTCGTCAGATTTAATGAAAAATATAAGAATATTGTGTGCAATCTGCTGGCGCGCACGGTCATTTCGGAGAACATGGACACCGCGCTGGCACTGGCCAAGGCGTACGGACACCGGTTTCGCATTGTCACCTTAGACGGACAAATCCTGCAGGCAGGCGGTGCCATGACAGGCGGCTCGGCCTCCCGCGGCACCGGCGCACTGGCGCGGGCGGAACGCCTGCACGCCGCCGAGGAGCGCGTGCGCGCACTCGAGCAGGAGCGAAAAATGCTGGCACAGACCGAGCAGGCTGCAGGACAGGAACTGGAATCGCTTGCCGCGCAGGCGCAGGCCATCGAAACCGACCGCCGCCGCGCGGAGCAGGAGAGAGCAGGACTTGCTGCTTCGGTAAAACAGCATAAATTCCTGTTGGAAAGCCTGCAGAAACGGTATGACAGCCTGATTTCTGAACAGACTAACTTCACAGCGACACAGCAGAAGTATGAACAGACACTTGCCGCCTGCACGGAGCGCCGGTCTGCCGCAGAGCAGGCGCTTGCAGCTGCCGAGCAGGTCTGCACCGAGCACCGTACGGCAGTGAACGCCGCCGCGGAACAGCTGGCGCAGACGGCTTCGCGCATCACAGCCGCGCAGACCGCGCTCGCGGAGATGCGCACGGCGCAGGACAGCGAAGCACGCGCACTCGCGGAACTTGAGCGGCTCAAGGCCGACCTCGACGCGGGCGTGTCCGGTGCGGAGCAGACGATTGCAGGCTTTGCGGCGGAAATCGCACGCCTGACCGATGAACTCACCCAAGTCCGCGCAGCCAAGCACGGACGCGACACAACCGCCCGGCTGCTCAGCGAACAGCTTGCGCGGCAGACCGGCAGGCGCGAACAGACCGAGGGCGAACGGGTCCGTCTGGAAAAGGCGGCACAGAGCCGCAACGAGGAAATCCTTGAACTCGAACGCGAGACCGCCCGACTGGAAAACCGCGCCGGACAGCTGAAAACCGAGGAAACACAGATTCTGGATAAAATGTGGGAAAGCTACGAGCTGACACCCACACCGGCGGCAGAGATCGCCAAACCGATTGGAAACCTCGGTGAAACGCGCGGCCGCGTGCAGGAGCTGCGCGTGAAAATGCGGGCGCTCGGCAACGTCAATTTGGATGCGGTGGACGAATTTCAGCGTGTGCAGGAGCGGTACAGTTTCCTGCGGGAGCAGAAGGACGACCTCGAGACCGCGCAGACCGATCTGCGCAAGGTCATCGACCAGCTGACCGTCAGCATGAAGGAGATTTTCGCATCCGAGTTCGCCAAGCTGAATGTGTACTTCCGCGATACCTTCCGCGAGATCTTCGGCGGCGGACACGCCGAACTGCAGCTTGCCGATACCTCGGATATTCTGAACTGCGGTATCGACATCCGCGTGTCTCCGCCGGGCAAGGCGGTGAAAACGATTACGCTGCTCTCGGGCGGTGAAAAGGCGTTTGTCGCCATTGCGCTGTACTTTGCGATTCTCAAGCTGCGGCCTACGCCGTTCTGCGTGCTCGATGAGATCGAAGCCGCGCTCGATGATGTAAACGTGCAGCGGTTTGCAAAATACATTCGCCGCCTGACAGATTCGACACAATTTATTGTAATTACCCACAGACGTGGTACAATGGAAGAAGCAGATATGCTCTACGGCGTGACCATGCAGGAGCAGGGCGTTTCCAAAATGCTGATGCTCAATCTGGCTGAGGCGGAAAAACGGCTCAAAAATACTATTAAGTAATGGGAAATTGAGAATGGGAAATGGAGAATTGCGGCAATGGATATGCGAAGCGCAAAATATCCGTATCGGCTGGATGTGGAAAGGCGATTGCCGAACGGCTCTCTTACGACAGACGGCTATGCGGCGCGGCATCCGGTCGAGTTTCGGCACTGGGGACACGCCCGCGGCTATGTTCTCTTGGGTGAGCGGATTGACCGCACGGACTGGGAAAACTGGCGTATCAACTACTACGGGAAATAATTACTAAATACGGATTCCTGATTTGCAAGATAAAACATAAGGAGATAAGCATGGGATTTTTTGATAAAATTAAGCAGGGCTTCAAGAAAACCTCGGATGCGGTGAGCCATTCGCTGGACAGCGTGTTTGCGGCATTTGTCAAGATCGACGATGATCTGCTCGAGGAGCTGGAAGAAGCACTCATCCTGTCGGACGTCGGTGCGTCCACGGCGGCGAAGATCGTCGCTGAGGTCGAAAAGCGCGCCAAGCTGCGCAAGACCACCACGGCGGACGAGCTGCGCGATCTGCTCCGCGAGGTGCTGACCGACAATATGCTCGACAACCAGCCGTTGAATACGGACGGCAAGCCGGCGGTCATTCTGGTGATCGGCGTCAACGGTGTCGGCAAGACGACCTCGATCGGCAAGCTGGCGGCCCGCTATGTCAATGAGGGCAAAAAGGTTATGCTGTCGGCGGCGGATACCTTCCGCGCGGCGGCGGCTGACCAGTTGGAAATTTGGGCTAAACGTGCCGGTGCGGACATCGTACGCCATGGCGAGGGCGCAGACCCGGCGGCTGTTGTGTTTGACTCCATCTCGGCGGCCAAGGCACGCGGCAGCGATATTATCATCGTGGATACGGCAGGCCGTCTGCACAACAAGGCCAACCTGATGAACGAGCTGGCGAAGATCGACCGCGTTATCTCCCGAGAGCTGCCGGACGCTTCGCGCGAAACGCTGCTCGTGCTGGACGCGACCACCGGTCAGAATGCGGTTCATCAGGCCGAGGAGTTCAACAAGGCTGCCGAGCTGACCGGCATCATCCTCACCAAGCTGGACGGCACCGCTAAGGGCGGCATCGTGATCGCTATTTCGGCAGGACTGGGTGTTCCGGTCAAGCTGGTCGGCGTTGGCGAGGGCATTGACGATTTGATCGACTTTGATCGTGCGGCATTCCTGGAGGCTATCCTGCCGCCGGTTCATGAAAACGCAGAAAACGACGAGGAACAGAGCGAGGAGGACGAAAATGCAGAGACCTGACGGAAGAACCAAGGGCGCAATGCGTCCGGTGAAGATTATCACTGATTATACGATGTACGCGGAAGGCTCGGTGCTGGTTGAGATGGGCAACACCAAGGTCATCTGCACCGCGTCGGTCGAGGAAAAGGTACCGCCGTTCCTCGAGGGCAAGGGTCTCGGATGGGTAACCGCCGAGTACGCGATGCTCCCGCGTGCGACCAACACCCGCAAAAAACGCGATATCAAGTCGCTCAAGCTGGACGGCCGCTCGAGTGAGATTCAGCGCCTGATCGGCCGTGCGCTGCGTGCGGTCGTTGACCGCGAAGCACTCGGTGAGCGCCAGATCACGATTGACTGCGATGTTATTCAGGCGGACGGCGGCACGCGCTGCGCGTCCATCACCGGCGGATTTGTTGCACTCTGGCTTGCATGCAAAAAGCTGCTGGCCGATGGCGTGATCGAGAAAATGCCGCTCACTGCACAGGTTGCAGCCGTTTCGGTCGGCATTTTTGAGGACGAAGCCGTACTCGACCTCAACTACGCCGAGGACAGCCACGCCATCGTGGACTGCAACGTGGTTATGACGAGCAAGGGTGAGTTCATCGAGGTGCAGGGCACCGGCGAGGGCCGTCCGTTCACGGATACCGAGCTGCGCAAGCTGCTCGGACTCGGCAAGCGCGGCTGCCTGACGCTGTGCCGCAAGCAGGCCAAGGTGATGGGGGAAAGTCTGTAATGCAGTTTGTACTTGCTTCCCATAACAAGAAAAAGCTGGCAGAACTGTCCGCTATCGTGAGCAGCCTCGGCATCGAAATCATTCCGCTGCCGGAGGGTGCGCCCGAACCCGAGGAAAACGGCAAAACCTTCGAGGAAAACGCCATGATCAAGGCAAAATCCGCCGCAGCATTCACTGGTCTGCCCGCTCTCGCGGACGACAGCGGCCTGTGTGTGGATGCGTTGGACGGCGCTCCCGGTATCTACTCCGCGCGCTACTGCGAGGGTACGGACGAGGACCGCAATGCCTTCCTGCTGCAAAATATGCAGGATAAGGAAAACCGCGCCTGCCGTTTCGTGTGCGCGATCGCGTGTGTGCTTGCGGACGGCGAAACGCTCACCGTGCGCGGTGAATGTGAAGGAGAACTGCTCCGCGAGAACCACGGTGCAGGCGGCTTCGGCTATGACCCGCTGTTCTATGTCGAGAAATACGGCTGTACCTTCGGCGAACTGCCCGCAGAGGTCAAGAATACAATCTCTCATCGGGCAAATGCTTTGAATAAGCTGAAAGAAGTCTTAAAGGATAAAATATAAGCGAATCCGTAGGGCAGCCCGCCCTACGAAAAAAATATAACGAAATTACAGGAGTTTACATTTATGCTTAACACAAAACAACGCGCACAGCTTCGTGCAATGGCAAACCCGCTGGCAGTCACGCTGATCATCGGCAAGGAAGGCGTAACCGACGCGGTAGAACGCGAACTGGACGCGCTGCTCGAATCCCATGAACTGGTCAAGGGCAAGGTGCTCGAGAGTGCGATGCTGACGCCGCGCACGGTATCCGAGGCGCTCTGCGAGGCCACCGGCGCGGACGCTGTACAGTGCATCGGCTCCAAGTTTGTGCTGTACCGCCAGTCCAGCGATGAGGACAAGCGCAAGATCGTTCTGGTAAAATGAGGACAGGGATTCTCGGCGGTACGTTCAATCCGCCGCATCTGGGACATCTGCACGCGGCGGAACTCGCGCACCGTGCGCTGAACTTAGATCGGGTGCTGTTCATTCCGACCAATATTCCGCCGCACAAGGCTCTGCCGGAGAACACCGCGTCCGCAGAGGACCGGTGCGAAATGGTGCGCCGCCTGACGGCAGATATGCCGTGGGCACAGTTGGACACCATCGAGATCGACCGCGGCGGCGCAAGCTACACGGTGGACACGCTCCGCGCGCTTCATGCACGCGGTGAGACCGACCTGCACCTGATCGTCGGCACGGATATGCTGCTCTCGTTTGACAGAATCTGGCGTGCGCCGGACGAGATCGCGCGGCTGGCTTCGCTTGCTGTCTGCGCCCGCGAAAACGAGGACTGGGACGCGCTGCGCGAAAAGGCGGCGGCACTCAAGGATTCGCTCGGTGCAACCGTAGAACTGGTGCAGGGCGACAGCCTGACCATTTCTTCAACCGAGCTGCGGCAGGGCGGTGCACTGCGATGCTATACACCGGAATCGGTCGCGGATTACATCGAAGAAAAGCATTTGTACGGCTATTAAGCCTGTAAAATACAGGTTTGACAGATAAATACAGCAGCTTGTTCAAAACCAGTATTTTTGTATGACTTAGGAACGGCCTGCGGCTCGTTCCTCCTTGTCGGCAAAGCTGCAGTTTTGCGGCAAGAAATACAGAGAAAGGCGGGAAAAGTTATGTTATGTAATGAAGAAATGCGTAAAAGTATCCTTTCCAGACTGCAGGGCTACCGCTATGAGCACTCGCTCGGCGTGGAGCGTGCGGCGATCATGCTGGCAGAAAAGTACGGCGAGGACCCGGAAAAAGCGGGTACCGCAGGCATTTTGCATGACATAACAAAATATCTTTCTCCGCAAGAACAGTTGAATTTATGCGAGAAATACGGTATAATACCCTGTACCGTCGAAAAAAGCGAGCCGAAAATGCTGCACGGAAAAACGGCGGCAGCCATCGCGCGGGCCGAATACCACATGCCCGAGGATATCTGCGATGCCATCGCCTGCCACACCACCGGCAAGAACCATATGACGCTGCTTGACAAGATCTTGTATCTGGCGGATTACATCGAAGAAACTCGTGATTTTCCCGGCGTGGACAAGGCGCGTGAGCTGGCGCAGATCGACATCGACAGTGCCCTGCTCTACTGCTATGACCAGACGCTGACCGAGCTGGTCGCACGCGGAAAACTCATCCACAGCGATACCATTGCCGCTTATAATGATATGATCCGGCAGGGTGTCAGCTGGCGGGACAAGTAAAATGGAGGCAGGAATCGTTTGAAACTATTCGGAGGAAGCGGCGGCAGGAAAAACCGCAACGGAGACAGCACTCCGGCACAGCAGGCAGCGCCCAAGCCGGAAGGGAACCACCAGCCGATCTCGGCACCCAAGCCGGGCGGCAAAAAGGGAAAGGCTCCGAAGGAGAAAAAAAAGCTGACACCCAGACAGAAGGGCAAGCGCATTGCCATCGTTATGGCGGTTGTGCTGGTGCTGTTCGCGTGTGCAGCTGCTGCAGCGGTGTGGTTCATCCGTTCGCCGCAGGCGACGATCAAGGACAAGGAAAACGGCGATAAGGTCGATGTGAGCAGCCTGCTCAACTCGGGCACCCGCATTGACGATGTGTTTACGTTCGTGGTCGGTGCAGTTGATGAGGACGAAACACGAACAGACGCTTTGATGGTCGCAACCATGGATACCAAGGATAAGACCATCAACGTCATGAACATCCCGCGCGACACCATGTGCAACAACACGGCAACCGGCGCGAGCAAGAAGATCAACGCGGCCTACGGCATGGATACCGGCGGCAAGGGCGGCAACATCGAGCAGACGAGCAAGGAAATCGAGCGTCTGATGGGCTTCCGGCCGGATAAATACGTTATCGTCAATTTTGACGGCATTGCAGCCATCGTGGATGCGATCGGCGGCGTGGATTATGACGTGCCGTTCGATATGAAGTACGATGATCCGTCGCAGAATCTGCACATCGACCTGAAAAAAGGCCAGCAGCATCTGGACGGCAAGCAGACTGTCGGCTTTCTGCGCTGGAGACACAACAACGATTACACCGTACAGTACACCAACGGCGATGAAGGCCGTGTAGAGAATCAGCAGAAGTTCCTCAAGTCGCTGGCAGGTCAGGTGCTGCAGATCAAGAACGTGACCAAGATCCGCTCGATCGCAGAGGCCGTGTTCAAGAACGTCAAGACCGACTTCAGCGCCGGCGAGCTGCTGTGGATGGGCATGCAGGCCATGCAGATCGACAACAGCAGCATTCAGTTCTTTACACTGCCCGGCTACGGCAAGATGAGCACGGCGGGCACCTCGGTGCAGTATTCGTTCTTCTTCCCGTATTACGACCAGACGTTGGAGCTGGTAAACAAGTATTTCAACCCCTACGAGGAGCCGATCTCCAAGCTGGACATTGTCGGCGGACCGGATACCACTACCTACTCGGGCGGCTATGTAAGCTCGGGCGAGGAAGATAATGTATGGGGTGATACCTCCGGCTCGTACGATTACAGCGAAGATTATTACGAAGAACCGGATTACAGCTACGATGAGCCATCCTACGATAACAGCGGCTCGGGCGGTGATTATTCGGATAACAATGACTACTCGGGCGGCGACAGCGGCGGAGACTCTTCCGGCGGCGACAACGGCAGCGGCTCCGGTGAGGAGAGCGGCGGCGACTACTCCGGCGGCGATTACACCGGCGGCGGAGAGGACAGCGGTGCTTCCTCCGGCGGAGACGATGGCGGAACATACGATCCCGAGGCATAATAAAGGCAATATACCATAATCGGCAGAAAGGCAAACCCTTTTCTGCCGCACAAAAGGAGTTTATACTTTGACTGCAAAAGAAACTGTAAAGGCGATCTGCGAAGCGCTGATCGAGAAAAAGGCTCAGGGCATTGAGGTGCTGCATGTTGAGCGCCTGACCGAGCTGACCGAGTATTTCGTCATCTGCTCTGCGTCCTCCACTACGCAGGTTAAGGCACTGGCGGACAATGTAGAGTGGCACCTGAAGTACGATCACGACGAGATGCCGCACCACACCGAGGGCTATGAATCCGCACAGTGGATGCTGCTGGACTACGGCTGCGCTGTACTGCATGTATTCATGCCGGAGGCACGCAAGTTCTACAATCTGGAGAACCTGTGGAAGGACGGCACGCCGGTAACGCTTGAAGAGCTGGGTATCGAGGACAAGTAAAATACCGACATGCGGCGGCCCCGGAAACGTGTCCGCCGCGTTGTCGCGCTCAAAATCAAAAACTCACTTTAGGGGGAGAATCCGTTGAAGTACGATCATAAACAAGTAGAAAAGAAATGGCAGGACATCTGGGACGAGAAGCAGTGCTTCTGCGCCGAGAATGACTCGGACAAGGAGAAGTTCTATGCACTCGTTGAGTTCCCGTATCCGTCCGGTCAGGGTCTGCATGTAGGCCATCCGCGCTCCTACACCGCACTGGATATCGTTGCGCGCAAAAAGCGCATGCAGGGCTACAACGTGCTGTATCCGATGGGCTGGGACGCATTCGGTCTGCCGACTGAGAACTTTGCTATCAAGAACCATGTTCATCCGGCAGAGGTCACCAAGAAGAACATCGCACGCTTCAAGAGCCAGCTCAAGAGCCTCGGTCTGTCGTTCGACTGGTCGCGTGAGATCAATACCACCGACCCGAGCTACTACAAGTGGACCCAGTGGATTTTCCTGCAGCTGTTCAAGAAGGGCCTGGCCTACAAGAAGGAAATGAGCGTAAACTGGTGCACCTCCTGCAAGTGCGTTCTGGCGAACGAGGAGGTTGTCAACGGCGTTTGTGAGCGCTGCGGCAGCGAGGTCGTTCACAAGACCAAGAGCCAGTGGATGCTCGCCATCACCAAGTACGCACAGCGTCTGATCGACGATCTGGAAGATGTGGATTATATTGAACGCGTTAAGATTCAGCAGCGCAACTGGATTGGCCGTTCCACTGGTGCCGAGGTGGATTTCAAGACCACTGAGGGCGATACGCTGACCGTTTACACCACCCGTCCGGACACCCTGTTCGGCGCGACCTATATGGTAATCTCCCCGGAGCACCCGATGATCGAGCAGTGGGCAGACAAGCTGAACAACATCGAGGACATTCGCGCGTACCGCGAGGAGGCTGCCCGCAAGTCCGACTTCGAGCGCACCGAGCTGAACAAGGACAAGACCGGCGTTAAGCTGGACGGCGTTGCAGCAATCAATCCGGTAAACGGCAAGCAGATCCCGATCTTCGTTTCTGACTATGTTCTGATGGGCTACGGCACCGGTGCCATCATGGCTGTCCCGGCGCACGATGACCGCGACTGGGAGTTTGCAAAGAAGTTCGGCTGTGAGATTATCGAGGTCGTTTCCGGCGGCGAGGATGTCCAGAAGGCAGCCTTTACCGCAAAGGATGAGACCGGCATTCTGGTAAATTCCGATTTTCTGAACGGCAAGACTGTCAAGGATGCGATCCCGGCTATGATCGAGTGGCTGGGCGAGAAGGGCATCGGCCATGCCAAGGTGCAGTACAAGCTGCGTGACTGGGTATTCTCCCGTCAGCGTTACTGGGGCGAGCCGATTCCGATCGTCAAGTGCGACAAGTGCGGCTATGTGGCTCTGCCGGAGGATCAGCTGCCGCTTGAGCTGCCGAACGTAACCAGCTACGAGCCGACCGACAACGGCGAGTCTCCGCTGGCGCACATGACCGACTGGGTAAACACCACCTGTCCGTGCTGCGGCGGTCCGGCAAAGCGCGAGACCGATACCATGCCGCAGTGGGCCGGTTCCTCCTGGTACTTCCTGCGCTATATGGACCCGCACAACGACAAGGCGCTTGCTTCGCCGGAAGCACTGAAATACTGGTCTCCGGTTGACTGGTACAACGGCGGCATGGAGCACACCACGCTGCATCTGCTGTACAGCCGTTTCTGGCATAAGTTCCTGTATGACATCGGCGTAGTGCCGACCAAGGAGCCGTATGCAAAGCGCACCAGCCACGGCATGATCCTCGGCGAGAACGGCGAGAAGATGTCCAAGAGCCGCGGCAACGTCGTCAACCCGGACGAAATCGTTGACACCTACGGCGCAGATACCATGCGTCTGTACGAGATGTTCATCGGCGACTTTGAGAAGGCTGCTCCGTGGAGCCCGAAGTCCATCAAGGGCTGTCGCCGCTTCCTCGAGCGTGTATGGGCGCTGGCTGACAAGGTACAGGACGGCGACACCTACTCCGAGCAGCACGAGGTTCTTATGAACCGTACCATCAAGAAGGTCGGTGAGGATGCAGACAATCTCAAGGCCAACACCGCTATCGCAGCGCTGATGACCATGCTCAACGAGTTCTACGACAAGGGCGTAAACAAGGCTGAGTACAAGACCTTCCTGGCACTGCTCAATCCGTTTGCACCGCATATCACCGAGGAACTGTGGCAGCAGATGGGCGAGACCGGTCTGCTCTCTGTAGCACCGTGGCCGACCTACGACGAGGCCAAGACCGTCGAGAGCATGGTAGAACTGGCGGTACAGGTAAACGGCAAGCTGAAGTGCACTATTAAGCTGGCAGTCGATGCGGACAAGCAGACTGCGATTGACACCGCACTGGCAGAGGAAAAGGTACAGCACGCCATCGAGGGCAAGCAGATCGTAAAGCAGATCGTTGTTCCGGGCAAGATCGTAAACCTTGTCGTAAAGTAAGAAGGAATGCCGGATTTCCGCGTCAAAAAGAAAAAATCGAAAACTACGGGAAAAAGTAGTTGACATTGACGCGGAAATTCGATATAATATCCTTACGGTTTTGTGTACGGATGTATACAAACTGTGCTAAGCGATCCTCATGAGGGGAACGTGCGGAGGGAGGGAAAACTGTGTCGGAGATCCGCATCAAGGAAAATGAGTCTATTGACAGCGCACTGCGTCGCTTCAAGCGTTCGTGTGCCAAGGCGGGTACGCTTTCCGAGCTCCGCAAGCGTGAGCATTATGAAAGCCCGAGCGTAAAGCGCCGCAAGAAGTCTGAGGCTGCACGCGCAAAGAAGAAGAAGTTCCGCTAAAATAGAATTTCCAGAGAGCAGATGGTTAAACGTCTGCTCTTTTCTTTTTTCTGCACCGACCCAGCAGGGCGCATGAACCCACTTGCGCAGTTTGTGTACCCCGATTAGCTGGTGCAAATTAGCAAATCAGAATTTCCAGCATTACCGCCGATAACCCTGCATACACCTGTATAATGGAGGACAAAATTATGAATATAACCGTATATCTGGGTGCAAACGAGGGCCGCGAGCCTGCCCTTAAAACCGCCGTGCGCGAGCTTGGCGCATGGATTGGCGGGCACGGCCATACACTGGTCTACGGCGGCTCACGGGTCGGTTTGATGGGCGCGGTCGCGGAGAGCGTACTGGCCGCAGGCGGCAAGGTAATCGGCGTAGAGCCGCGCTTTTTTATCGAGCAGGAGCTGCAGCTGGACGGTCTGACCGAGCTGATCGTCACCGAGGATATGACCGATCGCAAAACCAAAATGATCGAGCTTGGAGACGCGTTCATCGCCTTTCCGGGCGGTACGGGCACGCTCGAGGAGATTGCCGAGGTGATGAGCAAGCTGGCGCTGAACCATCTGGATGCACCGTGCATTTTCTATAATCTCAACGGCTATTACGACCATATGAAGGCACTGCTCGACCACATGATCGAGATGGAGCTGTCCACCAAAGAACGGCAGAAGAAAATCTATTTTGCGGATACTCTGGAAGAAGTGACGGCTCTGCTGAATTAAAAATGGACGTATCGGGTTTGCGGTCGCGTCATTTTCAATTTAGAAACGGTATGTTTACGGTTTCTTCAAACTTTCTACATACTTTAGACATGGGATTCCTGTATCCTGTAATCACAGCAAGGGAACAGCAAGCTGAGTGCTAAAAACCACTTGCCATCCCTTTTGAAATAGATACTTCATAGGGAATCTTTTTCTCCGACTGTGTGAGCAGTCAATCCTTCAAAAATCTGTCTGGCCCTGTGGGACGGAATACCGCGCAGGCTCCCGGACAGTCCAAAAACAAGAGGTGCAAGACACCCATTGGGCAATACCACACAATTTCCGCAAAGTACCGCGGTAGCGCGACCGGAGTCTGCGCAAGAAGCCGCTGCTTTAATTGCGCGGTGTTGCCCCATACAACGCGCTTTCAGCAGGAACTGAGAGCGCGCATTTTTGCGTTCGGGCAAAATGGGGGGTCAAGGCAGTGGTTTGTCTGGTTTTAGCATTTCTATGGATTGCAAAAACAGAACAATTGTTCTGTTTTATTGACATAAACAATGATATGGTGTAAAATTGATATAAATGACTATTTCATATCTGAACAGATATAATAAAGTAAGTAAAACTTCGGAAATTGGGAGTTAAAGTATATATGAGCAAAGCAAAGCCGTCATACGGCAACGAAAGCATCTCCTCGCTGAAGGGTGCGGACCGTGTGCGCAAGCGCCCGGGCGTTATCTTCGGCTCGGACGGACTGGAGGGCTGCGAGCACGCGGTCTTTGAGATTCTGTCCAACTCGATCGACGAGGCACGAGAGGGACACGGCACCGAGATCATCACCACACGCTATGCGGACGGCTCGATCGAAGTCGCTGACCATGGCCGCGGTATCCCGATCGAATGGAACGAAAACGAGCAGCGCTACAACTGGGAGCTGGTCTTCTGCGAGCTGTACGCAGGTGGCAAGTACAAGAACGATACCGGCGAAAACTATGAGTTTTCGCTCGGCCTTAACGGTCTGGGCACTTGCGCGACGCAGTATTCCTCGGAGTACATGGACGTCACCGTCATCCGTGACGGCTTCGAGTACGGCCTGCACTTTGAAAAGGGCGAAAACAAGACCGGCACCAAGGAAGGCTACACCAAGAAGGCGACGAACGCGCGCAAAACCGGCACGACCATCCGCTGGAAGCCCGATCTTGAGGTCTTCACGGATATCAACATCCCTGTGGATTATTATCTGGATACGCTCAAGCGGCAGGCGGTCGTCAACAGCCATATCAAGTTTGTGCTGAAAAATCAGGTGGGAAGCAGGTACGAGACCACCGAATTTCTTTATCAGAACGGCATTGTGGACTATGTGACCGAGCTGGCAGGCGAAAATCCGCTGACCTCGGTGCAGTTCCTCGAGGGCGAACGACGCGGACGCGACCGCGCCGACAAGGCCGAGTACAAGGTGAAGCTGTCGTGCGCGTTCTGCTTCTCCTCGGCGGTGTCGCAGATCGAGTACTACCACAACTCCTCGTGGCTGGAGCACGGCGGTGCACCGGACAAGGCCGTTCGCTCGGCGTTCGTGTCCGCCATCGATGCGTATCTCAAGCAGAACAACAAGTACAACAAGAGCGAGAGCAAGGTCACTTATCAGGATATTTTCGACAGCCTCGTGCTTGTCACCAACTGCTTCTCCACTCAGACCTCCTACGAGAACCAGACCAAGAAGGCCATCACCAACAAGTTCATCCAGGAGGCCATGACCGAGTTCCTAAAGGAAGGACTCGAGATCTACTTTATCGAGAACAAGGCCGAGGCAGACAAGATCGCCGAGCAGATCCTGATCAACAAGCGCAGCCGCGAACAGGCGGAAAAGGCGCGTCTGAATATCAAAAAGAAGCTGTCCGGCAATATTGACCTCGCTAACCGTGTGCAGAAGTTCGTGGACTGCCGCACCAAGGATGCGTCCCGCCGTGAGCTGTATATCGTCGAGGGCGATTCCGCACTCGGTTCGGTAAAACAGGGCCGCGACAGTGAATTTCAGGCCATCATGCCGGTGCGCGGCAAAATCCTCAACTGCCTCAAGGCGGATTACGATAAAATCTTTAAGAATGACATCATCACCGACCTTCTCAAAGTCCTCGGCTGCGGTGTCGAGGTGCGCGGCAAGGCGGCAAAGGACCTTTCTGCGTTCGACCTCGAAAGCCTGCGCTGGCACCGTATCATCATCTGCACCGATGCCGATGTGGACGGCTTCCAGATCCGCACGCTCATTCTGACCATGCTGTACCGTCTGGTGCCAACGCTCATCGAACAGGGCTACGTTTATATTGCGGAGTCGCCGCTGTATGAGATCACCTACCGTGACAAGAGCTATTTTGCGTTCGATGAGAGCGAAAAAGCGGCTATCCTCAAAAAGCTGGAGGGCAAAAAGATTCTTATCCAGCGCTCCAAGGGTCTCGGCGAGAACCAGCCCGAAATGATGTGGGAGACCACCATGAACCCCGAAAACCGCCGCCTGATCCGCATTACGCCGGATGAAGCGGCTGCCACGAGCGAAATGTTCGACCTGCTGCTCGGCGACAACCTTGCCGGACGCAAGGAGTATATCGCCGAGAATGGCGCGGATTATCTCGAGCTGGCAGATATTTCGTAAGGGCAAAAGTGGGGGATAGCGACATGAGGATTCGGCAAATGGACGGCCTGCGGGCAGTTGCGGCGCTGGCCGTGGTGATGATACACGTTTCGGCAGGCCGCATGAACCCGGTCGGTGTATCCTGCAATCAGATAGCGCGGTTTGCTGTGCCGCTGTTTATCATGCTGTCCGGCTACGGACACATGTACTCGTGGCTGCAGCATAGCGGTCAGTCTGCGGTGCAGACGGCAAAGCGGCGGCTGAAACGCGTGCTGCCGGCATATCTGATCTGGTCGGTCCTTTACCTTGCGGTGGACGCCGTGTTCGGCAAACCGCATGCACATCCGATCAAAAACATTCTGACAGGCGGCAGTTACGTCCACTTGTATTACATATTCATACTGGTGCAGCTGATCCTGCTCAGCGAGCTGTTCTGCCGTGCGGTAGAGCGGCATCCGGCGGTGACGCTGCTCCTGTCCGCAGGCCTGACCTTCGGTATGGAGATTGTCCTTTACCTGCTGACCGTCGGTCAGCTGCAGTGGCAGTTTCCGGTGGCGCCGATCAGTCTGTTCGTGTGCTGGCCGCTGTTCTACAACATCGGTGCATGGCTGGCGAAATCTGGTCTGAGCAACCGACTGCGCCTGCGCGTCTGTCTGCCGCTATGGGTGCTTTCGGCGATGCTGGTGCTGATGACGGAAGAGAATTCTGCGGCAGCCTATAAAATGGGTCTGCGGCCGGACGCAACGGTTTACACACTGCTGACATGGGCCGTGCTGTGGGCACTGTTCAGCAGGCTGCCGGAGATTCCGAAGCCGCTGCAGTTTATCGCGCGGCATTCCTTCGGACTGTATCTGGCACATCCGCTGGTGCTGCGTCTGTGGAACGAATGGACGACACGGCAGCCGCAGGTTACTTATCTGCGGCTGTGGCAGATGTTTGCGCTTGCGCTTGCGGGCGGATTGGCGATTGCGGTCACACTGTCTTATCTGCCGTTCGGCGAGTATCTGGGCGGCGCAAAACGTAGAAAGAAAATCCTGCAAAGGAGAGCATAATGGCAAAAAAGAAAACCGACGAACCAAAAGTATATAAAGAACACCCTTCGGTCGATCAGCGCATCACGGACACGCTGCGCGAGAACTACATGCCGTACGCGATGAGCGTTATCGTGTCCCGCGCGATCCCGGAGATTGACGGCTTCAAGCCGTCTCACCGCAAGCTGCTGTACACCATGTACAAGATGGGCCTGCTGAACGGCAACCGCACCAAATCCGCGAACATCGTGGGTCAGACCATGAAGCTGAACCCGCATGGCGATGCGGCTATCTACGAGACTATGGTGCGCCTGACACGCGGCAATGAGGCGCTTCTCATGCCGTTTGTGGACAGCAAGGGCAACTTCGGCAAGGTATATTCGCGCGATATGGCATACGCCGCGCCGCGTTATACCGAGGCAAAGCTGGATGCGTTCTGTGCCGAGCTGTTCCGCGATATCGACACCGACGCGGTGGATTTTGTGGATAACTATGACGGCGAGATGAAGGAGCCGACGCTGTTGCCGACGACCTACCCGAACATTCTCGTGTCCGCGAATACCGGCATTGCGGTCGGCATGGCATCCAATTTCTGCGGCTTTAACCTCGCGGAAGTCTGCCGCACGACCATCGAGCTTATCAAAAACCCCGAGCACGACATTCTTTCCACGCTGCCTGCGCCGGATTTTACCACCGGCGGCGAACTCATCTACGATGAAGCGGAAATGCGTGCCATCTACCGCACCGGACGCGGCTCGTTCAAGGTGCGTGCAAAATGGGCGTACAACAAGAAAGACAACCTGATCGAGATCACGGAGATTCCGTACACGACCACCATCGAGGCCATCATCGACAAGATCGCCGAGCTGGTCAAGAACGGCAAGGTGCGCGAGATTGCCGATGTGCGCGACGAGACCGACCTTTCCGGTCTGAAGATCGCCATCGACCTCAAGCGCGGCACCGACCCGGAAAAGCTGATGGCCAAGCTGATGAAGATGACCACCCTGCAGGACAGCTTCTCCTGCAACTTCAACGTGCTGATTGCAGGCATGCCGCGCGTGCTCGGCGTAGCCGAACTGCTCGATGAGTGGACAGCGTGGCGCACCGAATGCGTTCGCCGCCGCGTGTTCTTCGACCTCAACAAGAAGAAGGACAAGCTGCATCTGCTGCTCGGTCTGCGCAAAATCCTGCTCGATATCGACAAGGCGATTAAAATCATCCGCGAGACCGAAGAGGACGCAAATGTTATCCCGAACCTGATGGAAGGCTTCGGCATCGACAAAATCCAGGCCGAATTTATTGCGGATATCCGTCTGCGCAACATCAACAAGGAGTATATCCTGAAGCGCACGCAGGAGACCGAAGCACTCGAAAACGAGATTAAAAAGCTGGAGGAAATCGTCAAATCCAAGGCGAAGATCCGCAATATCATCATCAAAGAGCTGGAGCAGATCATCAAGAAGTACCCCTCCGAGCGCTGCACGCGCATCATCACCGCGGACAACGTGCAGCAGTTCGACGAGGAGGATCACATCGAGGATTATCCGGTGCTGCTGTTCCTCACCCGCGAGGGCTACTTCAAGAAGATTACGCCGCAGTCGTGGCGCATGTCGCAGGACCATAAGCTCAAAGAGGGCGATGAGGTGTTCTGGACGGCTGAGGCGACCAACAAGAACGAAATTATCTTTTTCACCAATATGCAGCAGGCGTACAAGGCGCACCTGTACGATTTTGAGGACAGCAAGGCGTCTGTGCTCGGTGATTACCTTGCGTCTAAGCTCGAGATGGACGAGGGCGAAATGCCGGTTTACGCGGTTCTGCCGGGAGATTACAAGGGCAGTATGGTCGTTGTGTTCAAAAACGGCAAGGCAGCCCGGTTTTCTATGGAATCCTTCGAGACCAAGACCAACCGACGCCGCCTGACAGGCGCGTACTCGGATAAGGCGCCGGCTGTGGCGTTCTTCCACCCGATCGAGGAGGAGAGCGAGATCACCATGTTCTCGACCGCCAACCGTGCGCTCACGTTCCGCGCGAGCATGCTTGATGTCAAGGCGAGCCGTTCCACGCAGGGTGTGCAGACCATGGTGCTGCGCGGCAAGCATACCATTACGCGGGCGTGCCGCACCGAGGACGCCGCGCTCAGCGATAATGCGCGCTACCGCTGCCGCAGTATTCCGTCCATCGGCGCATTGCTTACCGATGAGGATTTGCCGGATAAGCAGCTCAAATTGCTTTAATGCGAAACGCAGAGGGTTTCCTCTGCGTTTTTTCTTTGCACCGATTTTGCGGGGGACACGAACCGCGCAAGCGTGTTCGTCCTGACGGGGCGGCTCTTTTTCTGCACCGGCTGAGCGGGGTGCGCGAACTGCGTAAGCGTGTTCGTCCCTGACGGGCGGGGAGTTTTTCGCTGAACCTCAGCGAGGGGATTCGCCGCGCCCCGCGGCGGGGCAAGAGGGTAGACACCAAGGTTTCTACCCTCTTAACTCCCACTTCCTTTGGGGAGAGTCTGGCGCAGATTGCCGATATGTGACCGCTTCGAAATAGGGGACGGCAGAGGATTTTTTCTACCGTAGGGGAGCACAGTGTGCTCCCATGCCGAGACATATTCGCAGCGTCAGATAACGCACTGCTACACATGTGATTTTATCTAAGCAGGCGCGACATACCCGTGTCGCGCAATTCCTTAACGTGTTATACCGGAAGGCACCTGCGAATGTAGGCGTTTGGTACAATTTATCTTCGTAGGTACTGTCTATCATAACGCGCTATTGAATTGTGCGGCACTGTCATGCCGCACCCAGCGTAGAGTTGCCCATATGTGTAGCAGTACGGTATCTGATCCTGCGAACAGGTTGAGAAAAACACGGAAGAAAAAATCCTCTGTCGTTCCCCCTGTTTCGCAGCGGTCACATGTCGGCAATCTGCGCCAGATTAGGAAGTAAGGGAAAGGCAGGAGTTCAAAGAGGAAGGAAAACCGCAGGTTGTCCTTCCTTTTTGCCCCCGCCGCGGGGCGCGGCACGCTCCCGCCGTCCGCAGACGGCGAATCCCCCGCTGAGGTCCAGCGAAAAACTCCCCGCCCGTTAGGGACGAACCCGCCTGCGGCAGTTCGAGCACCCCGGTCAGCCGGTGCAGAGAAAGGAGCCGCCCGTCAGGGCGAACACGCTGACGCAGTTCGCGCACCCCGCTCAGCCGGTGCTGAAAAAACTGCCGCCCGGACAGGGTGAACCGCCTGCGCGGTTCAGGTGCCCCAATCGCCCGGTGCAGCAAAAAAGAGTGCCGCACACGGACACCTGTCCACCTGTGAAAACCAAATATTTTTACGCTTTACACTATAAAAGCGATGTGCTATAATACAGGGTATAAGAGCGAAAAAACGAATGTAGGGAGGGATAGACCATGAATCGAAAGTTGAAGGACGAGGATATGGACATTCTGTTTCGCGGTATTCTCAAGCTGCAGACGGTCGAGGATTGCTACGACTTTTTTGAAGATCTGTGCACGATCGCCGAGCTGCGTGCCATGGTGCAGCGCTTTCAGGTGGCGCGCATGCTGGATGAGGGCCGCATTTACAGTGACATCGTACAGGAGACCGGCGCGTCCACCGCGACGATCAGCCGCGTGAACAAGTGCCTTGTGTACGGCTCGGACGGCTACCGAAAGATGCTCGACCGGCTCAAAGAGGACGAAACAGCAGAGGAGAGCCATGAATAGTTACGAGACTCTGTCGGAATACTATGACCGCTTCACGGATGACGTGGGCTACGAGGAATGGGCAGACTTTTTCGAGCGCCTGTTTGAGCGGGAAGGCGTAAAGCCGTCGCTGGTGCTCGATCTGGCGTGCGGAACCGGCAGTCTGACGCGCATTCTGGCGCAGCGCGGCTATGATATGATTGGCGCGGATGCATCGCCGGAAATGCTCATGCAGGCGCTGCAGAACACGCTGGACTGCGAGCCGCGTCCGCTGCTGCTCAATCAGCGTATGGAAGAGCTGGACCTGTACGGCGCGGTAGACGCGTGCCTGTGCTGTCTGGACAGCGTAAACTACGTCACCGAGCCGGAAGCACTGCAGACCGCCTTTGAGCGCGTACACACGTTCCTCAATCCGGACGGCCTGTTCGTATTCGACATCAACACACCCGAGAAATTCGCCCGCATTGACGGCGAAAGCTATGTCCGCGAGGACGACGGCGTATTCTGCGTATGGCAGGCGGCGGTCGAGGACGGCCTGTGCGCCTACCAGTTCGATATTTTCGAGCAGGAGGACGATGTGTGGCACCGTGCGCAGGAAACGCACGAGGAGCGCATCTACGAGCCTGCACAGCTGACCGCCATGCTGGAGCAGGCCGGCTTTACCGAGATCAAAACCTATGGCGACCAGTCCTTTGCGCCCGTACAGGGCGGCGAGGACCGCATTTACTTTACAGCACGAAAGAGAGATTAACTTATGAGCGATACGTTACTTCGCGCGATCGCCCGTGATGCGGGCATCCAGATTTGTGCAGCCAGCACGACCGAGCTGGTCGAGCGCGCACACGAAATCCACAGCACCACGCCGCTGGCTACCGCAGCCCTCGGACGAACGCTGACCGCGACTGCCATCATGGGCAGCCAGCTCAAGGCCGAGGACGGCTCTGTGACCGTGCAGATCAAGGGCAACGGCCCGCTCGGCGCGATCGTCTGCGTCGGTGATTCGGACGGCTATGTGCGCGGCTATCTGCAGGACCCGGCTGTCGATCTGCCGCTGCGTGCGGACGGCAAGCTGAATGTAGGCGGCGGTGTCGGCCGCGGCTATCTGATGGTCATTAAGGACATTGGCATGAAGGACCCGATCACGGGCACAGTTGCGCTCGTCAACGGCGAGATTGCCGAGGACCTGACCCGCTATTTCGCGGAGAGCGAGCAGATTCCGTCTGCGTGCGCGCTCGGTGTGCTCGTGGATACCGACTGCTCGGTCAAGTGCGCCGGCGGCTGGCTCGTGCAGCTTATGCCGGGCGTGAAGGATTCCGACATTGACAAGCTGGAGGCCAATCTGGCAAAGCTGGAGAGCATGACTGCTATGCTCGATAAGGGCATGAGCCTCGAGGACATTATCCGCGCGGTGCTCGATGGCTTTGAGGTAGATTTTCTGCAGACCAGTGAAATCGGCTACCGCTGTGCGTGCAGCCGTGAAAAAGTAGAGCGCGCCCTGATCAGCATGGGAAAAACCGAACTTTGCAAGATGGCGGAAGAACAGGAAAATAGTGAGGTAACCTGCCAGTTTTGTGATAAAATCTATCGTTTCAGCCGCGCAGAGTTGCAGGAACTTTTAACACACGCAACGAAATAAAAAGAAAATAAAAAAACTTTGAAAAAAGTGTTGACATTTGGGCACAGGTTCTGTATAATAAACATCGTCGCTGAGAGATACGAACGAAAACGAAACAGCGACGACGGCCTGGCCCGGTAGCTCAGTTGGTTAGAGCGCTAGCCTGTCACGCTAGAGGCCGTGGGTTCAAGTCCCATCCGGGTCGCCATTCTTCAATCGGAAACGATTGAAGAATATGCCTCTGTAGCTCAGTCGGTAGAGCAGGGGACTGAAAATCCCCGTGTCGGTGGTTCGATTCCGCCCGGAGGCACCATTTTTATAATGAGTGCCCCAAGCACTCATTATAAAAATAATCCCTTTCGAGTAAGGAATCGAAAGGCGGCTCTTAGAAACAATCCGGTGGATTGTTTCAACCGCCGTGGCTTTTGCCGCAGCAAAAGCGATTCCGCCCGTGAGCGTTAAACCCGAAGCGTCCGGTCACTAATCGGCACTGACAAAAATCGCGTTAGCGTGAAAACCAAATATGCGGCTGTAGCTCATCTGGTAGAGCGCCACCTTGCCAAGGTGGAGGTAGCGAGTTCGAGCCTCGTCAGCCGCTCCACATGGTACCATAGCCAAGCGGTAAGGCGTGGGACTGCAACTCCCTGATCCCCAGTTCGATTCTGGGTGGTACCTCCAAAAGACTGATGTGAAAACATCAGTCTTTTTGTTTTGCACAAAATCACACGAATTTGCACAAATGCAGGTAAAGGTTGACAAATACAGCAGACTGTGTTATATTCCACTTATGGATGTACTACGGCGTCCATGCAATAAAAGGAGGAATTTAATATGACACTCAGAAAGCGACTGATCGCGCTGAGCATGGCGGCAGCCTGCGCAGCAACAGCCTTTGCCGGTGCAGCATTCACCGACCAGAGCAGCATCAAGGTGGACAGCAAGGTGCTGGACACTTTGACCGAGAAGAACGTCATCAAGGGCTTTGAGGACGGTTCGTTCAAGCCGGACACGCCCGTCACCCGTGCCCAGATGGCCAAGATGATGTTCGTACTGCGTACCGGTTCGGATGATGCGTCTTACTACGCAAAGGATATGACCGACACGTTTGCGGATACGGCCGGTACCTGGTCGAACGGCTACGTTAAGTATTGTCAGGCTTATGGTATCGTTTCCGGCAAGTCGAGTACGGTTTTTGCGCCGAATGCGTCTGTAACAACTGCTGAAGCCGCGAAAATGCTGCTGGTATACAGCGGTCACGATGTACAGAAGGATGGTCTGACCGGTGCACAGTGGAAGGAAAATACCTTGAAGCTGGCAGATAAAGACGGTCTTCTGGTCTCTGTAAATACAAAGCCGGATGATGCGCTCCCGCGTCAGTATGCCGCGCAGATGATTTACAACGCAATCAGCAAATAAACACGCAGCAAAGAAAAGTCCCTCAACCGAGGGACTTTTTTGCATCTTCATAAAATCTAAAGAAATTCCCTGCGGAAAACAACAGAAACCTGTGGTAAGATAGAAGTAACGAAAGGGGGAAGGGAAAATGGAAAAGCTGACTGTTCTGGTGGTGGACGACGACCGCGAGATCGTGGAAAGCATTGCGATATTCCTGCAGGCGGACGGCTATCTGGTACGCAAGGCGTACAACGGTCTGGAGGCGCTCGACATCGTCATGACCGAGAATGTACACCTTATCATCCTTGACATTATGATGCCCGAGCTGGACGGAATCAAAACCTTATTAAAGGTAAGGGAAAGCAAAAACCTGCCGATCATCCTGCTGTCGGCCAAGAGCGAGGACGCGGACAAAATCCTCGGACTGACCGCGGGTGCGGATGATTACATTACAAAGCCGTTTAACCCGTCCGAGCTGGTTGCGCGCGTGAAAAGCCAGCTGCGGCGCTACACTCAGCTGGGCGCGATGCAGATAAAGGAAACGCAGATCGTCATCCGCGGACTGGTGCTCGACACCGAGAGCAAAAGCGTGACGGTAGACGGCGAAGCCGTTCGTCTCACACCGCTCGAATACAAAATACTTGAGCTGCTGTGCCGTCACCCGGGAAGGGTGTTCTCCACCGAGGAGATTTACCGGCAGGTGTGGAATGACGATATCGTCAGCGACAACGCCATCGCCGTCCATGTGCGGCACATCCGCGAAAAGATAGAGATCAACCCGAAGGAGCCGCGCTACCTCAAGGTAGTGTGGGGCGTCGGCTACAAGATCGAAAGGAGCGAGTGAGTATGAATATCAAGGGGATCTTACGCAGTACGGTAGTAAAGCTTATCGCGTTTGCGGGCATTGTGGGGTGCTTTGCAGGTGCACTGTTTCTCACCGAGAACACGATAACAGATTTTGCCGCGAACGGCCTTGACCAAATGGTCTATCGCTTTGAGGGCGATTTTGCCGACTCGTCCTATATGCATCAGCAGCTCGGCATAATGTGTGCTGAAATGGCGAATGCGTTTGAGGATGGCATGGACGCAGCGGAATTCAGCAGGCAGCATACGGATTTTGCGGGGAGCTATTTCGGCAGAATGGGCGATAAAACGGTCGGCGATGACACGCTGACCGAAGCCGCGGCAAAAAATTCTGCGTTTTACATGATCACACGGCCGGGTGGCAATGTGCAGTCCAATGTGGGAATGTACTACGGCTATCCGCTTGCGGTTTACGATGAGGAAACGGACAGTTACGGCTACTACACCGAGGAGGATGCGGCAGAGGAAGGCTGGAAGTTCAATAAGTTCCATCTGTACCCGGAGAACACGTTACTGCTGGTGCGCTTTACGGACGCACAGGCTGCACCCATCAAGGCCGAGTGGGAAATGCAGAAAACACAGATTACCGGCGTGCTCCATCGGGCGATTGTGCTGACGTGCATTGCACTGGTGCTGTTCGTGTTCCTGCTGTTCGTCACCGGCCGCAAGCCGGAGGATGAGGACGTGCACCTTGTCACCATCGACCGTCTGCCGGTGGAAGTGAACGTGCTGTGCTTCTGGGCGGTGCTCGGCACGGCAGGCGGACTGAATCTGGCACTGATGGGTGAATTGCTGAACGGCACAAACGACATGTCGATATTGCTCGTACCGTCCATCCTGTTTTTCGTCGCGGCGTTTGCGTTCGCACTTGAACTTACGCTGTCGCTCGTGCGTGTGATCAAGAACCGCAGCTTCGTCAAGCAGTGCTGGTCGATTCGATTCATCCTCTGGTGCTGGCGAACCTTTATTAAGGTATGCAAGTGCATCCGGCAAAGTTTCAGAAAACTGCGCCGCATGCTGTTCCGCGACTACAAAACGCGCAACGTTGTGCTGCTCTTTACGGCGTATTCGGTTGTTCTCGCGTTCCTTGCGGCGGTGTTCGGCGGAGTGGGCGGCTCGTTTTTTGTCTTCGTGTTCGGCACGGTCTGGTTCCTCGCGGCAGGTTACTTTCTCATCAAACGCATCACCGGCTTTGAGCGTATCGTGGACGCGCTGCACCGGCTGCGTGCGGGCGACCTCGGCTTCAAGCTGACCGATATGCCGGAGGGCGTGTTCGCGGAGATGGCCGAGGACATCAACTCGCTCGGTGACGGCATGCAGGCAGCACTGCAGAACGAAGTCCGCGCCGAGCGCATGAAGAGCGAACTGATTACCAACGTCAGCCACGATCTGAAAACGCCGCTGACCAGCATCCTCAACTACTCCGATCTGCTCGGCAAAATGGATTTAACGCCGGAGGAGGCGAACGACTACGCCCGCATTATCCATCAAAAGGGTCTGCGGCTCAAGAATCTGACGAGCGACCTGTTCGATATCTCCAAGGTGCAGTCGGGCGCAGAGCAGATTATCAGCGAACGGCTGGATGCGTGCACGCTCGCACGGCAGGCGCTCGCGGAGCAGGACAAGGCCGTGCAGGAGAGCGGTTTGACCGTCAAAGCCGCCATTCCCGAGCGGGAGCTGCCCATTTGGGCGGACGGACGAAAGCTGTCCCGCGTGCTGGAGAATCTCATCGGCAACTGCGTGAAATATGCGCTCAAGGGCACGCGCGTGTTCCTCTCTGTTGCAGAGGAGAACGGTCAGGCAATTATTGAACTCAAAAACACCGCCAACTACGAGATGGACTTTGCAGCCGATGAGATCACCGAACGGTTTGTCCGCGGTGACGCGGCGCGCTCAACCGAAGGCAGCGGTCTGGGTCTCGCCATCGCAAAAAGCTATACCGAGGCCTGCGGCGGCACGTTCGAGGTCTCGGTGGACGGCGATCAGTTTAAGGTGCGTATCGGCTTTCCGGTGTATGGCATGATGGCAAAGTAAATTCTTCGCGGAAATGGAAATCTTATCTTGTAATTTGGATTGCAACCGCTATAATAGGAATTGACAAGAAACTGCGCAAGCGGTAAGGGCAACACCGCAGCTTCAATCATGCGGTATTGCCCAGGACAAGAAAGGCGGAAAGAATTATGATTACGACTGCAAGCGAACATCAGGTAGATAAGGTAGAGCAGATGGCCGGCGGCAAGGGCCACGTTATCATCGAGCGCCTGCTCGGAGAGAAGGAGCTGGACGGCAAGTGCGGCCTGTATGCAAAGGTAACCATCGAGCCGAACTGCACGCTCGGCTTCCATGAGCACCACGGCGAGACCGAGACGTACTACATCCTGAGCGGTGAAGGCTCGTATAACGATGGTGAGAAGTCCTATCCGGTCAAGGCGGGCGACGTGACCTTCTGTCCGGATGGCACCGGTCATGCGCTGGATAATACCGGCGATACCGATCTCGTGTTCATGGCACTGATCATTATGAAGTAAGCGCAGAGACGCAAAGAACCCGAAACCTTGGTTTAACAGTGATAAGGAAGTAATTTAAACATGACTGTTAGCTGACGGATTCGGGTGCTAAAAAGGACATCTATTCTTTTGAGTAGATGTCCTTTTTGTTGTGCCGGGAGGCTGTTTTGAATTGGGTCAGATGGCCCAGCGCTGGCTTTCGGTCTGCAGATCCACCATGTGGGTGTACTGGCCGTTCCGGGCATAAAGTGCATCGGGTGCGCCCTGTTCGGCCACCACGCCGTCGGACAGCACCACGATTTTATCCGCACCGGCCACAGTGCGCATCCGGTGGGCGATGATAAGGACGGTTTTGTGTTTTATGAGCCGGGAAAGAGCCTCCTGAATGGCAGTTTCGTTCTCTACGTCCAGACTGGCGGTGGCTTCGTCCAGCAGAATGATGGGCGCATCCTTCAGGAAGGCGCGGGCAATGGAAATGCGCTGACGCTCGCCGCCGGAAAGAGCGCAGCCATTCTCGCCGATGTTCGTGTTCCACTTGTCCGGCAGCTTTTCGGCAAATTCCTCGCAGTTTGCCAGCTTTGCCGCCGCAAGGACCTCCTCGTCGGTGGCACCTTTGCGCCCCAGACGGATATTTTCCAGTATCGTGTTGTCAAACAGAGTCACATCCTGAAACACGATGGAATACAGGCTCATGAGCCTTTCCGGGTCGATTCGGGAAACCTCCATGCCGCCCACGGTGATGCTGCCCTTCTGGTAGTCCCAGAACCGTGCCGCCAGCCGGGAAACGGTAGTCTTGCCGCCGCCGGAGGGACCCACCAGTGCCGTGACCTCGCCCTGCTTTGCGGTAAAGGAGACATCCCGCAGCACCGTTTCGCCGGAGTTGTAGGCAAAGCCCACATGGTCGAACACGATATCGCAGCCCTGATTGGTCAGCTGCTCGCTGCCGGTCTGCAGGGGAGCATCCAGGATCTCGTTCATCCGCCCCACATTGGTGCGCATGGCAATGACCGCTGCCAGATTCTGCAACGCGCCCTGCATAGGGTCGTACATCCGGGAGGCCGCCATCAGGAACAGAAACAGGGTCAGCACATCGATACTGCCCTGCACCAGCAGCACCGAGCCGGTGAGTGCCACCGATGCAATGCCCAGCTTGAGCACCATGCTCGCAGAGGACACAAACAGCGCTGTTTCCAGCTCTGCCACGATGGACTGCTTTTCCACAGCCCGAATTTTGCCGGAAAGACCGGACAGATACCGCTGCTCCGCATTACTGGCTTTCAGGTCACGGAGGGTTTCGATGTACTCCTGAATGCCGTCCGCACAGGCCATTTTCGCCGCCATGGTCTTGGCCTGCACCTTGTCCTGCACCCGGTAGCTGCCCACCACGATGGCGGCGGATACCGGGATGACCCACAGGGCTGCCAGCGCCATCCGCCAGTCAAAAGTGAACAGGCTCAGGGCAATGAGCACCGTAGAGATGAGGGAGCCGAATAGACCGGGGATGAAGTGGGAACAGTCCTTTTCCAACACCTCGCAGTCTGCCATGATGGTGCTGGTCAGGTCGGCAAGATCCCGCTTGCCGAAAAAGGACAGGGGCAGCTTGCGCAGCCGTTCCGCAAGGGTCAGGCGGCGGGTGCCGCTCTCTTTATAAGTCGTAAAATAGGTGCCGTTATACTGGAACCATGTGGTCAGCAAGATCAGCGCAAAGCAGGCCGCACACCCCAGCAGATAAAAGGCGGTTCTCCCGCTCGTTGAGCCTGCCAGCAGATCTTTTACCAGGAGATACAGCAACCCGGTAGGCAGCATGAACGCCATGTTCTGGAACGCACAGGCCAGAACGCCCTTTACAAGCCCCTTTGCGCCCTCCGGGGAGCTGGCCGTGGCGTGTTGAATTTTTTCGATCATCTTTCCCCCTCCTTTGCGACCTTCCACTGCACCGATGCCTGATACTCCTGCCACATCCGGGCAAACAGACCGTTCTGCGTGCACAGCTCATCCTTTGTGCCGAATTCTGCAATTTGCCCATCCTGTACCACATAGATGCAGTCGGCGTTGGCTACGGTGGACAGGCGGTGTGCGATCATCAGCACGGTTTTGCCCTTGGCAAGCCGGGCAAAAGCCGCCTGCACCTTAGCTTCATTGTCCGGGTCGGCAAAAGCGGTGGCCTCGTCCAGAATCAGGATGGGCGCATTTTTCAGCATGGCGCGTGCAATGGCAATGCGCTGCTGCTCGCCGCCGGACAGATACACGCCCTTGGTGCCGATAACAGTATGGATGCCCGCCGGGAACTTTTCTATAATATCCATGCACTGCGCCGCTTTCAACGCTGCCAGCACCTCGGCTTCGGTGGCCTGCGGTCTGCCCAGACGGACATTATCCAGAATGCTGCCCTTGAGCAGGCGGTTGTTCTGGAACACAAAGGAGATGGTATCCATCAGCTCTTCCTTGGGGATTGCCCGCACATCCGCTCCGCCTACTCGGACGCTGCCGCTCTGCACATCAAAGAACCGGCAGACAAGGTTTGCCAGCGTAGATTTTCCGCCGCCGGAGGGGCCTACAAAAGCCACAGTCCGTCCCGGCTGAATCTCCAGCGAAACGCCCTTAATAACCTCGTTTTTTCCGTCGTAGCTGAAACGCACGTTCTGCAGCGCGACAGAAGCATCCTGCGGGTGCTGCGGAACAGCCTGAACCTGCATGGGCGCTGCCTCCAGCACCGAGTCGATGCGTGCCAGCGCATCCGCTACCACCATCTTGTTCTCGCTCATGTACATTATGCGGGTCAAAGTCAGGGAAATCACCGGCGTGATGATGATATAGAACAGCAGGTTCAGCAGAAATTCCGGGGTCACGCCGTGTGTCGTGAACAGCAGCCCGCCTGCAATCAGAAAGGCGAACACGCCGTTGACGGCGGCGGTGTAGAACATCATGGGCAGGCGCAGGTCTTTGGTGTAGGAGATGACCCACTTTTCGTACTCATCAATGGTGGTCTTGAATTTTTTGAAGGAAAACACACTCTGCCCGAAGGTCTTGACCACCGGAATGCCCCGGACGTATTCCACTGCCTCGTTGGACATGGCCTCCAAGGCGTTGCCGTACTGCCGCATTTTTTCAACCATCCGCTTGCCGGTCATGGTCGCCATAATGAGGAAAGCCAGCACCACCGGCGCAAGGCTCAGCAGCCCCAACCTCCAGTCGAACGCCAACAGCAGCACCAGCAGCCCCACCGGGGTGGCGATGGCATTGTACTGGTCGGGCAGCTGGTGGGCAAGATAGGTCTCGGCGGCTCCGGTGCTCTCGTGGATGATCTTGCGCAGCTTACCGCTGCCGAAGGTCTCAGCAAAGCCCAGCGGCAGCACTGCCAGATGCTCCGATACTGCCAGCCGCAGATTTGTCGCCACCCGGAACGCCGACAGATGGGAGCACATCAGCGCCGCAATGTAAATAATGTAAGACAGCACTGCGAATAACACTGCCATCCAGCCGTAATGAGGAATGTTCACCGCCTGCGCATAGTTTGGCGCCGCGTTCAGCACATCCCGCAGAATCATCCATATGTATACAAAAGGCACCAGCGCCACCAGCGCACTGGCCGCAGACAGCATCCACGAAGCGTAGGTGAAATATCGGTGGTTCCCGGCGTAACCCATCAGCCGGGAAAGATCGGATTGTTTTTTCAATTAAATCACGTCCTTTCTTCCGCATGGCGAAATTCCAGATGATAAGCAAGGCACAAAAGCAGCAAATTTCTTTTTCATACGGTACCTCCTGAAGTTCTTTGGTTAGCGTTCTCTAACTGCCGGATATTCTAACATGATTTGTGCTTTCAAACTATTCCGTTTTGTTTCCTATATTGTTTGTTCAAATCCAATCTTCACGATCTGCATATTCATCACTCCGTCACCGACCCTTGCAAGAAAGCGGAAAAATCCGCTGACGGACGGGTCTTTCAGGTCGTGGTAGCCCAGCATATAGCCCCGGCTGGCGATATGCAGGCGACTGTCCCATGCACCGATCTCGCGCTTGGCGTCCGAAACGGCGAAGTACGCGCCGACATCCTTGATTTCCGCATCCTTCAGCCATGTTTTCAGCATCAGCTTTACTGCCTTCTCATTGGCGGCATCGAACGCCAGTACAGCGCCCGGAAAAGCGTCTGCCATAGCACGTACCAGTGTTTTTACCTGCTCCTTTAGGAAATAGTAGAACACTCCCGCAGCAAAGAAGACCGCACCGCCGGAGGCGTCGATTCTCTCAAACCACGATGTATCGTTGAGGTCGCAGGGGATGTTTTTCTCCCGATCCCTGGCTGGGAGCAGCTCGTTGCGCACAGCGATGACGTCAGGAAAGTCCAGATTGTAGAGCTTGCACTTACCGTTATCGCAAGCCCGACCTGTGCTGTCCAACCCGCAGCCGAGATTCACCACCGCCGCATTGGGATGACTTTTCAGATACTCCCGCACCTCGAAGGCAAGGTCGTTCTGCCGCATGGCAACCTCTAAAAAGCCAAACCGCTGCATGAGTCTGTGGGATTTCTTCTGAAGCGCCGAAAAATTATAGTCCACCGCATTCACCAGCCGCAGTGCCGTTTCGTCCCGATAGAGGCTTGGATATACCTCTGCGCACATTTTCCGTGCATAGAGTGGGATGATGAGCGTTTCCTGTACAGTGTTTTTCTCGATTTTATAGTTCATGGTTTTCCCCCTCCCTGCAAGTAATTCCCACACTCTGCCTCCAGCGCCTGCCATAGGTCTTTGCCATTTCCTCCGCCACCGGCAGTGCGCCGCGATAGCATACGCCGCCGTGGGGCATCACCATCAGCTCCGGGCACTCCTGTCCGAACTCAAAATATTTCAATACTCCGCCACCTCACACTCGTTTCTTTTGATATCCGCAGTCGCAGTAGGGGTCGCCGGAGGCCAGCGTGTACTGCCGCACAAAATTCGTCACGCCGCCCGCCTCGCTCATGGCGTAGTCCAAATGACACATGGCGGGTGTCAGGTCATAAAGCCCCAGCTCCTGCATCAGCGTGCAGATGCCGCATTTCGTGAAGCGCCCCTCATAACCGCTGCCGTCGGGATACTCGTAAAAGTCCATATTCCACGAGTAGGGGTTGCGGTCAGCCGCCTTCCGGGCGGCGGTGGCTTTCATTCCGGCAATATCCTTGGGCGTGAACTTCGACTTGCCGCTTTGGCGGCAGAACCATTTCATCAGCGGCGTCATCTGCGCTTTCTCATAGTAGTCGGTAAGGCTTTCCACATCGGGACGGCGCGGCATGGAGAGGACAAACGCCCCCAGCATGGCGCAGCCAATGATGTTCATGCTGAACCGATCACCTTTTTCAAATTCGGGCAGCTTTGCGATGATCTCACGGTACTTCGGCTTGGCCTTTTCCGTGATTTTACGTGCGGTGTCCGGGTCATAGCCCAGTACCGCCGTCAGCTGCGCTTGAAAGGACTTCGCAAACACTGCCCATATGGCTATGGGCATTCCCATCCAACGCATCTCACTTCGCTCCTTTCCATTCTGCCAGAGTCCGGTTCATCCGCTTCTCGATGTCTTTCCGGGTCTGGCTGCACTCCTTGGAATATTTCTTTGCTGCCTGAAACGCCAACTTTACAAACAGACCGGAGCCAACCGGCAGCATGATTTTCAGCATCCCCTCCGGAAAGACAAAGTGGGTGCCGTGAGCATAAACCATTGTTTCAATCTCGCATTCATGCGGCTTTTCCGCAAGGCGCTTTTCCATACGGCGGATATACTTTGCGGTATCCCACAGCGCATCGTCCTCCGCGCCGATCAGCAGCAGCTTTCCCCGGATGTTTTCAACAGGAATATATTCCTCCGGCTCGATCGGATGCATCACCTCGGAATCGTCAAACAGCTTGCGGGAGTTAACCATATCGCCAGTGCGCTTGCTCTCTGCGGCGACGCAGTGCCAATAGTCGGGATGCTGATAGCAAAACGGCATATAGGGCAGCGGCTTGCCCCGGTAGGAGAACAGCGACTCGCCCTCGACCGGCCATTCCTTGCAGCCGTCCCTTTTGCCCTGCATGAAACCCTGCCACACAAAATCGCTGGGCGTCATGGCAATGGTCAGGGTAACATCCGGGAACATGGCAGCCGCTGTCAGCGCGAGCGTTCCCGTAGTCGATGCACCGGCAATGCCAGTTTTATGGTTGCCGTTGGCTTTCAGCCACGAAACGGCCGTCTCCACACGCTCCAGCGGATAATTATGATGGCCGTAATCCTTTTTCGCAGGCGACATGGTGAGCACATTTACGCCCCGCCCGCAGAGCCATTTCACAGCTGAACGCGCAAGCCGATCCTCCGGATCGTCACCAATCATCGCAATGACCGCGCAGTCCGATCCGCCGGCACACGCCCAGTACGCGCCGTAAAAGCCGGCGGTCTCCACATCAAAGTGCTGATGCTTCATCGCTTTCCCTCCATGATATCCTTCACCCACTGCACCCAGCGCTCCGGATAACAGGCCAGCAGCTCCTCGTGCTGCAAGTCCTGCTCGTGAATGGCTGGGTTTGCAAAGTGCCGTTCATAGCGCTCGCGGTATTTCTCACCCATTTTGAGCGCATAGAAAATATGAATCTCTGTTCCCGGAACGTTGATCTTGTCCGGCAGCGGGGTGACAAGGTCGGAATAGAACTGATTCTTGCAGCTCTGCACGGTCACATAAGGTCGTGCGCCGCCGAGCATCTCCATGAACGCTTGCACATAGTCGCCCATTTCCGACTTTCGCTGCGTGAGACGTTTTTGCAGCAATCGACTCTTGAACCGTCCGTCCCGAATAAACGGATAAATCAGCGGCAGGAGCAGATTTGTTTGCAGCTTTGCCGCAATGGGAGATGCTTGGTCAAGATCAGAGCTGCCTAAAATGCCGTAATCCATATGGATATTCCCCCGCGCCGCCAGCAGCCCCACAAAAGAGCCGCCCAGCGAGCAGCCATAGCTCGCCCGGATATGTCCGCCGCAATGTTTCTGAATGTAAGATTCTATTTTCTCTGTTTCCTCCAGCATAGTGGGAAACTCGGTATGTTCCGTTTCATCGAAACCATCGTAGCTGACGCAGAGAACGCGATACCTGTCCGACAGCAGCGGAATGACCCGTCCAAAATTGCCCTTCCAGTGGCAGCAGGTGCCGGGAAGCAGTAGGATGACCGGGGCATTTTCTGCGCCGAAGGAATAAACCTTCATCTCCCCATCCCCTTCAGGAACCCACTCTTTGCCATTTTTTCCGTGTCGTCCGATTCATCATAAGCGTCGTAAGGCGCGGTGGGGTCGGGAACCCGCTTTCGGAACGGTGAGCAAAGCTTGTCCTTATGGGCAAAGGCGAACTCGAAGTTGTCCGTCCAGCCGGTGTGACCGGTGAGAAACAGCGGATGCAGGTCACGGCTTTGCAGCTTCTGCTCCAGCGCCGCCAGCGACTTTACCGCCAGTTTGTTGCTTTCTGCCAGAGAGGAAATGAAACTGTAGCCGCCGTCCGCGCCGAACCAGAGAGTGTCGCCGGTGAAGAGATATTTGTCGTCAATGAGATAGACCATATGACCCCATGTGTGACCGGGGACAAGGAAGCACTCAATTTTGATACCGTCAATCTCGAAAGTCTCGCCGTCATGCAGCAGCACCTTTTCGTTGTTAATTGTGACCTGCGGCAATTTATAGAGATGGTATATGACTTTTCGCCGCACCTCGCCGGTGAGATACCGGTTTTCAATCTCGCCGATATAGAGCTTTGCACTCCGGAACAAACCGGGGCTGTCTGCCTCCACCGCGCCCACGTGGTCGGTGTCCTGATGAGTGATGAGGATGTGCCGGATGGACTGCGGGTCGATGCCCAGCCAGCCCATTTTTTCTGCCAGCCGGTCGTAGTTATACCCGGCGTCAATCATGATGGTGGTGCCGCCCTTGCGGTAGAAGAAGATGTTCGCCACCCACTCCCGCACGCAGGCCACGCGCTCATCCACCCAGCCAGTGTTCAGCGGCTTGAATATTTCCTTGCCGCGGTACATCTTGCTCATTTCTCTTTTCTGAAACTCGGTGGCTTTCTTTGACATCGGTATTTCCTCCTTACAGCAGCATTCCGATTCCCGCAAGGAGCAGGGAAATCATGGCCATTCCCAGTGTTCCGAACAGCCATTTCTTCTGCTTGTCTGCTTTCGAGATGTACGGCATCAGATCCTCTGTCCCCGGTATTACCCACGCCTTGGTGTGTCCGACCCAATAGCCGTCGATGCCAAGCCGGTCGATGAGATTCATCACAGACAGGATTACAAAGCACTGCCAGAAACCGCCCCCAAAAGTCTGCGCACCATTGATGGCATACACGAAAATGAGCACATAAGCAAGATATCCCGGAACGCAGATCAGCTTGAAGCGCAGCGAGTTTTGCTTGATCTTTTCCTTTGTGGTCAGACCCAGCGCAACGCACCGTTCCTGTACCTTCGAGTCATACAAATGCACCATGCCGACAGCGCCCTTGTGGATGCCGATGGCGCACACCAAAACCAGCAGCGCCCCCAGCCCCAGTCCTTCCAGAATCGTTTGCAGCAGCATTCCTTATTCCTCCCGCTTCTGTCCTGTCACGCAGAGCCAGCCAATTTTGTTTTTATGGATTTGAACATTGCAGAATTCAGCGTTTTCCAGAAATGTTTTCAGCTCATCGCCGCTGTATATGGTCATACCGCTGATAATCTCCGTCCACTTCTCATCCTTGTCCGTGTCGCCACTGCTCTCGTTGCAGATGAGAAAGGTTCCGCCGGGCTTCAGCACCCGATAAATCACCCGAAAACATTGCGGCAGATTCGGCCAGAAGTAGACTGTCTCAAAAGCGGTGACCGCATCGAACCAGTCATCTGCGAAGATCATATCCGCCACACTGCCTTGCAGGACGGCACAGCGCCCCTCCGCGATGGCGGTCTCGTTGACCTTTTTCGTCTTCTCCACGCTGACGGGCGAATAGTCGATGCCCTTCACGATCCCCTGCGGGTATTTTTTCAGCAGCCTTTTCATGTTCGCACCGCCACCGCAGCCGCAGTCCAGCACCTTTGCATCTGATAAAAGCGGCAGGAACTTCATGCCCCAATCCGCAAGGGGCGCATGGCACAGATTCATCAGGTTCACCATGACTTTTCCACCAAAACCGGTTGGCTTTCTGGTGTTCTCAAAAAAGGACATCACCCATCACTCCTTTTCCACCACAATGATCTTATTGGAAATATTCCGCACGGCGGGCAGCTTTTCCAGCAGTTTATAGATCGGTGCGAATGCCGCCATGCCCTCGGTTAAGCTGTGCTCCTCCACGAATCCAAAATCCGACAGCAGTTCGGCAAGTGCTTTCCCATTCTTGATTCCCCAGTTGAATTTTGCATTGCTTGCGTCAATGGATTTCTCCTTGAAGTGCCGCGCCATCGCAGGATTCATGGTTTCCACAAAGACTGTGGCTTTCTCAAATCGGCGGGAAATCACCGTGAAAATGCGCTGCACATCCGCTTCTGACAGGTACATAGTCAGCCCCTCGATGACGATCAGCACCGGCGCATTCTGCTCGCTGATTTTGCTGCCCCAATCGTCCATGGCAGACATGGCGATCTGCGAAATCGTGCCGCTTTCCGGCAGCAGCTTCTCACGCACGGCCATGGCCTCCGGAAGGTCCAGGTTATACCAATGCGCATAACTTGCCATCCGATAGCACCGGGTATCCAGCCCGCAGGCGATGTTGACCACCACCGCGCCGGGGTGCGACGCAAGCCATTTCTTCGTCATCCGGTCGAGCACGATGGTGCGGGTGATAACGCCGCTGTGCATGGCTGTATCCTTGTCCGCAAGGGAAAAATCGTAGTCCAGCTTTTCGATGAGTTCTTCCGCTTTTGCATCGTGAATCGCGCCGCGTCCCCGGCTCTCCTTCGCCCTTGCGTAAATGGTTTGCAGCATAGTCTCCGGCACGCCGGAGAGTTTGATCTTTTCTCTCATATCATCTTTCCTCCGCTTGCATAGTCAGAAATTTTTCCGCATACCGGCAGAATTTTTCCGGGTGTACCATCACCAGCTCCGCATGGGCCATCTTGGGGATGCCATGGATGCGCGCCTTAGGAAAATAGCGCTTGATGAACCGGATATCCCGCCTGCGATCCTTCTTTTCATCGTCGCCGTACCAGTAGGTGATTTTCGCACCGATTTTAGCGGAGCGCTTCGGAAGCGCATAGTTGTTGGCAGACCAGAATACATTGCGGATCGTCCGATCGGAAAAGGTTTTGAGATAGGCTTCCATGGCGTCGTACTCCTTTTTGGGGTCGTGCCCTGCGGGGGTGAACCGTTCCGGCGGAAAGGCCGCTTCCAGAATTTTTCGGCTGTTCGCCGCCATTTTAAAGGACACAATATCCCGCCAAAGCAGCAGCTTTCGCACCGGGTAGGGCAGCTGATAAGGGATGATCCCGCCGTCGATGATGGCTCGGTCGATGGGCATTTTCCCCAATGCCAACATACGGGTCAGGCAGGCACCACCCATGGAGCAGCCATATGCTCCGTCCAGTTGTGAGATGCCGCGGCTTTTCAGGTAAGAGATCACCTCATCCACGGTCTGCTCGACTGAGGTGAAATCCCCGGGATACTCCGGCTGATGGCCGTCATACACCACCTGAAAAACATGCCATCTCTGAGAAAGCAGCGTGATCGTGTCGGCAAAGGCCCATACAGGCTCTGCCGTGCAGGGGAAAAACAGCAGCGTCCGCTCCTGCGCCTGCCCGTGTTCCAATATCTGCATGGATCACCCCTCCGATTTCACGCACTCTGCATAGGTCAGCGGGAACGAGGCTTTCAGCACGGCGCTTTTCTGCACCGTCCAGCCGTTTTCCCGGAGAAATGCCAGATATTCGTGACTTGTCCACTTGCTGTGGAGAGGGAAGCCCGCCAGCTTCATGAAAAATGCTTTGCCCTTTCCACGAAAGTCATTACCGGCATGAGTAAAGGTCGGTGCGACCAGTATCCCGTCCTCTTTCAGCACCCGACGAATTTCAGAGAGGGCTGTTTCCGGCTCCGGCACGATATGCAGCGCATTGGCCACGATGACCACGTCAAAGCTTTCGTCGGCAGAAGGCAGGTGGAACATATCCTGCACGGAGAAATGCAGCTTGGCGGATTGGTTGTCACGCTTCGCTTCTGCGATCATCTCCGGCGAAGCGTCTGTGGCATCAATATGAGCGGCACTGGTTACAATGTTTTTGGCAATCAGCCCCGTGCCTGTGGCCAGCTCCAGCACGGTTTTGTGCCGCACCACGGGGCGCAGCAGCTCGTACATCTGCTCATAAGCTGCGGCGTCCTTTCGCATGAAGCGGTCGTACCGCCCGGCGTTTTTATCCCAGAAATTTTGACTGTTTCTCATGATTTCGCCCTCACAACGAGATGTTAAACTACTCTAACTCACACAGATGACACAAGCGAGTTAGAATAAGCTAACTGTATCCCTTTTGAAAAGCCGCATCACTGCGGCTTTTCCGCTTATGTAAATAGCTCCCGGCAGGCGCCCCGCACCAGCGTTTCCAGCACCTGCGGGTAAAGCACCCCAATCTGCTCCTGATGGGAGACGGTTAAAATCAAGCCCCGCACTGTGGCGGCAGCCAGCGCCATACCGTCCTTGGGCTACAAGCCGCCCATCTCCAGCAGGGTACGGATGTGCGTCTCGCCATCGTGGTAGTGGGCGGTCTTCACTTCCTCCGGCAGTCGGTGCAGGAGAAAATCTGCGTCATTTTCGATGAACACAAAGGCTTTTGTCTTGGAGAGCCAACGGCAGGCCGCCAGGATCGACGCTGCCGCGCGGTCGGCAGGCAATAAGGCTGTATTTTCCTGCAAAGACTTCTGCGCCGCCGCGAAGCACTCGGTATGGATGTCCTCCAGTACAGCGAAAAACAGCAGCTCTTTGGAATCAAAGAATTTGTAAAATGATCCCTTGGAGATCCCAACGGCCTCCGTCAGCTGCTCCACAGAGGTTTTTCTCATCCCAATGGTAATGCCGCAGCGCCGGGCCTCCCGGATCAGGTCATTGCGGATCTGTTCATTCTGTTCGTCTGTAAAAGCCACTGCGCACGCTCCTTGGATTTATGACCATATTGTTCATTTCAGTCAAATTGTAGCACGATCCGAAGATGTTGTCAACGGCGTCGTTTGGCTTTCCATCATGATCAAATCAGATCCAGCCGTTCCATCTTAAACGGAACCACTGTAGATTTCAGCAGTCTCGTCTCCAGCAAACCCTGCACAAACCGTATCGCCGTCTTTGCAAAGATATTGCTTTTCACCGTGTCCCAATCCGCCAGCTTTACGATCTCCGCCATGCCGTTTTCAAAATCCAACCGAAGCTTGCCCCATTCGCCGTCGTTGTCTGCCTGATACAGGTAGGCAGCAGCGGCTATTTTTTATTCTTCTTGCGGCGCTCGGTCTGTTTCAGCGTCACGGTATGGATCACACCGCTTTCCAGCAGCTTCCGCCGCAGTTTGTCTAATGTACGCCGGTAGAACCGCTCCGCACCGCTGGCTGTCGTTCCTTCAAAATCCACCGCTAAATCTTCAAAGGTGGACTGCGTGGACAAGGGGCTGACGCGCCCGCAGGTCATGCAGATAGCGTTCCGCTTTTCCAGATACCATTGCTCTTTGTAGGAAAGCTGCTCAAACACCGCCGTGACCGCCTTTGCCTGTATTCCGTTCCAGAGGATTTCGGCGTAGTTCCAGCTATCGTCACGCGTCACATCCTCGCCGGTTTCTTCGCCGTCCTCATCCTGTTCCGTGCGGTAGAGGGAAACAATGCTGCGGTTGCGCTGGGCAATGGTCAGCAGCTCATCCGCAGATACGCTATCGTCCTTGTACCCGCTTTGAGCGGCAAACGCGGAAACGACCTCCGCGCGTCTCTTACCCGAATTGTTATAGATTGCGCCGATCTAACGCACACGCCGGTACTCCGCAAGACTGGCAAAGGAACCGACTTCTCCCATCATACGGCAGAACAGCAGCCCGTCCTGAATATAATGCTTCGCGTATTTCAGGAATTCTGTTTCCTGCGCTGGGTCAAACTTCGGCAGACAGTACAGCAGCATTTGCAAGACTTCCAGCTTGTAGTCCAAAAACCGCGTTGGGTCGTAGCGATCAATTCCATTGTGGGTGAGAAACCTGTAAATCACGCTATTCAGACGCTTTTCAAAGTGGTGCAGGAAGAAGGAAAAGTATGCAAGGTCTTTGTGACGGACAGCCTCGCGTATGTAGTCGTTCAGCTCCATTTGCGGCGGTTCCGGGTCAAGCTGAAAGACGTTCCGGACTTCGCGCATGGTCAGGCTGTCCTCATTGGCGAACGGCACTTTGGACGCATAACCGGACAGCTCCCATGTGTAGCCCGCAAGCTGTGCCGGTATCAGTTTGTTACGGTTATCCTCCATGTCTGCACCTCCCACCGCTATGGCGTTCCATTACCGCTCCATCGTTTCCTTCGCTTCCGCCAGCAGAGCCGCCTGCTCCATCTCGGCGGCATAGCCGCCCTGCGCATAGCCGCTGTCTTGCAGGGCCTTTTCCAGCTTGCTTTTTGCCAGTGCTTTCATTGCGGCGGCGGTCTGCTCATCCAGTGTGCCGCGGCCAAGATACTGCGTGATCGTGTTGAACCGCTTCGTATAGATTTTCTTGATGGGATGGTCGGCGGCAAGCTCCCGCTGCTCCCGTCCACGAAGATTCCCGACTTGGCGGCAGGTGCGCCCACGTTTGTCTCCGGGAGCCAGACCGTCACAGTACTTGGCATATCTTGCGTCAGTGGTCAGAAACCATTTCCCACAGACCGCGCATTTCCTCGGCGCGTGTCCGACGCATAAACCTTCAAAAAGATCGGCGCGGAACATCCCAACGAAGGATACAAAATGCATCCGCTTGACAAGCTGCGCCTGCGTATTTCCGAGACGGATCGCAGGGACATACTGCACTGTCGCATTGGTCAGTGCCATCCATGAGGGATTGCTTTCCTCCAGAGTCACGTTTTCCTTGAAAAACTGCCCGAATGCAGCGGCGTATCCCGCAGGCGTTCGTATTTCGGCATTCTCTTGCAGAAATTCTGCAAACGCCGTCATAGTTTTCTTGTACTGGTGCAGGGAATAGCTCAAATGCCCCAGCACTGGAATAACGCGCACCAGCAGCGCCGCCAAGGGATGCGCTCCTGTGATATTGCTGACTGCCTGCTGCTCCATCGGGAGCTACAAATACTCGTTCAGCTCGGTAAATGCTTCCTCGGAAAACGCCTGCATGAGATAATCTTCAAACTGCTTTCTGTCCAAGCGGGAGAACGGTTGGACATCATGCAGCGCATGAATGATGGTCTGTCCCGCCTCCTGCGCTTTCGGAAGAAGCTGCCTATCCACATTCTTTGCCCCGATGCCGGTCAGCAGCAGATTCAAGGTCATGCACGGCGCGTCCAACTGCGCAATCGTTTCGTCTGGGATATTCAGTACCGCACAGCCAATCGTGCCGGTCGGCATGACGCTGCCTGCGTAGGTTACGGTATCCTGCCAGAAATCCAGAGACAGCACATTGTGACGGATAAGCTCCTGTGCCATGCTGCATCCTCCTGTCATGTTTTTTTGAAATGAACTTGTCATGCCATCCGCCTGCTTTTTGCGAATCCGAACATAAAACAGGCAGAGAGGTGTGAAAGCTGCCTCTCCAATCTATTTTACGGAGGATAACGCATGAATTGTTTTCAGAACGTCAAATATGGCGTAAGCTGCCGGGAGGCGGCGGAGCGGTACGGCGTGGAGGTCAACCATTACGGCATGGCGCTCTGCCCGTTCCACAATGACCGGCATCCCAGCCTGTATGCGGCGGACGATGACTATTATTGCTTCGCCTGCGGGGAGCACGGAGATGTGATTGATTTTGTAAGCAAGCTGTTCCGGCTCTCGCTGTATGATGCAGCGCAGAAGCTGGCCGCGGACTTTCACCTCACACCGGACAAGCCGCCCAGCGCAGCGGCGCTCCACGCAAAGCGCATCCGAACAGAAGTACAGCAGCTCATGGAAAACGAGCGGCTGTGCTTTTCTGTTCTGTCCGATTATGCCCGTGTGCTGCGGGACTGGAAGGCAAACTGTGCGCCGCAATTACCGGCAGAAGTACCGGATGAACGATTTGCAGAAGCCTGCCACAAGCTGGATGAGGTGGAGTATTACTTGGATATTCTGTGCGCGGGTGATTCCTATGAACGCGCCGAGGTAGTTCGTTCTCTGCTTGCAGATGGTCGGCTGGACAAGCTCAAGAAAACAATCAATGGGAGGGACGCCGCGTGAACAAGAAGTATGCAGGGCTTGATTTCCCAGCATGGTTCGATGGCAAGGACGTCAATGAGGCGGCTTTTTGCCGGGAGTTTTTGTCAAAGAACAAGCTCATCTATGCGGATAACGCATTTTTCACACCGGATGGACGGCTGACAGGCCCGCTGCTGCTGAAAGAGAAAATCTATGCCGAGCTGGAATGCTGCGCCGCAAAGAACATTCCGCGCACCATTTCCAATATCGTGGAGATCATGAAGCTGGCGGCTCATGCAGAGAGCTTCCCGCCGAAGCCGGATGAGATTCATGTGCAGAACGGGACGCTCCGCATCGATGGCAGCTTTCTTGCGGGACGGCCTGAGATCGTGCGCAGCCGGTTTCCCGTTGCTTACAATCCACAGGCGGAGGAGCCGGTTGTCTGGCTGCGTTTTCTCTCCGACCTACTTTACCCGGAGGACATTCCCACCTTTCAGGAATATATCGGCTATTGCCTCGTTCCCAGCACCAAGGGGCAGCGCATGATGATCCTCAAGGGCGAGGGCGGCGAAGGAAGATCGCAAATCGGTCCCGTGCTGGCGCGGCTGTTTGGCTGCAATATGAAGGACGGCAGCATCGCAAAAATCTCCGACAACCGGTTTGCCCGCGCCGAGCTGGAGCACATTCATCTTCTTGTGGATGACGATATGAAAATGGAGGCTCTAAAGCAGACCAACTATGTCAAATCCATCGTTACCGCACAGGGCAAGATGGATCTGGAACGCAAAAGCGTCCAGAGCTATCAGGGGTAGATGTATGCCCGGCTGCTGGCATTCTCCAATGGCGATCTGCAATCCCTCTACGACCGCAGCAACGGCTTTTACCGCCGCCAACTGATCCTGACCACGAAAGAGAAGCCTGCCAATCGTGTGGACGATCCTGATATTGCCGAGAAGATGAAGCGAGAGGTTGAGGGCATTTTTCTCTGGGCGTTTGAGGGCTTGCAGCGGCTTGCGGCAAACAGCTTCCGATTCACGGAAAGCCCCCGGACGCTGAACAACCGGGAGTATGTCAAGCGTGACGCCAACAATGCCATCGACTTTATGGAATCCACCGGCTATATCCGGTTGAAAGCGGATATGTCTGTCATCTCCAAGGAGCTGTATGCCATTTATGGAATCTGGTGCGATGAAAACGGGCTGACACCCATCCGGCAGCGCTCGTTCAGCGATTTTCTGATGCGGAATCTGAAAACGTACAATCTGGAGCATACAAATACCGTCACGAACGCCACCGGGCGCAGAGTGTGGGGGTATCTCGGTATCGAGCCGTTGATCAGTCCCCGTATATCTGAGAATTGGGGCAAATCGCTATGTACGTATGTACCGAAAAGCTGACGCGCACCCAATCGTGAACAAATCTGCCCATGCCGTGAAATGCTGCCTGCCCTGCACCATCGGTACGTATGTACACAGCAAAATGCCCTAATTCTACTATGTACAGAGTAGCGGTGAGATGCCCAAAAAGGCACTTTGAAATCAATCCTTGTGAAATTCATGAAAATTTTCACTGTAAGCCGAACGCAATGCACCGTCCGGTGGTTTACCGTAGTGTGAAGCCATTGCACTGGGATGTGGTATATCCCACCGTTCCGCATGACCTCGCCCAGAACGATGAAGCTGATAGGGTGCTGCTGCGAATAGGGCATCACGGGCGGAAATCTGAGCGGATTTGCGGCACGGAGGATTTTTTATTCCACCGCACACCAGCATTACCGATACGAAACCACACTACACGAAATTACGGAGGTAAAAATTGATGAAATCCAATCTGAGAAACGAAATCAAATCGTACATCGTCCGTCAAGGAATGACCATGCAGGGGGTGGTCGATCTGCTGCATGACGAACACGGCTGGTCTGACAGCGTATCCAACCTGTCCAACAAGCTCCAGCGGGAGTCCCTACGCTACACAGAGGCTGTTCAGCTTGCCGACGCGCTGAGGTATGAAATCGTCTGGCAGCGAAAGAAAAACTGACGAACCGAGAATATCCCGAAAGTCCCACCGGGACGAAGGGCGCACTTCTATACATGGTCAAGCCCTGTATGTGCGTCCTGCGGAGCCTATCGCCCGGACAGTTGTGTGTCCGGGCTGTTTTGCGTCACTTTGTTCCGTACAAGGGGCTGGTCTCCACCGGAGACCCGCGCCCCCTTGCGATGCTTGCGCATCTATCCCTGCCCACTTTGCAGCGGAAACCATCTGCTGACGCAGACAATTTCCACCGCAAAGTCTGAACAACTATTTCACCAATTTTGAAGGAGGTTAACCATGCCAAAACAGAAAAACCTTGCTGAGCTGAATGCCGAGAAAGAAAACATTGAGCGGCAGCTTACACAGGAGCAGCACAAGAAGCAGCGTCTGGAAAACCGAATCGCCTACTATGAGCGCGGCGACCGAACCAAACGCGCACACAACCTGATCGTCCGCAGCGCGGATATAGAAAGCATTGCTCCGCTGACGAAGCTGTTGACACGTGCTGAGTTTTATGCCTTGGCCGAAAAGGTTTTTGACCTGCCGGTGGTCAAAGGTCTGCTCATGGCAGCGGTCAACGAACACAACCGGGCGGAACAGAAAGAGGGGTGCTGAGTATCGCGTTATTTCATTTTCATGTAACCCAAATCAAACGCAGCGCGGGGCAATCCGCCGTGGCGTCTGCCGCCTACCGTGCTGGGGAAAAGCTGCACAGCGAATACTACGGCGAGATCAGCGACTACACCCGCAAGGGCGACGTAATCTGTTCGGAAATCCTGCTGCCATCTCATGCGCCGCCGGAGTATGCAGACCGAGAAACGCTCTGGAATGCGGTTGAAAAAGCCGAACGCGGAAAGAAAGCACAGATTGCCTACAGCTTTGACATTGCCTTGCAGAACGAGTTTTCCATGCAGGAGAACATCGATCTTACAAGGCAATTTTTGTTGGAGCAGTTTGTGAATTGGGGCATGGTGGTGGACTTTGCCGTTCACTCGCCAGACAAAGAGGACGGCGGCATTTCTAACCCGCATTTTCATGTCATGTGTCCGATTCATCCTATTGAGTCAGACGGCAGGTGGGGCAATAAGCAGCGGCGGGAATATGTGTTGGACGAGCATGGTGAGCGTATTCTGGATGAGGTGGGCAACTACATGTTCAACGCTGTGCCGACCACCGACTGGGGCAGTCCCGAAACCTTGGAGCATTGGCGGCAGGCGTGGGCTGATCTGTGCAATCGGAAGTTTGCGGAGAAAGGTTTGGATTGCCGGATCGACCACCGCAGCTATGCCCGTCAAGGCATTGAACAGATTCCTACCGTCCATGAGGGGCCGTCTGTCCGCGCAATGGGAGCGAAGGGCATCCGTACCAACAAGGTCGACTTCAACCGCTGGGTTCGCAAAACCAACGCCATGCTGCGGAAAACAAAAAATAAAATCGCCTCTTTGCTGGAATGGCTGAAAGCGGTTAAGGAAGAACTCTCCAAGCCGCAGCCGCCTATGCTGAACGATCTGCTGATGACCTATTACAATAACCGCAATAAAGGCGCATACAGCACAAAGGCCAAGACAGCCAACTTACAGCGGTATGCGGATGCATTCCGCTTTTTGCAGGAGAAGCAGCTTTTTACCACCGATGATCTGGATGCCGCGCTGCATTCCATGCAGAACAGCATCAGCGCAATGAAAGCGTCTGCCGGGGAAAAGCAATCCCGCATCAAAGAACTGGACGAGCTGCTGCGCATGGCACAGTATTATGTCGATGGAAAACCGGTTGCGGATAAGCTGGGAAGCATCCGTTTTGAAAAATCCAGACAAAAATACAAGTCGGAGCATGACGATACGCTGCGGACGTTTTATATGGCGGAACGCAAGCTGAAATCGTATTTCAAGGATGGCAAGCTACCCATCACCGCATGGTGCAGAGAGCGTGAGCGGTTGGAGCAGGAGCGGCAGCAGACACAACTGCACAGCCGCAAAAACGAAATAGAATTATGAGAAAGGAATCGTATATGGAAAAATTATCAGCATTGACGAAATCAACCGTGCCGTGATGGAGGGGAAAGACGATTTGGTCTTTGAGCTTTGCAAGGCCTTTGACCATGAGAGCTGCTTTGATCCGATCTTTGACCCGCCGGAGTCCTTTTATTTTTTCTGACCGGGAGGTGGCTTGTTAATGATAGTGACACAAAACTATGGTAATAATTCCAAGCACACCGATTCTGTCGGCTGACCCGAACGTGAAGGAGGACGTTATGACGGATCAGCAAAAAATTACGATACTCTACTGCCGCCTCAGCAACGAGGATTCGCAGGATGGCGAGATGCGTACAGGAGGGCTTTGAACTGGTAAAGCAGGGATTGGTAGGCTGCTGGCTTTGCAAAGACCTATCTCGCTTTGGTCGTGATTACCTGACTGTAGGCCAGTACATCGACATCATCTTCCCCAGCTACGATGTGCGCTTCATTGCCGTCAACGACGGCGTGGACAGCCAGCGCGGGGACGGTGAGGGCTTTGCCGCAATCCGCAACTTATTTAACGAGTGGTATCCAAGAGATACCTCCAAGAAAGTCCGCACCAGTCTGCGTCAGCGCGGCACCAGCGGCAAGCATCTGGGCAAACCGCCCTATGGCTACCGCTGCGACCCGAACGACAAGGACAAGTGGATTATGGATGAGGATGCCGCCCCGATTGTCAAGCGCATCTTTGACCTCTGCATTGACGGCAAAGGCCCGGAGCAGATTTCGAGGATTCTTGAAAGGGATCAGGTTCTCACGACCAAGGCGCTGTATGCCAGTCGTAAGGGAAAGCCGATGCCCAAGAACCCGTATGGCTGGAGCGATCAATCCATCGTAGGGATTCTGGAACGGCAGGAATACACCGGATGCACCTGCAATTTCAAGACCTACTCCAAGTCCTACAAGCTGAAAAAGAGGATTCCCAACAATCCGGAGGATATGTTCATCGTGCCGGACACGCAGGAAGCTATCGTGTCTCAGGCACAATGGGACAGAGTGCAGGAGCTGCGCAAAAACAAACGCCGTCCCGTGAAAGCGGAACGGCAGGGATTATTCGCAGGACTGGTCTACTGTGCAGGCTGCGGCAGCAAGCTTCATTTCGCCACCTGCAAGGGCTTTGAGGGCAAGCAGGATCACTATCGCTGCTCCAAGTACAAGAGCGGACGGGGCGAATGCAGCGCACACTATATCCGGGAAGATGTACTGCGGGAACTGGTACAGGAACGGATTCAGGCGGTCAATGCGTATATCCGCAGCGATGTGGAGGGCTTTCAAGAGGAGTGGCTGCATTACCGCCGCGCCGATCAGGAATGAGACATCCGGGAAGATCAGAAGCGCGTGGAGCAGGCAATAAAACGCCTTGCCAATCTTGATGTGGTCATGTCCCGGCTCTATGAGGATTATGCTCTCGGTGAGATCGGCAAGGAGAAGTATAAGAAAATGACGGCTGATTATGAAGCGGAGCAGGAACGGTTAAAGCTCGAAATTGAAACAACGGAAGAATGGGTCGAGCAGCGGCAGGCAATGGGCGATGATCTGGACGCTTTCATTGCGCTGACGAAAAAGTATGTGGATGTCACGGAGCTGACGCAGACGATTGTCAACGAGTATATCAAGAAGATCATCATTCACGCACCGGATAAGTCTGACGGCAAGCGCCGACAGAAGGTTGAGATTTTCTTCAACTTCGTGGACGATGTGGGGATCCCCGTGCTGGCAGAACCCATGATCGCAGAATCTACCCTTGGACGCAGAAAAACGGCGTGACCTTCACGGTCACACCGTTCTCTGCCCCAACCGCAAGACTTATAGTTCCTTACGACTGTTAAGCCTTGGTTTCGGGTTCTTTTTGTGTGTAATTGAGAATGGAGAATTGAGAATGGAAAATGAACGCAGTTTCTTTCTGGTTTGTGCAGGGTGTATCGTATGGGAGTACAGTGTGCGCCCATAGCACGACCGAACGCGCCCGGTTAACGGTGTTTTGGGTGCCTCTACGGTTAGGTGTTTGCAAATGAATTGACAAATGGCGGGGCGCTCCGGAGTGGTCTCTTGCATTTTGGGCAATTCACCCTCTGAGGGCACTCAACCCTACGGAGTATGTAGAACGGGTGCCGTTTTCACGAGGTTTACCAGTATATTCATCATTTATTTTCTGTTTTCAATTCTCCGTTTGCAACACGGGAAATAAAATTTCAGACAAAAACAAAACAGGCTCGGATAAAACCGAGCCTGCTTTGCTGTGATCGGGAGGTGTGATCCGATCACAAAGAAGAAAAGAGTAAAAAAGAAAGGAAAAAGAGAGATAGTCAATTAGTAAAGCTGTGTTTTACAGCGTTTGTGCTGTTTTTAAGCACTTTCTTTGAACAATTAAAGTATAGCGTGGTTTTCGTCAAAATGCAAGAAAAAATGTTCGGCAGTTTGTATAAAAATACTATAAAATTTTTCAGCGGGAATTGTGCTTTGCGTTGAGCGTGTGAAAAACTGCCGTCTCTCAAACCGCTTCGTTTGTGAAAAATCGCGTCTGGTGGAAATCTATCCCTTGACATATTGCTCATATTGTATATAATGAGTATATACAATAAAAGAGGGGGGGACGGCATGGACATCATAGTATCCAACATGGACAGCACGCCGATCTACGAGCAGATCACACGTCAGATCAAGGCGAAAATCCTCGGCGGAGAGCTGCAGCCGGGGGAGGCGCTGCCGTCTATGCGCCTGCTGGCGAAGGAGCTGCGCATCAGCGTTATCACGACCAAGCGTGCGTATGAGGAGCTTGAGCGCGAGGGCCTTATCACCAGCCAGACCGGACGCGGCAGCTTTGTTGCACCGGTCAGCAGCGAACGTTTGCGGGAAGCGCAGCTTCGCACGGTGGAAGACCACCTGACGGATGCTGTGCAGGCGGCAAGACTGGCCGGACTGTCTGCGGACGAGTTCGCAGAGCTGGCACGGACACTGTTTGAGGAGGAAGGATTATGAGAGAGAATGCACTGGAGCTGCACGGCGTCTGCAAGAAATACGGCGGCTTTGCGCTCCGCAATGTGGGATTTACCCTGCCGAGAGGCACGGTAATGGGTTTAATAGGAGAAAACGGCGCCGGAAAGACAACGACCATCAAGGCGGTGCTCGACCTCATCCGGCCGGACAGCGGCGAGATTACCGTGCTGGGGGGACACGGCTCGAACCCGTCTGTCCGTGAGAAGATCGGCGTGGTGCTCGAGAACGGCGGTTTCCCGAGCACGATGAGCGCCGTACAGGTGAGCACGCTGCTCAGCAGAGCGTATAAAAACTGGAACGCGGAGCAGTTTGCGTCGTACATCGAAAAATTCGGCATTGACCGAGAGAAGGCCATCAAGGACTACTCCAAGGGCATGAAAACCAAGCTGAATATCGCGGCAGCGCTGTCGCATCATGCGGAGCTGCTGCTGCTTGACGAGCCGACGAGCGGTCTTGACCCGGTCGTGCGGGATGAAGTTCTCGACCTGCTGTATGACTTCATGCAGGACGAAAATCACGCGATTCTGTTGTCCAGTCATATCACGAGCGATTTAGACAAAATCGCGGACGAGATCACCTTCATCCACAAGGGCGAGGTGCTGCTGAGCGAGCCGCGCGACGAGCTGCTCGACACCTGCGGTATACTGCGCTGCACCGCCGATCAGCTGAACGCCCTTGACCCGTCCGCCGTGCGGGCAAAGCGCGTGGGTGCATTCGGCTGTGAAGCCTTGGTAAGACGTGACGGCGTACCGGAGAACTGGTCGGTTGAGCCGGTCAACATCGAACAGATCATGCTGTTCCTGACGAGAGGGGAGGACGCAAGATGAAAGCAATGCTGTATGCGGACTGGATGAATCTGCGCCGATCGATGAAAGCGATGGTGATCGCAATAGTTGTAATTGCGCTGGCCTCGATCGTTTCCGGAAACGGGCTGTCGTTTGTACCGGCTATGCTGTTCATGCTGTCACTCATGGTGCCCGCAATGCTCATGAGCAGCGATTATGCCTACGGATGGGATAAGCTGAGTCTGTCGCTTCCGGTCTCTCGGAGCGATGTGGTGAGCAGCAAATTTGCGATCAGCCTGCTGGTCAATCTGACGGTTGTGGCACTGGGCATGATATGCATTGCGGGCATGAATGCCTTCGGCGGTGATGCGATGGCGGAGGATATGATGGGTATGCTGGCCTGTGAGGCGGTCGGTCTGGCGCTCATGGGTATTGAATTTGTACTCGTTTTACGGTTTGGTCCGGATCGCGGTCGGTATTTACTTCTTGCCGTGGTGTGGGTGCCGATCATCGTGCTGACCGTCGTCAAAAAGCATCCGGCATTCAATAAACTTGTGCAGGCGGTCGGCGGCATGGACAGCTGGCCGGTCGGACAGCTTGCGGCGTTCTTCGGCGGACTGGTGATTGTCGGTGCTATCGTGTACGCGGTATGCTGGCGCATCGGCGTGGGCATTTACCGAAAAAGAGAGCTGTAAATGCATAAAATCCCTCTCGCTCCATATAAATAGGAACGGGAGGGACGGAGATTGAGGATTTTCAGCTTTACACTGCCTCTGGCGGTCGGCGGACTTGCGGCGTGGCTGACGATGGGCAGTATGTCGCAGTATGCGGCGCTGGTGCAGCCGCCGCTTGCACCGCCGGCATGGATATTTCCCATTGCGTGGACGATTCTCTATGTGCTCATGGGCTGGGCGAGCCTGCGCGTGCGGCAGTCCGGATCGCCGGAGCGTAGCAACGCGCTCGCGCTGTATTACACGCAGCTTGCAGTGAATTTCGTGTGGCCGCTGCTGTTTTTTCGCGTTGGACTGTACGGAACGGCGTTCTGGTGGCTGATTCTGCTGCTGGCGCTTGTGCTTGTCACCGCAAGGGCGTTTTACCGCATTGACAAGCAGGCGGGATGGCTGCTCGTGCCATACCTGGTCTGGCTGGTGTACGCGGCTTATCTCAATGCCGGAGTCTGGTTCCTGAATGGATGAAAAAAGGGAGCAAATCGTGTGATTTGCTCCCTTTACGTTACTCATATCTCAGTTTTACGTTTTCTGCATTGCACAGATCAACGTACTCCTTCGGCGGTTCGCAGTCGGTGATGAACGCGGTCAGATCCTTAAGGTGGCAGAACGTGACAATCGCTTCCTTGCCGATCTTGGACGAATCGACCATGCCGTAGATGTTATCCGCGCGGTGAACAACGGCACGCTTGATCTCGGCTTCGAGGAAGGTGGTGTTGGTCATGCCTGCAGTCAGCGACACGCCGGTCGCGCCCATGAACGCCTTGTTGATACGCATGGTGGACAGCGCTTCGATCGCGGACAGGCCGACAAACGAATCCGTAGTCGGGCTGTAAATGCCGCCGAGCGAGATAATATTAAGGTTATCGTACTTGGAGGCCTCGCTCAGCGCGCCGAGCGAGTGTGTGATGATCGTAATTCGCTTTTTTGCTACAAGAAACCGCAGCAGACACAGGGTGGTCGTGCCGGAGTCGATAAAAATGGTATCGCCATCCGCGACCTCCTCGGCGGCCAGACGGCCGATGAGAGACTTGTCGATCTGGTTGAGACCCGAACGGATGGGCGTCGGCACGGCACCGGAGGGAACCGTAGCGGTCACGCCGCCGTATACCTTGGTGATGTGGCCGCGCTGCTCAAGCTCGTTCAGGTCGCGGCGGATGGTATTCTTGGACACGCCAAAAACCTCGCACAGCTCGTCAATGCTGACGGTCTCGCGCGAGATGACATATTGCTCTATCGAATTGAGACGGCTGACTTTCATATTCACAGCTCCCACATAATAATATCCGCCCAGTAGTATCCGAATGTATCCACAATGTTTTCTTTAGTTTATCAAATTTGTAACCAAATGTCCACCGCTCCCCAAAATGAGAATATAGCATGAATTTGGCGGAAAAGGTCGGAAATACATGAAAACTCTCGGTGAAAAACGGCAGAAAGTAAGCAAAATCCGTAAAACCGCCTTTCAAAAATAATTTCTGGCAGTGAGCGGGGAGAGAAGCGCTAACCCGTCTGCGGGGAGAGGGATACGCAGACAAACAGCAGAAACAGGACGGGATACCCCTTTTGAAAATATATTTTTACCGTTTTGCAAGAGGTTTACCAACAAAATAAATACATATAACCAGCAGATAACCAACAAATTACCTAATTTTACTCGAAATAAATTAGATATTTTCCATAAGGCGTTTGAATGAAATTGGAATTTTGCGAACAAATGCAGGAATTTCGGTTGAAATTTTGGCGGTTTGGTGATACACTTGTATTCGTAAAACAGTGGCATTGTGCCGCTGTACGCTGGAACCTGTTCCGCGGAGAGAAAATTATATTTTGAATTAGGCAGGTGTATGCAATGCAGAAAGCAGAAAAGATGCAGGAGCTTCGTGTATTTGCTCAGGAAATCCGTGTGGAGACCCTGAAGACCGTCGGTTCGCTTGGCTTCGGCCACGTTCCGGGTGCAATGTCCGTTATTGATGCGCTGGCAGTTCTGTACGGCGAAGTAATGAAGGTTGATCCGAAGAACCCGCATTGGGAAGATCGTGACTGGTGCGTACTGTCCAAGGGCCACGCTGGTCCGGCTATGTACGCTACCCTCGGTCTGAAGGGTTTCTACCCGATCGAGGACGCTTATACCCTCAATCAGCCGCACACCAATTTCCCGTCCCATACCGACCGCACCAAGACCCCCGGTGTTGACCTGACGACCGGTTCTCTCGGTCAGGGCATGTCCACCGCTACCGGTGCTGCTCTGGGCAACAAGCTCGACGGCCGCGACAGCCATGTATTCGTATTCGTTGGCGACGGCGAGTGCGATGAGGGCCAGGTTTGGGAGGCTGCTCAGTTCGCAGCTCACTACAAGCTGGACAACCTCGTTTGCTTCGTAGACGACAACAAGTACCAGCTCGACGGTGCTGTTGACAAGGTTATGAGCCACGGCAAGGGCATCGGTGCTAAGTTCGCAGCATTTGGCTGGAACGTGATCGAGCTGCAGGACGGCAATGACGTAGAGCAGATCTACGACGCTGTTCAGCTCGCTTACGACACCAAGGGCGTACCGACTTGCATCGTCCTGAACACCGTTAAGGGCCTGGGCGCCACCTTTGCTGAAGGCACTGGCGCGCACTCCTCTCAGCCGACTAAGGAGCAGTGGGATGAAGCCATTGCTGCTGCTGAGAAGAAGCTCGCTGAGATCAAGGCACAGTAAGGGAGGGTATTGAACATGAGCTTTACTTTGATTGGCAAGCACGAGAAGGATTCTCGTAACAACCGTGACGGTTTTGTTACCGCTATGCTGGACCTGATGGAGAAGGACAGCAAGGTTATGCACGTTGACTGCGACCTCGAGAACTGCATCAATACCGGCAAGCTGGCTAAGGCTTTCCCGGAGCAGACCGTAAACGCAGGTATCGCAGAGGCTAACGCTATGGGCGTTGCCGCAGGTCTGGTTGCTACCGGCCGCACCGTATTCATGCACTCCTTCGGCTGCTTCGCTTCCCGCCGTGCATTTGACCAGGCATTCATGTCCGCAGCTTACGCTAAGCTGCCGGTACACGTTATCGGTTCCGACCCCGGCGTATGCGCTGCATACAACGGCGGTACCCACATGCCGTTCGAGGACTGCGCTCTGTACATGTCCGTACCGGAAGCAGTCGTTATCGACCCGGTTGACTACGCTCAGATCAACTGCCTGACCAAGAAGCTGGCAGCATCCGGCAAGTTCTCCTACATGCGCATGATCCGTAAGGGCTTCACCACCGTTTACGGCGATGGCTCTGACTTCGAGATCGGCAAGGGCGTTACCCTGAAGGAAGGCAAGGACGTAGCTATCATCGCTTCCGGCATCATGGTAGACGAGGCACTGAAGGCTCAGGAGCAGCTGGCTGCTGAGGGTATCTCTGCCAAGGTTATCGATATGTTCACCTGGAAGCCGCTCGACGAGCAGCTCATCCTCGATTCCGCTGCTGAGTGCGGCGCTATCGTAACCGCTGAGAACCATCAGGTAAAGGTTGGTCTGGGTTCTGCTGTTGCTAACGTTGTTATCAAGAACAACCCGGTTCCGATGGAGATGGTAGGCGTTGAGGATCGCTTCGGCCAGGTAGGCGCTGAGTCCTTCCTGCGCGAGGAGTACGGTCTGACCGCTGCTCACATCGTAGAGGCTGCTAAGAAGGCTATCGCTCGCAAGAACGGCTAATCTTCCTCGCAGATACGCGAAGTAAAATTGCATCGAAAAGCGTTCCGACGTATGTCGGAACGCTTTTTTGTCGTTACATTGCACAGAAGCAAGCGCAGATTTTGCATGGTCTGGAAATAGACAATATCACCCAAATCTGCTACACTGAAAGCACAACAGTAAAAGGAGGAGGTGTACCGCATGAAAAAACGGTACGCGGCAGGACTGGCACTGGCTCTTGTGGGGATTTTGAGCGTGTGCGGACAGCCGGCGGCAGACAACACAATCAGCCTTACACCGGTGGAGGAAACGACCGCAGACCAGAGTGGCAGACTGATTGAGTATAATTTTTCCGGCCACAGGAGCGAAGCCGAGGGCGTATTGTTTGGCTGTTATATATGGGATGGCAGCACATGGCAGAAAGATGAGGATGCCACGTTTGGGTTGCGTTGTTCGGCGACACTGGGCAGCGGCAAGGGCACGATCAAATTCGAGCGTGACGGCGATGCGGCGAATGCGAACTATAAGATTGGAATGGATTCGCCACAGCTTGGCGGATATGCACAGGTTATGGATTCGCCCGAGAGAAACAGTCTGCCGATGGAGGGATTGACGGCAACTGTTGCTGCATGGGAGGAACCTGTCAATGGCTTGGCAGTCGACACGGAAATTCCGTTGCTCGTGCGTGTGTTCCGCACGGACGGTACGATCATTCCGGTATCTATTGATGCGTTTTCGGAACCGGAAAACAGCAAAGCCGTACAGAAAAGCGTGTATGCGGAAGCGTACACTGTAATTTTCTGTTATGAAATGTAAATGCTGAAACGGAGGTGTACCACATGAAAAAACGATACGCAGCAGGACTGGCACTGGCTCTTGTGGGGATTTTGAGCGGGTGCGGACAAACAAAGACACAGCCGGCGGATAATACGATTTCCATCACGCCGGTGGAGCAGGCTACGACAGAGAAACAATCGGGTGCGGTTGTAGAGTATCATTTTTCTGGCAACAACACAGAAGCCAACGGAATAACATTCAACAGCTACACATGGGATGGCAATGCGTGGCAGAACATGGACAAACCTATCGGTGCGTATGGTATGGGTCTGAATAGCGGCACCGGCAAAATCATTTTCCGGCATGATGCCGATACAATCAATGCGGCGTATGATATTGAGATGACGTTCCCGAGTGGCGGCGCTTCGACCCAGTATGGAGATTCGTCCGAGCTGAGCAAACTGCCAACGGACAACCTGACAGTGGCTGTCGCGGGACAGAAGAAGCCAATCGACGATTTAGCAGTCGATGTAGAGATACCGCTTGTTGTGCGTGTGTTTAACACGGATGGAGCAACGCACACGGTAGATATCAATGCGTTTATCGAACCAGATAGCAGCGAAGAATTGAAAAACTGCATCTATGCGGATGCCATTACGGCAACATTCGTATATGACGACAGCATTCCTAAATAAAACATGCAATGCCCTGACCTCTTGTCAGGGCATTTTTCTCTTTACGCCAACCGCGAATTTCACTATAATAGAGGAAGCAGAAAGGGGAGAGAACCATGTCCCAAACAGACAGCCCACTGGGTACAGCGCCGGTCGGCAAGCTGGTTCTGCAGCTTGCCATACCGGCCATGCTGGCACAGTTTGTCAATATTCTATACAGCGTGGTCGATCGCATGTACGTCGGCCACATTGCAGGCGCGGGCGATGCGGCACTGGCGGGTGTCGGTGTGTGCGCGCCTGTGGTGACCATGATTACCGCCATCGGTGCGCTCATCGGCTTCGGCGGCGGACCGCTGATGAGCATCCGCATGGGGCGGCGCGACATGGACGGCGCACGTCAGATCATCACGAACAGCTTCTACCTTTTGCTGGCGCTGAGCGTGCTGGCGACCGTGCCGCTGCTTATTTTCAAGCGGCAGATCCTGTTCACCTTCGGCTGCAGCGAGCTCCTGTGGGACTACGCGCAGGCGTACTTTACGACCTATGTTTCCGGCACGGTGTTCGCATTACTGAGCTACGGACTCAATCAAATTACAATGAGTCAGGGATTTTCGGGTACCGCAATGCGGTCTGTTATGCTCGGAGCGGCCGTAAATATCGCACTTGACCCGGTGTTCATTTTTGCGCTGCACATGGGCGTGCGCGGAGCTGCTCTTGCGACCGTGCTGTCGCAGGCGTGCTCGACGGCGTACATCCTGCGTTTTCTGATGAGTGACAGAGCCGCCGTCCGTATTACCCGTCAGCCGGTCAATTTCGGCTGGATACGCCGTATTGTGCAGGTCGGTCTGTCGCCTGCGCTCATCATCGCGCTCGATAACGTGCTGCTCATCTCCATCAACGTTATGCTGCGAAAATACGGCGGCGCAGACAGTGATATGCTCATCGCGTGTGCCGCCATCATGCAGAGCTTCATGCTCGTCATCACCATGCCGCTCGGCGGAATTACGGCGGGCACACAGTCCATTCTCGGCTATAACTACGGCGCGTGCGACGAAAAACGCGTCATGAAGGCGTTCCGGTGCATTGTGCTGCTGTGCCTCGTGTTCTGCGGCATCATGTTCCTGCTCGCGCAGACGGTCTCGGGTGCTTTTGTCAAAATCTTTACCAAAGACCCGGCGTATATTGATATGGCGGCGTATATGATCCGCACCTACTCGCTCGGCGTGCTCGGACTGACCATCCAGTACCCGTTCGTGGACGGCATGACCGGCATGGGCCTTGTCAAATGGGGACTGACGTTTTCCATGCTCCGCAAGGGCATTTTCCTTGTCAGCGTGTTCGTCCTGCCGCCGATTTTCGGGGCAACGGCCGTTATGTTTTCCGAGCCGCTGTCCGATGTCGTGTCGGCGGTGTTCTCCGGCTGCGCGGCCATGTTCCTCTTGCCGAAGCTGGTGACGAAACAATGCTGCAAGTAGAGTGAAGAGTTGAGAGTGAAGAGCATGAGAAGTTTAACCTTCTTCATGTTGTTACATTGCACATAAAATCTAAATCGTAGGGTGCGACAAGGTGTACCTTTATGATAATATGAAAAACGGAGAAACACGATGAATCATTACGTTCATTCTCTATCCGCCATTCTCCATTCTCAATTACTTCCCGCTCTTTGTACAAACTACCCCTTTACGAACGCATTTCTACTCTGTATAATAAGGTAAGATAGAAAACTCTTTCCGTCGAACGGAACAAGAACGATAACGGAGGAACAGAACATGGACGTTAAGGAACGTGCACTGCAGGCACACGAAAAATGGGGCGGCAAGATTGAGGTCGTAGCCCGCTGTGAGGTAAACAGCAAGGACGATCTGTCGATCGCGTACACGCCGGGTGTTGCCGAGCCGTGCCTCAAGATCAAGGACGATCCGTCTCTCAGCTACACCTATACGCGCCGCCACAATCTGGTTGCGGTCATCACGGACGGCACCGCGGTGCTCGGTCTGGGCGATATCGGTCCGATTGCCGGCATGCCGGTCATGGAGGGCAAGTGCGCGCTGTTCAAGGCGTTCGCTGACGTGGACGCGTTCCCGCTCTGTGTGGCTTCCAAGGATGTGGACGAGATCGTACGCACCATTCAGCTGATCTCCGGCTCGTTCGGCGGCATTAACCTCGAGGATATCGCGGCTCCGCGCTGCTTTGAGATCGAGCGCCGACTCAAGGAGGTCTGCGATATTCCGGTATTCCACGATGACCAGCATGGCACGGCTGTCTGCTGCGGCGCGGCGCTGCTCAACGCCTGCCGCCTGACCGGCCGCAAGGTGGATGAGATCAAGATGGTCGTCAACGGCTGCGGCGCGGCTGCTATCGCCGTTACCAAGTTCCTGATGTTCCTCGGTGTCAAGCACATCACGATGGTTGAGCGCTTCGGCATCGTCTGCGAGGGCGATGAGCGTCTGAATCCGGCACAGCAGGAGATGGCCAAGGTCACCAACCGCGAGCACATGACAGGCACGCTGGCCGATGCTGTCAAGGGTGCGGATGTATTCTTCGGCATGTCCGCTCCGCAGGTGCTTACTGCAGAGATGGTCTCCACCATGGCCAAGGACCCGATGGTATTCGCTATGGCAAATCCGGTGCCCGAAATCTGGCCGGAGGACGCAAAGAAGGGCGGCGCTGCCGTTGTCGGCACCGGCCGTTCGGACTACCCGAACCAGATCAACAACGTGCTTGCGTTCCCGGGCATTTTCCGCGGCGCACTCGATGTTCGCGCAAGCGACATCAATGAGGAGATGAAGCTGGCAGCGGCTAAGGCGATCGCGGCCTGCGTTTCCGATGAGGAGCTGAACGCGGAGTATATCATGCCGATGGCGTTCGACAAAAAGGTCATCCGTTCGGTAGCCGATGCCGTTGCACAGGCTGCCCGCGATTCCGGTGTGGCCCGTATCTGAGCGCAGCAGACGAAAAGTTACAGATAAGACAAAATCAACCGCGCGGGAACAATCTCGCGCGGTTTTTGCGCAAAAGTGCGTGCACGCACACGCACAAGTTCGCGGAATGACAAAAACAGCGGATTGCACAACTCGGCTTTGTGAAAAAATGCGTTTGACATTTACAGTGCATAAGGGTACAATAAGAATAACAAAAATGCGTTTGTTCTGCGCAGACGCAGAGAGAAGATTATGGAGGGAATAACTATGTTAGATCCGAAGAAAGTAAGACTGGGTATCTGCCCGATCGGCTGGTCCAATGATGATATGTGGGATCTCGGCGACGAGAACACCTTCCAGCAGTGCATCTCTGAGATGAAGCTCGCTGGTTTTGACGGCTGCGAAGTAGGTCACAAGTATCCGGAGGACAAGACTGTCCTCAAGCACATGCTGGACGCACGCAACCTGACCATCGCTTCCAAGTGGTTCTCCTCTTTCCTGGTTGACAAGCCGTACGAAGAGGTAGAGGCTGAGTTCATCAAGGAGCTGGATTACCTGTCCTACGTTGGCGCTACCGCAATCAACGTATCCGAGCAGTCCGGTTCTATCCAGGGCCAGCTGGACACCCCGGTTCTGGACGACAAGAAGCGCGTTCTGACCGACGAGGAGTGGGATCGCTTCACCACCGGCCTGAACAAGCTGGGCAAGCTGTCCATGGAGAAGTACGGCATCCGCACCTGCTTCCATCATCACATGGGCACCGTATGCCAGACCGTTGAGGAGACTACCCGCCTGATGGAGAACACCGATCCGAAGTATGTATTCCTGTGCTTCGATACCGGCCACTTCACTTTCGCTGGCGAGGATCCGGTAAAGATGCTCGAGAAGTTTGCTGACCGTGTTGGCCACGTTCATCTGAAGAACATGCGTATGCCGCTGGTTGAGAAGGCTCGCGCTGAGCACTGGTCCTTCCTGGATGCAGTTCGCGCAGGCGCATTCACCGTACCGGGCGATCCGGACGGCTGCGTAGAGTTCGACGCTGTATTCGATCTGCTTGACAAGGCTGGCTACACCGGCTGGATCATGGTAGAGGCTGAGCAGGATCCGGCTAAGGCTAATCCGTTCGAGTACGCTAAGATGGGCCGTGAGTACATCACTGCACACACCGGTCTGGGCGGCGAGGTTGTTCTGAAGAAGTAATTCTTCGCATATCGCGCAATAAAACACGAAACCGAGGGCATTTGCCCTCGGTTTTTTGCGTTCCCCAAAGGATATATGTCGTTAAGAACCGTTTGCACCGACCGGAAGCCTCCCCTGAAAGGAGAGGGGAACCGCCGAACGGCGGTGGAGGGGTTTGCCGTACCCACGGCAGAGGATTTCGCACGCTGCGGCGTGCGGGAATGTTGCCGCTGCGCGCGGCGGGCGCACAAGAGGGTAGACAACCTGCGGTTTTCCACCCTCTTGTGAATCACCCCTTTTCCCGCAAGGGCTTGGGTGCAGATGGTAGACTGCGTAAGCATGAAAAAGGGGAACGGCAGTCGGGTTACCGTTCCGTAGGGCAGACCAATGTGTCTGCCCATTTCTTTACCTATACGCAATGTCAGATACCTTTCTGCTACACATACGGTTTAGTCTACGCAGGCGCGGCATACCCGTGCCGCGCAACATTTTTACCTGTGCAGATTATCCAAATCCTGCGATTGCAGCCGGTTTGTGCCGGAAAACGAGTTGCGCGGCACTGTTATGCCGCGCGTAGCGGCAATCCCCGCCGCAGTCTACGGCACAACTCTTCGCCCGGAAGTGGTGAACCGCCTGCGCGGTTCGGATGCCCCGAAAACCGGTGCCGAAACCCCTCAGTCGCAGCAAGCTGCGCCAGCTCCCCTTTCAGGGGGGCTTGCAACCGTCCGGAGGGCGCAAACCGCTTCGCCTTTTATTCATTTGCCGCTATATAAATCGTTGCAAATTCTCCGAAAATAGGGTAGAATAGTAAACAGGAATAGAATAAGGAGTGTGGAGCATGGAAGCACAGAAATATAAGCGCGTACTGATCAAGATCAGCGGCGAAGCCCTTGCGGGCGATAAGCATTTCGGCCTGAACTTTGATGTCATCGGTCCGGTATGCGATGTGATCAAAAAATGCAACGAAGAGGGCTGCGAGATCGGCATTGTTGTCGGCGGCGGCAACTTCTGGCGCGGCGTAAAGGACGGCGGCGGCAAGATGGAGCGCACCCGCGCGGACCACATGGGCATGCTGGCAACCACCATCAACGCACTGGCTCTGCAGGATGCTCTGGAGCAGCGCGGCGTGGACGTTCGCGTGCAGACCGCTATCGAGATGAACAAGATCGCTGAGCCGTACATCCGTTCTCGCGCGACCCGCCATCTGGAAAAGGGCCGTGTCGTTATCTTCGGCTGCGGCACCGGCTGCCCGTTCTTCTCGACCGACACTGCAGCGGTTCTGCGTGCGGCAGAGATTGGCGCGGATGTTATCCTGCTGGCAAAGAACGTAGATGGCGTGTACGATTCCGACCCGGCTGTCAACCCGGATGCCAAGAAGTACGACCACCTGAGCTACATGGACGTGCTCAATCAGGGCCTCGGCGTTATGGATTCCACGGCAACCTCGCTGTCCATGGATAACCATATCCCGATTCTGGTATTCGCGCTTTCCGACCCCGAAAATATTCACCGCGCTGTTAACGGCGAAAAGATCGGCACGATCGTTGAGGAGGTAAAAAAATGAAGGAACAGATCAAGTCCCACGAGGCAAAAATGCAGAAAACGCTGGACGTGCTCTCCAAGGAGCTGGCAGCAGTCCGCGCAGGCCGCGCAAACCCGGCGGTTCTCGATAAGATCACCGTTGAGTATTACGGTGCACCGACCCCGCTGAATCAGGTTGCGGCAATCTCTACTCCCGACCCGCGCACGCTGGCCGTCCAGCCGTGGGACGGCTCGGTGCTCAAGGCCATCGAGAAGGCGATCCAGGTCTCCGACCTCGGCATCAACCCGCAGAACGACGGCAAGCAGATCCGTCTGAACTTCCCGCCGCTGACCGAGGAGCGCCGCAAGGAGCTGATCAAGGGCGTTTCCAAGACCGGTGAGGAGGCAAAGGTTGCACTCCGCAACATCCGCCGTGATGCACTGGACAAGTTCAAGGCAGCGCAGAAGAAGAGCGAGATCACCGAGGACGAGCTGCACGACGGCGAGGACAAGATGCAGAAGCTGACCGATAAGTACGTCAAGGAAATCGACGCAATGGTCGCTAAGAAATCTAAGGAACTCGCAGAGGTTTAATTCAGGGGGAAGTCCGCTGCCTGCAGCGGCATGAAATCGGATTTTCGCAGAAAATCCGTAAAAAGCGGGAGCATGTATCTCGCTTTTTACACAAGGGAGCATAGCTGTGTGCCGCAAAGCGGCGCGCAGATGTGCTCGCAGGACGTATCCGAGCGTATGCTCGGTACGTTTCGATCGACCGAAAACGTGTTTTCGGTCGAGGAGCGAAGCGACATTGGGGGCGGCGGATTCGTCGCCCTTTTGCATGAAATTGGCAGGAAAATCTGCCGCAAGAGGGATAAACAGGGAGGAAACAGGTTGGGTCTGTTCACACGAAAAAAGAAGGATAACGCGCCCGAAAACCGTCCGGTGCCGCGTCATATTGCGGTCATCATGGACGGCAACGGCCGCTGGGCCAAGAAACGCGGTCTGCCGCGCAAGGCCGGTCACAAGGTCGGCGCGGAGACGTTCCGCACCATTGCCACCTACTGCAAGGACATCGGCGTGCAGTATTTCACGGTCTATGCATTCTCTACCGAAAACTGGAAGCGTCCGCAGGACGAGGTGGACGCGCTGATGAACCTGTTCCGCTCCTATCTGAAGGAGGCGGCGGAAACCATGTTCGAGCGCGGCGTAGCCGTGCGCGTGCTGGGCGACCTGACTGTTCTGCCGGAGGATATTCGCGCGCAGATCGCGGAGGTGGACGAGATTGCCGATCGGCTTGGTCCGGACGCGGCAACAGCCTCGCTGTGCATCAACTACGGCGGCAGGGACGAGATCAAAAACGCCGTCCGCGCCATCGCGCAGCAGGTGAAAGCCGGCGAACTGGCACCCGAGGATATCACCGAGGATACCATCACCGCCAATCTGTACACCGCGCACATGCCCGATCCCGACCTCATCATCCGTCCTTCGGGCGAGATCCGCACGTCCAACTTCCTGCTGTGGCAGTCCGCCTACTCGGAGTACTACTTCACCGATGTGCTGTGGCCGGACTTCAAAACCACCGATCTGGATGCGGCAATCGACAATTTTAACAACAGAAACCGTCGTTTCGGCGGCGTATAATATCCAATTAGGGTGATAAACGTATGAAAGCAAGAGTATTGTTTGGCGTGTTCGGCTTTGCCTTTGTGCTGCTGGCGCTGTATGTGTTCCCGCCGATCGTGCTGGAGCTTGTCGTGGCGGCGCTGTGCGTGTTCGCCACCTATGAGGTGCTCGGCTCGACAAAACTGGTGCGCAACCACTTGGAACTGCTGCTCGCAATGGCCGTCTCGCTGGGACTGGCTGTCGGTCATTTCAGCATCCTGCCGCTGCGGCTTGAGAGCGTGATGCAGGGACTGGTGCTGGTGCTGCTGTTCGGTTCGTTTGCGATTGAGCTGAAATATCACGACGTTATGAAGGCTTCGCAGGTCTCGTGGGCGTTTTTCGGTGCGCTGCTCGTGCCGTACCTGCTGCTCAGTCTGCTGCGTATTTTCCAGATGCACTACCACCACGGCGCGTTCATCGTGCTGCTGCCGCTGCTCGCTGCCTGGGGCGCGGACACCTGCGCTCTGTTCTCGGGCATGCTGTTCGGCAAGCATAAGCTGGCGCCGGTCGTCAGCCCGAAAAAGACGGTAGAGGGTGCTATCGGCGGCGTGGTCGGCGGTGCCGTCCTCGTGCTGATCGCGGCTTTGATTATGAACCGGACGCTCGGCCTTGAAATGCCGCTCTGGTCGGCGGTCGTGCTCGGCGCAGTTGGCGCGGTGCTCGGAGAGATCGGCGACCTGTCGTTCTCGGTCATCAAGCGCCAGACCGGCATTAAGGATTACGGACATATTTTCCCGGGCCACGGAGGAGTGCTGGATCGCTTCGACAGCGTGCTGTTCGTAGCGCCTTTCGCGGAGCTGCTCTTTAGAGTCATTTGGTAATTGAAAATTGAGAATGGAGAATGGGAAATTGTGGTATCGTGCTTTGCGCGATGATTAAATTCCGCCCTTTGGGCGGCACCATAATTTTCAATTTTCCATTTTCAATTCTCCATTATCCCCAATCGTTTAACAGGAGAAAAATAATGAAGAAGATTGCGATTTTAGGTTCAACGGGTTCGATCGGCACGCAAACGGTCGATATTCTGCCTTCGATCGACGCCGAAGTCGTCGCATTGACGACCAACCGGCGCATAAACTTATTGGAGGAGCAGGCGCGTGCCCTGCATCCGAAAATGGTCTGCGCGATGGACGAAAGTGCAGCCAAAGAGCTGAAAATCAAGCTGGCAGACACGGATATTGAGGTTTTGACCGGCATGGACGGTCTGATCGCCTGTGCCGCGGAGAGCGGCGCGGACATCGTGGTAACGGCGGTTGTCGGCATGGTCGGCCTGCTGCCGACGATGGCGGCCATCAAGGCGGGCAAGGATATCGCGCTGGCGAACAAGGAGACGCTCGTGTGTGCGGGTGGTCTGGTGATGAGCGCCGCAAAGCAGTACGGCGTGCGCATCCTGCCGGTGGATTCCGAGCATTCGGCTATCTTCCAGTGCGTGCAGGCGGCAAACGGCAACCCGATCGACAAAATCCTGCTGACAGCCTCCGGCGGTCCGTTCTTCGGCAAAAAAATCGAGGAAATGCGCGGCATGACGCGCGAGCAGGCGCTTGCACACCCGAACTGGAGCATGGGTGCAAAAATCACGATCGACTCTGCGACTATGATGAACAAGGGTCTGGAGCTGATCGAAGCCATGTGGTTGTATGATCTGCCGCCGGAGGACATCGAAATTGTCGTCCACCGCGAGAGCATTGTGCACTCGGCGGTGGAGTTTGCGGACGGAGCGGTAATCGCGCAGCTCGGTCTGCCGGATATGCGTCTGCCGATCCAGCTGGCGCTGACATGGCCGCAGCGTGTGCCGTGCAAGGTGCCGCGCATGTCGCTCGCGGAGGTCGCAAAGCTGACGTTCTACGCACCCGACTATGAGGCGTTTCCGGCGCTGAACCTCGCCAAGCACGCCGCCTCCCTCAAGGGCGACCGCGGCGCTGTGCTCAACGGTGCAAATGAGGCCGCAGTCGGTCTGTTTTTGAATGGTAAGATCGGTTTTACCGACATCGCAGAGCGCGTTGCATACGCACTCGATACCATTCCGTACAAGAAGGACATCACGCTGGACGACGTTCTGGCGGCGGACAAAGCCGCGCGCGAGATCGTGCTCGGCTGACCGAAAGGAGCTACGCTTTGCTGCAAATCATTCTGGCAATCCTCGCCTTCGGTGTGCTGGTCATCGTGCATGAGTTCGGACATTTCATCACCGCAAAACGCGGCGGTGTGCAGGTCAACGAATTCTGGATCGGCATGGGCCCGACTCTCCTCAAGCACGAGCATAAAGGCACGCTGTACTGCCTGAAGCTGCTGCCGTTCGGCGGCGCGTGCGTCATGGAGGGCGAGGACGGTGAAAGTGAAAATGAGCACGCCTTCGGCAAGGCGAAGCTGCCGCGCCGCATGCTCATCGTGTGCGCGGGCGCGCTGATGAATTTCCTCGTGGGATTCCTTATCGTGCTGGCGGTCATGCGTCCGAACGGACCGAACGGCGGCTATATCGTCTCCACCATCAGCGAGGTCAATCCGGCGAGCACCGCCGCCGCAGACGGCGGTCTGGAGGCAGGCGACGAGATTCTCAAAATCGACGGCTACCACATCCTCGTGCGGACGGATTTCGATACCGCGCTTGCGCGCACCGGTTCGACCACGCATGAAATTACCGTGCGCCGCAACGGCGAAAAGGTGACGCTGCCAGCGGTCAAGCTCGAAGCGACAGTCACCGATGCAAACGGCAACAAGCGCATTGGCATCACCTTTGCGGAACTGCCTGACAGCCTTGGCATGCACCTCAATATGAGCGTGCGCACCGCCGTCAACTACGCGCGGCTCGTCTGGTCGAGCGTGGGCATGCTCGTCAGCGGACAGGTCGGCGTGGATCAGCTTTCCGGTCCGGTCGGCGTGGCCGAGGTCATGGCAGATACCGCCAAGTACAGCATGATCTCGTTCTTCCAGCTTGTGGCATTTATCTCGATCAACCTCGGCGTGATGAACCTGCTGCCGCTGCCCGCACTGGACGGCGGTCGGCTCGTGTTCCTCATCATCGAGGGCATTCGCCGCAAGCCTGTGCCGCCCAAGTACGAGGGCTATGTGCACGCGGCAGGACTTATGCTGCTGCTTATGCTGATGGTGTATGTGACCGGGCAGGACGTACTGCGCATTTTTATGCGCAGTAATTGAGAATTGAGAATGGAAAATGGAAAATGAATGTGCGGCGCATAGCGCCGTTATGCAATCATCGCGCAAAGCGCGATACCACAATTCTTCATTCTCCATTTTCCATTTGTGAGAGGTTAGAGCTATGAAAATAACAAAGCAAATCAAGATAAGGGACGTATTGGTTGGCGGCGGCGCGCCCATCGCGGTGCAGTCCATGACCAACACGGACACGCGCGACGCGAAGGCTACTCTGGCGCAGATTCGCGCACTGGCGGACGCGGGCTGCGACATTGTTCGCTGTGCCGTGCCGGATATGCAGGCGGCAGAGGCGCTGCGCGAAATCTGCGCGAACTCGCCGCTGCCGGTGGTCGCGGACATTCATTTTGACTACCGCCTCGCGCTGGCGGCGATCGAGTCCGGCGTGGACAAGATTCGCCTGAATCCGGGCAACATCGGCGGCGCGGACCGCGTACAGGCAGTCGTGAAGGCGGCAAAGGAACGCCATCTGCCAATCCGCATCGGCGTAAACTCCGGCTCGGTGGAGAAGCACATCCTCGAGAAATTCGGCGGGCCGACGCCCGAGGCAATGGTTGAAAGCGCGCTGTACCATGTCGGTCTGCTGAACGACTGCGATTTTGATGACATCTGCATTTCTATCAAGTCGTCCTCGGTGCCGAACACCATGCAGGCGTACCTGCTGGCGAGTGAAAAGACCGACTATCCGCTGCACCTCGGCGTTACCGAGGCGGGCACCGAGTACATGGGCACGATCAAGTCGGCGGCGGGCATCGGCGGCCTGCTGGCGCTCGGCGTGGGCGACACCATTCGTGTGAGCCTGACCGATGATCCGGTCAAGGAGGTCTACGCGGCAAAGGCGATTCTCAAGGCTGTCGGCAGAGCGGAAGAGGGCATCAACGTGGTTTCCTGCCCGACCTGCGGCCGCACGCGCATCAACCTCATCGACATTGCCAAAGAGGTTGAGCAGCGCTGCCAGAGCATTCGCGGCAAGAAGATGAAGGTAGCTGTTATGGGCTGCGTGGTAAACGGTCCCGGCGAAGCGCGTGAAGCCGATCTCGGCATTGCGGGCGGCGACGGCGTCGGCCTGATCTTCCGCCGCGGCGAGATCATCAAAAAGGTGCCGCAGGAGCAGCTTGTGGATGCACTGATGGACGAAATCGCACATTATGAAGGAGAATAATCGTGGCTGGAAAGCTGATTGATATTTTTCAAAACTGCAAATGTGTAAATGAGGAGAAGCACCTTGCCGCAGGCGAGGTGCGTTCTCTGGCATTTGGGGATAATAACACGGTGATGGTCGTGGAACTCGGTCTGCACGAGGTTGTCAGCCGCAAGGTGATTGCCAAGGCGGAAAAGCAGATCGCGGACACCTACGGTCTTGACCGCGTGATGATCGAGCCGCGCTACAATATGCCGGGTGAGCTGTCGAACGCGTACATCAAGTCGCTGTATGACGACATGGCGTACCGCATGCCGTCAGCCAAGGGTCTGCTCGACCACACCAAGTGGGAATTTGCGGACGGTGCGCTCCAAATCCCGATGGACGAGGTGAGCGAAAAGCATTTCGCAAACGCACTGCGGCATCTGGAGGCGCGGATTCAGCGGGAGCTGGGGAGAAGCTGTCCGGTGCACGCGGTCCGCGCGGACGCGCAGGATTTTACACCCGCACCCGAGCAGGAGGAGAGCCGCGAGGAAATTCTGCACAAGGCTGTGGAGCAGGCGGCGGCAGCCGCGGCGGAAACACCCAAGCCGAAAAAGCCGCGTCCGGCGCCGCAGCAGCATACCGGCTATCAGCGCCCGCGCGCCGAGAAGGTGCGCGAGGACGACCTCATCTTCGGCAAGCTGATTCAGGACCCTATTATTTCGGTCAACGAGGCGATTGCCGCCTATGACATGGTCACCATTCAGGGCGAGGTGTTCTTCACCGACAGCAAGGACATCCACAGCAAGAAAACCGGCAAGGATTACGTCAAGATTGCGTTTGATATGACCGACCGCACCAATTCCGTGCGCGTTTCCAAGTTCCTTGCGGCGGACAAGGCGGGCGATACGGCATCTAAAATAAAGAAGGGACTCTACTGCACCGTGCAAGGCAAGATGGTGTACGACACCTTTGCCAAGGAGATGGTGCTCGAGCCGACTGGCATCGTCAAGGCGAAAAAGCCCGAGCGCAAGGACACCTACGAGGGCATGAAGCGCGTCGAGCTGCACCTGCACACCAACATGAGCGCGATGGACGGCATGAGCAGCACCGCGTCTCTGCTGTGCCGCGCCGCCAAGTGGGGACACCGCGCGATGGCGATTACCGACCACGGTGTGGCGCAGGCGTTCCCCGAAGCGCTGCACGCGCAGGAGGGCAAGCAGAAGGACATCATCGGTGACATGAAGATCATCTACGGCATCGAGGCGTACTACATCAATGACGAGAACAGTATTTCGGTCGTGCGCGGCAGGAGCGCCGAGCCGCTCGACGGTACGTTCATCGTATTCGACCTTGAGACCACCGGACTCAATCCGGCGAGCGAGGAAATTACCGAGATTGCCGCTGTGCGCGTTGTGGAGGGCGAGATTCGCGATTCCTTCCAGACCTATGTCAACCCGCACAAGCCGATTCCGCCGGAAATCACCGAGCTGACCGGCATTTCGGACGAGACGGTAGCAGACGCGCCCGACCTCGACAAAGCCGTGCCGGAATTCCTCAAATGGGCAGGCGAGGGACAGTACCCGCTTGTGGCGCACAACGCAGGCTTCGATATGGGCTTCCTGCGGACGGCCTGCCAGAGACTGGGCATCGAGCGGGAGTTTACAAGCATTGATACTCTCGAGATGAGCCGCCTGATGCTGCCGCACATGCACAAATTCAAGCTGAACATTCTGGCGAAGGAGCTGCAGGTCGGCCCGTTCGAGCACCACCGTGCGAGCGAGGATGCCGCCGTGCTCGGCCGCATTTACGTCAAGCTGCTCAAACGGCTCAGGGAGGAGATGCACGCGGTTACGACTGCGGATATCAATCCGGTGCTGGCGGCGACGACCGACCGCAAGAACAAGCTGAAAAACCTGCCGCGCTATCATTTTATCATTCTGGTGAAGAACCAGGCGGGACTGCGAAACCTGTATCAGCTGATTTCCAAGAGCTTTCTGGAATATTACAACAAGCGCCCCATTATGCCGCGCAGCGAACTCATCCGTCACCGTGAGGGACTGATTTTCGGCTCGGCGTGTGAGGCGGGCGAGGTGTTCCGCGCGCTGACCAAGGGCGAGCCATGGGAGGAGATCAAGCGGCTGGCGTCGTTTTACGACTATCTGGAGATTCAGCCGATCGGCAACAACAACTTCATGATCGCAAAGGGGATGGCGAAGGACGAGGAGCAGCTGCGCGACTGGAACCGCGATATTCTCCGTCTGGCGGATGAATTGGGGAAACCGTGCTGCGCCACCGGTGACGTACACTTCCTTGAACCCGAGGACGAGGCGTTCCGCCGTATTCTGATGGCGGGTCAGGGTTTCTCCGATGCGGACAATCAGGCGCCGCTGTACTTTAAGAGCACGGATGAAATGCTGAAGGAGTTCTCCTATCTCGGGGAGGACCGGGCATATGAGGTAGTCGTGAAGAACACCAATAGGATCGCCGACATGTGTGACGTGATTCGTCCGGTGCCGAGGGAAAACTACCCGCCGCACATCGACGGTTGCGAGGACGACCTGCGGAATATGTGCTATGAAAAGGCAAAGCGTATCTACGGCGACCCGCTCCCGGAGCCCGTGCAGGCGCGCCTTGACCGTGAGCTGAACTCCATCATCGGCAACGGCTACGCGGTCATGTACATTATCGCGCAGAAGCTGGTGACCAAGTCCCTCGCGGACGGCTATCTGGTCGGCTCGCGCGGTTCGGTCGGCTCGTCGCTGGCGGCGTTCATGTCGGATATTACCGAGGTAAACTCGCTCGCGCCGCACTATCTGTGCCCGGACGACAAATATCTCGAGTGGCACGAGGAATACTCGTGCGGTGTCGATCTGCCCGACAAGATCTGCCCAAACTGCGGCAAGCCGCTCACAAAACAGGGCTTTAACATCCCGTTTGAAACGTTCCTCGGCTTTGAGGGCGACAAGGTGCCCGATATTGACCTGAATTTCGCGGGTGAGTACCAGTCGCGCATTCACTGGTACACCGGCGAGATCTTCGGCCACGACCATGTGTTCCGAGCGGGCACCATCGGCACGGTTGCCGAGAAAACGGCGTTCGGCTACGTCAAAAAGTACATGGAGGAGCGCGGCATCGAGTGCTCCCGTGCGGAGGAGAACCGCCTCGCGGCGGGCTGCACGGGCGTGCGCCGCACCTCGGGCCAGCATCCGGGCGGCGTTGTCGTTGTGCCCAAGGAGATTGAGATTTACGACGTCTGTCCGATTCAGCATCCGGCAGACGACCCGGATTCCGACATCATTACCACCCACTTCGAGTATCACTCCATTGACGCGAACCTGCTCAAGCTGGACGAGCTGGGACACGATGACCCGACCATTATCAAGCATCTGGAGAACCTCACCGGCGTAAACGCGCAGGAGATTCCGCTCGACGACCCGGAGACCATGAGTCTGTTCCACTCGTGCAAGGCGCTCAAGTACAAAGGCGAAAACCCGGATACCGATCCGATCCTCGGTGACCTCGGCTGTGTGGCGGTGCCCGAGTTCGGCACCAAGTTCGTGCGCGGCATGGTCAAGGAGACGCACCCGTCCACGTTCGCGGAGCTGGTTTCGATTTCCGGTCTGTCGCACGGTACGGATGTTTGGCTCGGCAATGCCGCAGAGCTGGTCCGCAAGGGCATTCCGCTGTCCGGCTGTATCTGCTGCCGAGACGATATTATGAACTACCTGATCCTGCAGGGCGTCAAGCCCAAGCTGTCGTTCAAGACGATGGAGTCCGTCCGAAAGGGCAAGGGACTGACCGAGGAAATGGAAGCCGCCATGAACGAGCAGCATGTGCCCGAGTGGTACATCGACTCGTGCAAGAAGATCAAGTATATGTTCCCGAAGGCGCACGCGGTCGCGTATGTCATGATGGCGTTCCGTATCGCGTGGTTCAAGGTGCATCGTCCGCTTGCGTTCTATTCGGCGTACTTTTCCATCCGGGCAAAAGGTTTTGATGCGTCCTGCATGATCAAGGGCGACAAGGTTTGTCTGGATAAAATGTCCGAACTGCGCCAGAAGGAGCGCGACAAGACGATTTCAGCGGCGGAAAAGGATATGATGACGACTTTGGAGGTCTGCCACGAGTTTTACAGGCGCGGATTTACGTTCGAGCCGATGGATGTTTATAAATCGGACGCAACGCGCTTTCTTGTAACGGAAATCGGTTTGATTCCGCCGTTTACGTCCATGCCGGGCATCGGTGAGCAGGCCGCGCTCAGCATCGTGGAGGAGAGAAAAAACGGTAAGTTCCTCTCGGCGGAAGAACTGATCGTCCGGTGCCCGAAGGCGTCCAAGGCGGTCGTCGAGCTGCTTGAGCAGATCGGCGCGCTTGGCTCCATGCCGAAAACAACGCAGATGACCCTCTTTTAAGAGTTAAGAGTTAAGAGAGGGCGACTGCTTTCAGTCCGCCGTAAGCATGAAGTTTCGAAAGGAGTTTCTTATGGCAAAGTACGAAAAGCATCTGACGGGAAATTTTGACGAGCTGCTGGAGCTTGTAACGGACGGCGTGCTGAACGGCAGCATGTCTGCGTCCTACGAGAACGGCTCGGATTGGACAAACGGCACGGTCCGCTGCGCGGTGCGTGTGTTCGAGCGTTACAGCTACATGGGCGGCAACCGCGTCAGCATGAATGTCACTCTGGTCGGCAACGACCGCGACCTGTTTTTCTCCGCCATCACTTCGGGCGGCAGTCAGGCCGTGTTCTTCAAGCTCAATACCCTCGGCGAGGAGAGCTTTCTGGAAAAGCTGGTGCCAATCGTGGAGAACTATAAAAAGAGAGTAGAGTGAGGAGTTGAGAGTGAAGAGATAGGAGGAAGCGGGAGGGCGGAGAGAAAAAAGCCGCCTCTGCTTCATCTCCGCTCTTCACTCTTTCTTTTTCACTCGAAAACGGGAGTTCGAAGCGGAAAAGGCTGCCCACTGTGTAGGCTCCGCTCTCTAAAAAGGGTCTTGACAGTATATAGGGAACTATGGTATGATTTCATCATGATAAAGTGATAAAGGAGCGGCGGAGCAATGAACCGTTTTCGTATTTCCACCCCGGAGGGTACCCGAGACCTGTTATTTTCCTCGTGCCGTGCGCTGCGGCAGACGGAAAATGCTGTGCGCGACGCGCTGGAGGAGCGCGGCTACAGCGAGATCATCACCCCGGCGGTTGAGTATTTTGATGTATTTGCACAGGCAAACCCCGAGCTGGATCAGGATCAGATGCTGAAGATCATCGACAAGTCCGGCCGCATTTGCGTGGCGCGTCCGGATAACACCACGCCGATCGCGCGTATTGCAGCCACCCGACTGGATGACGCGGCGCTGCCGGTTCGCCTGTATTACAGCCAGAAGGTGTTCCGTTCGGTGTCCGGCGATCACGGCCACAAGGGCGAGTTCCTGCAGGTCGGCGCGGAATTCATCGGCGCGGACGGTCTGGAGGCCGACAAGGACATTCTCTCGGCTGCGTTTGCCGCACTCAGCAAGACCGGTGCGGACAACTTCCGCGTAGAGCTTGGTCACGCTGAGATCTACAAGGCGCTGATGGATGAGCTTGGCGCGGATGCACAGTCCGCTGAGGGCATCCGCCGCCTGATCGAAAACAAGTCGTTTGCCGCGCTCGGCGATGCGCTCGAGCCGTTTAAGGGCAAGCCCGCTGCAAAGGCGCTCGGTGCTATGCCGAATCTGTTCGGCGGCATCGAGGTGCTCGACGAGGTGGAAGCACTCACCGGCAACGTGCGCGTGCTTGGCGCGACCGCTTATCTGCGCCGACTGTATCAGGCGCTGGATGAGGCAGGCTACGGCGACCGCATCATGATCGACCTCGGCCTTGTCCACGAGATGGATTACTACACCGGCATCATGTTCCGCGGCTACATCGGCGGCGCAGGCGCGGCCATCCTCGCAGGCGGCCGTTACAACGCGCTGTGCGCCAAGTTCGGCAAGGATATGCCCGCGGGCGGCTTCGGCATCGATGTGGAGAGCGTTGCGGAGAGCCTTGCAGGACAGAGCCGTCCCGAGGTCGCAACCCGCCGGGATACCGTGCGTATCGCACTCACCAAGGGCCGTCTGGAGAAGAAAACGCTCGCGCTGCTCAAGGCCGCAGGCTACGATATCTCCGAACTGGAGGCCGGAACGCGCAAGCTCATCTTCACCCTGCCGGACAGCGGCGTGGAGATCGTGCTGAGCAAGGCCGCGGACGTAATCACCTACGTTGAGCACGGCGTGTGCGACATGGGCGTGGTCGGCAAGGATACCATCATGGAAAAGGGCGGCAGCTTCTACGAAATGGTAGATCTCGGCTTCGGCAAATGCCGCTTCGCCCTCGCTACCAAGAAGGGCAAGGATGTGTACGGCGGCTATAAGACCCCGGTTATCGCTACCAAGTATCCGGCGGTTACCAAGGCCTTCTTCAATAAGAAGAATATGGACGTTGAGACCATCAAGATCGAAGGCTCGGTCGAACTGGCGCCGCTGCTCGAACTGGCGGACGGCATTGTTGATATCGTGGAGACCGGCACGACGCTCAAGGAGAACGGTCTCGAGGTCGTTGAGGATGTAGCGCCCATCTCGGCTCGCGTGATCGTCAACCTCGCCAGCGCGAAGATGAAGAAGGCAGCGATTCAGAAGGTTATTGCAGAGCTGGAAAGTGGCTTGGAGAAGTAAGCCAATACATATATAACATAAATCATATCCATAGGGCGGGGTGCCCTGCGGAATATTGATACCAATGCCGGTGGACGAAAACGGTTGACACAAAAGGGGAATACCACAATGTTTATGAAAACAGTCCTCGCGGACGGACAGGCAGAGCAGCAGGTTATCCGCGAAATGAAAGCCCGTGCGGCAGGTGCGCGCGGGGATATTGAACAGATCGTGCGCGGCGTGATGGCGGACGTACAGCAGCGCGGCTGGGATGCGGTCGTGGAGTATGCCGAGCGGTTTGACGGCAAGGCGCCGTACATTGTCGAGCCGAAGGTGCTGGACGATGCGTACAACGCCTGCGACCCGAAGCTGATCGCGGCGCTGGAAAAGGCGGCGGCGAATATCCGCGACTACCACGAGCAGATGCTCGTCAAAACGTGGGAGTGGAACCGCTCGGGGGGCGAAACGCTCGGTCAGACCGTGCGCGGGCTTTCTCGCGTCGGCATTTATGTGCCGGGCGGTACGGCAGCGTATCCGTCAAGTGTGCTGATGAACGCCATCCCGGCCAAGGTTGCCGGTGTCGGTGAGCTGATCATGGTCACGCCGCCGACCGAGAACATGTCCAACGAAGTGCTTGCGGCGGCGAAGATCGCCGGTGTAGATACCGTCATCGCCATCGGTGGCACGCAGGCGATTGCCGCGCTGACCTACGGCGCGGGCTTCATCCCGCAGGTGGACAAGATCGTCGGCCCGGGCAACGCCTTTGTTGCGGCAGCCAAGAAGCTGGCGTTCGGCACGGTCGATATCGACATGATCGCCGGTCCGTCCGAGGTGCTCGTCATCGCGGACCACACCGCCAACCCGACCTACGTTGCCGCCGACCTGCTCAGTCAGGCCGAGCACGACAAGCTGGCCTCCGCCGTTCTGCTGACCGATTCCATGGCGCAGGCACAGGCGATTTCCTGCGAGATGGAGCGGCAGGCAAAGCAGCTCCCGCGGTGGGACATCATCAAGGAGAGCGTGGCGAACTACGGCTGCGCCATCGTGTTTGACGACCTGAAGGACGCCTGCAGGATGGCTGATGTGGTCGCACCCGAGCATCTGGAGGTCGTAACCGCCGCTCCGCGTGAGCTGCTGCCGTACCTGCACAACGCAGGCGCGATCTTCCTCGGGCAGTACGCGCCGGAGCCGCTCGGTGACTATATGGCAGGCCCGTGTCATGTTCTGCCGACCTCGGGCACGGCAAGATTCTTCTCGCCGCTGTCTACCGACACGTTTTTGAAGAAAACCAGCGTTATCGAGTACACGCGGGACGCGCTCGAAAGCTATGCACAGGATATTATCGCGCTCGCGCAGAGCGAGCATCTGGACGCGCACGCAAACTCCATCGCGGTGCGCTTTGCGGAGGAAAACAACGATGAGAACCGCTGAAATTAAACGAAAGACCAAGGAAACCGACATTTCGCTCAAGCTGACGCTCGAGGGCGGCGACCGCAAAATCGACACCGGCATCGGCTTTTTTGACCATATGCTCAACAGCTTTGCCGTGCATTCCGGCTTCGGTCTCACGCTCACCTGCAAGGGCGATCTGGAGGTGGACGGTCACCATTCGGTCGAGGACTGCGGCATCGCGCTCGGTCAGGCACTGGCAGAATGCGTCGGTGATAAGGCCGGAATCGCGCGCTTCGGTCAGGCGTTCGTGCCGATGGATGAGGCGCTCGGCTTCTGCGCGCTGGATATCTCCGGCCGCCCGTACCTCGTGTTCGACGCACCCATGCCGCAGCCGATGTGCGGTCAGTACGACACCTGCCTGACGGTCGAGTTCATGCGTGCGCTGGCGGTACACGCCGGACTGACGCTGCACCTCAAGTGCGAGTACGGCGAGAACGCGCACCATATTACAGAGGCGCTGTTCAAGGCGCTTGCACGCGCGCTCAAGCAGGCTGTTGCGGTTACCGGCGGTGGCGTTTTGAGTGCGAAGGGTGTTCTCTAAATTTCATAAACATGGTGCCAACCGTTACGGCAGGATGAGGTCATCCCGCCCTGTGGAACAGATTCCGAGAGGTACAACATGAGTTATATTGCAATCGTAGATTATGGCGCAGGCAATCTGATGAGCGTACACAACACGCTCGATTACCTGGGTTATGAAAATAAAATCGCGGCTTCGGCGGACGTGATCGAGAACGCGGCGGGCGTTATCCTGCCCGGTGTCGGCGCGTTTCCGGATGCGATGGCGGCTTTGAAGCACTCCGGTTTGACGGAGGCGGTGCTGAAGGCTGCAAAGGAAAAGCCGTTCCTCGGCATCTGCCTTGGTATGCAGATGCTGTTCGAGGAATCGGACGAGGTGCGTCCGTGCAAGGGTCTGGGTCTGCTGCCGGGACGCATTGAGCGTATTGAAACGGCGCTCAAGCTGCCGCAGATCGGCTGGAATGCGCTGGACATTCTGCGTCCGAATGCCATGACCGAGGGTCTGGAAAACGGCAGCTATGTGTATTTCGTGCACAGCTTCATGGCGTATCCGGCGGACGAAAACGACCTTGCCGCTGTGACGGATTACGGCACGCGCGTGCCTGCCATGGTGGCGCGAGGGAACCTGTTCGGCTGCCAGTTTCACCCGGAAAAGAGCGGTGAAGTGGGACTTGCGATGCTTCGCAACTTTGCAAAACTGACGGAGGTGGGAAAATGAGAGTTATCCCCGCGATTGATTTGAAAGACGGTCAGTGCGTGCGCCTGCAGAAAGGCGACTACGGCACTGCACATAAAGTAGCAGAAAACCCGGTCGAGACCGCACAGCGGTTCCTCGATGCCGGTGCAGACCTTGTACACATGGTTGACCTTGACGCCGCGAAGGACGGCTCGCACGCAAACTACGGCGTGGTGGAGCAGGTCATCCGCGAGACCGGCGCGACCGTGGAGCTTGGCGGCGGCATCCGCTCCATGCAGGATGTGGAGACCGTGCTTGCACTGGGTGTTTCGCGCGTTATCATCGGCTCGGCGGCTGTCCGCGACCCGGAATTTGTAGCCGAGGCGGTAAAAAAGTACGGCGACAAGATCGTTGTCGGCATCGATGCCAAGAGCGAGACCGTCCGCACGGACGGCTGGCTGGGCGATAGCGGTGAGAACTACATCGCGTTCGCGGAGCGCATGGAGTCCATCGGTGTACGCCACATCATCTTCACCGACATTGACAAGGACGGCATGCTCGCAGGTCCGAATTTTGACCAGCTGGCGGCGCTGCGCGCCTCGGTCTCCTGCGAGATCATCGCGTCCGGAGGCGTGTCCACCCTTGAGGATATCGCAGGCCTGAAAAAGCTCGGCATTGATGGTGCAATCGCAGGCAAGGCGGTGTATACCGGCACCCTCGATTTGGCAAAGGCTATCGAACAGGCCAAGTAACCGCCCTACGGTTACGATTGAACCTTCGATTTGAACGGAGTGAAAAACTTGTTAGCAAAACGCATCATCCCCTGTCTGGACGTAAAGGACGGGCGCGTGGTAAAGGGCGTGAACTTTGTCGGGCTGCGTGACGCAGGTGACCCGGTCGAGCTGGCAAAGTTCTACTCGCAGGAGGGCGCGGACGAGATCGTGTTTCTCGACATCACCGCCACGAGCGACAACCGCGACACCATTGCCGACGTTGTGCGCCGCACCTGCCGTGAGGTATTCGTGCCGGTAACGGTGGGCGGCGGCATCCGCACCGTGGACGATTTCCGCGAGATTTTACGCGCCGGTGCAGATAAAATTTCCATCAATTCCTCGGCGGTCAAGAATCCCGATCTGGTGAACGCCGCTGCGGAGAAGTACGGCAGCCAGTGCGTGGTCGTTGCCATCGATGCCCGCGCCAATGCCGAAATGCCTTCCGGCTTTGAGGTTTACGTTGCAGGCGGCCGCACCCCGACCGGCAAGGACGCGGTCGCGTGGGCGAAAGAGGTTTACGAGCGCGGCGCGGGCGAGATCCTGCTGACCTCGATGGACAAGGACGGCACCAAGTCCGGCTTTGACCTAAAGCTGACCAAGGCGGTTGTGGAGGTGGTCGGCATTCCGGTCATCGCGTCCGGCGGCTGCGGCTCGCTCGAGCATTTCTCCGAGGTGTTCGAGAAAACCGGTTGTGATGCTGCACTGGCGGCCAGCTTGTTCCATTATCGGGAACTGACGGTCGGAGAGGTTAAAGAGCACCTGAAAGAGAAGAAGATTCCGGTTAGAAAATAAAGCACAGGCTATACCGTAGGGTGCGCCGACTCGGCGCACCCTTCGGTAAACATGAATCATTATCCTAATAGGGAAGTGAATATTTTGGATTTAAGCAAATTTTTCAAAAAGGCTCCTCTGGTGCCGATTATCTGCCAGGATGAGCGCAGCGGCGAAGTCCTGATGCTCGGCTATGCGAACGAGGAGGCCCTGCAGCTAACGATGGACACCGGCACGGCATGGTTTTTCTCGCGCTCGCGCCAGAAGCTGTGGAACAAGGGCGAGACCTCGGGCAATTTTATCTTTGTCAGCAGGATTCTGTCCGACTGCGACGATGACACGCTCATCTATGTCGGCACGCCCAAGGGCCCGGTCTGCCACACCGGACACCGCACCTGCTTTTTCACCACGCTGTGGGAGAAGCCGGAAGAAAAGTAAAAGGAGAGCAGTATTATGAATTCGTTTGAGCAAATGGAAGCCGTTATCGCGCAGCGCCGCGCCGAGCCGCAGGAAGGCTCATACACCTGCTATCTGTTCGAGAAGGGCATTGACAAGATTCTCAAGAAGGTCGGTGAGGAGTGCGCCGAGACCATCATTGCAGCCAAGAACGGCGACAAGGCCGAGCTGGTCGGTGAGATCAACGACGTATTCTACCACATGATGGTAATGATGAACGAGTGCGGCGTGACCATGGAGGATGTCTGCAAGGAAATGGACATCCGCGCCCAGAAGATCGGCAACCTGAAGAAATTCCACGTTTCCGACCACAATACCTGATAGCTGACAGCATAAGACAGCCCTGTGCATATTTTGCACAGGGTTTGTTGTATTGTTGGCGGGAATATGATATGATGATACAAATACTTGAACAGAGGTGAAACTCATGCGCAGAAAAGACAGAGAAATCACCGGCCGAGAGAACATCGAGCCGATCCTGCAGGCCTGCAAGGTCTGCCGCGTCGCCATGACCGGCACGGACGGCTGGCCGTACGTCATTCCGATGAACTTTGGCTACACCTGGGATGAGGACGGGCTGACGCTCTACTTTCACGGCGGCGTGAAGGGCAAGAAGATCGATTCGCTGGGAGCCGACCCGCGCGTGTGCTTCGAGATGGACTGCGAGGAGGGTCTGACCGGCGAGGGCGACTTGGCCTGCCGGTACAGCTATGCATTCTCGTCCATCGTAGGGTACGGCAAGGTCGAGTTCGCGGAGGACAATGAGGAGAAACGGCAGGGCTTTGACGTTATCATGCAGCACCAGACCGGCAAGGGCGGCTGGACGTACACGGACGCGGCTCTGTCCGTTACCGAGGTGATGCGCGTGCGCGCGGAGTCGTTTGAGGCCTCGCGCAAGGCGCCGAAGGGATGAGCATGAAGCACATCGGTACCAAAATTCTGGCAGGCGTGCTGGTGGTGCTGCTGGCGGGAGCGGGCGTGCTGATCTGGCGAAATCTGCCGGAGGCGGCACCGCGCCTGCAGGAGCCGGAGGAGACCGTTCGGCAGGAGCCGGAGGTACAGCCGGACACCACAGCGACCCTGTGCGTGGCGGGCGATATTGTGGCGCACATGCCGCTTGTCGCGGATGCGTGGAACGGCGAAGCGTATGATTTTACGCACCTGTTCGCGGATGCAAGGCGGTATTACGAGGCTGCGGATTACACAACGGCCTGTCTGGAGACCACGTTCAACGGTCCGCCGTATTCGGGCTACCCGCAGTTCTGCGCACCGGATGCGCTGGCCTCCGGCCTGAAAACGGTCGGGTTTAACCTGCTCTCCACGGCGAGCAACCACAGCATGGATACCTGGTACAGCGGTCTGGTCCGCACACTGGATGTGCTGGACGCCGCCGGTCTGGAGCACGTCGGCACTTACCGCACACAGCAGGAGCGCGACACGGTGAAGATCATCGACGTGGGCGGCATCAAACTGGCCATGCTGGCGTACACCTTCAGCACAAACGGCCTGCCGGTGGACAGCGAGCACCCGTACAGCGTCAGCGTCTACACGACCGACTACATGACCGACTGCAGTGTGGTGGATTACGACCTGATTCAATCCGATCTGGACAAGGCGGGGCAGTCCGGTGCGGATGCGATCGCCGTGTATGTACACTGGGGCAACGAGTACCACACTGAGCCGTCCGAGCAGCAGGAGCAGCTGGCAGACTACCTGTTTGCGCACGGCGCGACATTGGTGCTCGGCGGGCACGCGCATGTGCCGCAGCCGATGGAGCTGCGGACGCTGCCGGACGGACGCACCGGCTATCTGTGCTACTGTCTCGGCAACCTGATCTCCAATCAGTTTGACCCGTACACCAACCTGACGGCAGCTGTCACGCTGACACTCACCAGAAGCGGGGAGACCGGACAGGTGACGGTTTCCGGCGCGGAGTACGCGCCGATGTTCATGCTGCACGCAAGCGATTCCAACGAGGGACGCTACCGCCTGCTGGATATTCGGAAATCCATGCAGGATTTTGAGCAGGGGGATACGTCGGTTGTAAACCGGTCGGTGTATGACCGAATGAAGCAGGGACGTTCCGACCTGCACCGTATCTTCGGCACGGATGAGGTGCTTTCGCTTGCAGCATAAGAAAAACAGCAGGTTTTCCTGCTGGTTTTTAACACTTTGGTAACATTTGATTTTCGACACGGTATTGACTTGCGGACACAACGCTGATAAAATAAGTACCATCCACAGAAAACCGTCCTGCTGAGCACCAAGGAGGAAAATGCGCATGCCCGAAGCCAAAAACAACCGCAGAGTACGCTTTACACGGTCTGCGCTGCGTGAAGCCCTGATTGACCTGATTCTGGAGAAGCCGCTGGTCTCTATCACGGTCAAGGACATCTGCGCGAGAGCGGACATCAACCGCTCGACCTTCTACCTGCATTTCAAGGACGTGACCGACATCCTTCGCACGACCGAGGACGAGATCATCGAGCACATGCACGAGCATGCGCCGATGCACGAACGGGAGTGCCGCGATCTGCAGGAGATCAAGGGATTCTTTATCGACTTTCTGGAGCAGATCCGGAGCAATCCGCGCATAATGAAGGTGATTCAGGTGCTGTGCAGCGAGCAGGGAGACCCGTATTTTGTACGCAAGCTGCAGACCATGACGTATGAAGCCTTCCTCGACGGCTGGGATATGCACATGATGCCGGAAATGAGCGAGCAGCGGAAGCTGCTTGTGTTTTCGTATATCATTTCGGGCATGGTATCCATGCTGTCCACCTGGGCGACCAGAGCGCAGGACACGCCGACCGAGCAGGTTGTATCGCTTTTGATGGGGTTGATGTGGCACGGACTGGACTGTTTTGCAGCATCCGACCCCAAAAGTGCTTTTCCGACCGAATAAGCCACTTGACATTTCTATGGGAAGATGGTATATTATAACTGCTTCGTAAATAAGCAATGTTTTCCGTCGATAGCATTGCGGATCGGCCCTTTTCGGTGTATTCCGGGAAGGGTCGATCACTTTTTATATAAAAATTTGAGGGGGAGAAGGAATTGCACAAACAGGGAGCTTTGCGCGAATTCGGGCACTATGCCGCGATGAACATCCTGGGGATGATCGGCATTTCGTGCTACATTCTCGCGGATACCTATTTCGTTGCGCAGGGACTGGGTTCACTCGGACTGGCGGCGCTCAACATCGCCATACCGGCGTACAACCTGATGAACGGCATCGGCCTGATGCTCGGCGTGGGCGCGGCAACGCAGTACACGATCGCGCGGGCGCAGAACGATCGGAGACAGGCGGACAGCGTATTCACGCACGCGGCGGCACTCGGGCTGCTGCTCGGACTGCTGTTCCTGCTCGGCGGACTGTGCTTTGCAAAACCGCTCGCGGGCCTGCTCGGCGCGGACGCGCAGACGCTCGGCATGACGACGACCTACCTGCGCATGCTGTGGTGCTTCGGGCCGTTCTTCGTGATGAACAACGTGCTGCTGGCATTCACGCGCAACGACGGTGCGCCGACCGTTGCCATGTGCGGCATGATCGCGGGCAGCCTGTTCAACATCGTGTTCGATTACATTTTCATTTTCCCGTGCGGACTGGGCATGTTCGGTGCGGCGCTTGCGACCGGCTTTTCGCCGTTTGTCAGCATTCTAGTGCTGCTGACGCACCTGCGGAGACCGTCCCGCGGCTTCCATCTCGTCAAAACGCCGCTGCGCGTCAGCCGTGTGCCGAGCCTGTGCGCGCCCGGTCTGTCCTCGCTCATCGGTGAGATCGCCTCCGGCGTAGTGCTGCTGCTGTTCAATCTGGTGCTGCTGCGCCTCAGCGGCAATACCGGCGTGGCGGCTTACGGCGTGGTGGCCAATCTTGCTCTGGTGGGAATCGCTGTCTTTACCGGACTGTGCACCGGCATACAGCCGCTGGTCAGCCGCAGTTCGGGTCTCGGTGACAGGGAACAGCTGCGGCGGCTGTTCCGTTGGGGCATCTGCACCGCGCTCGGGATTGCAGCCGTGCTGTGCGTGTCGGTTTTCCTCGGCGCGGAGCCGCTGACGGCGGTGTTCAACAGTGAGCATGACCCGCAGCTTGCCGCCTACGCGGAGAGCGGCCTGCGGATCTACTTCACGGGTTTCCTGTTCGCGGGCGTGAACATGGTTACGGCAGCGTTTTTCAGCGCGTCGGATAAGACCGTGCAGGGCTTTGCCATTTCGCTGCTGCGCGGCGTGATTGCTGTGCCGCCGATCCTGTTTCCGCTCGCGTGGGCGCTCGGCGTCGATGGCGTCTGGCTGACGTTCCCGATGGTGGAGCTGGTCACGGCGGTCGCTGCACTCATCTGGGCGCGGAAGTACATCATTGAGAATGAGTAATTGTGCGAGGCAGGAATTTTCCTCGAAGGTGCAGATTACCGTAGGGGCGGACCAATGTGTCCGCCCTTTTTTAACAATAATCAATCCATAAAACTGTATAATGTGCCATAAAACAGTGAAAAAGACGTGCAATGCACGTCTTTCGCTTAACAGGATTTCATCTGTATGGTATAATACTGGTGTTGCCCTACTTATTCCCGGCAACGGGAAGGAGGTGCGCCAAGTGAACTTCACCGTATCGTTAATCTGCTCCATTATGGCAAATGTAATTGCACACTACATTTGCAAGTGGCTGGATGAGCAGAAGTAAGGCAACATCAGCCCCGGCTTAAGCCACCGAAAAACGGAATAGAAAACCCCCGGAGACTGGTACTCTCCGGGGGTTTTCGCCAAGTGAACTAATTCATATCGTTGCTTATAGTATAGCACTGATTGCGAAATAATGCAAGCGTTTATCCTGTTAACCTTACAGCTCTTCCACAAGCGCCTTAAACAGCTTGCCGCGTTCCATGAAATTCTTAAAGCGGTCGAACGACGCGCTGGCTGGACTCATGATAACAACATCGCCGCTTTCTGCGTGGGCAGCGGCCTCCTGCACGGCTGTTTCGAGGTTTTCCACCTCGATAATCGGGGGATGCTCGCCCTCGATATTCTCCACGCACTCGCGAATCTTGGGTGCAGTAGCGCCGGTGAGCAGCAGCAGCTTTACATGGTCGCAGATAGGCTGACCGAGCACGTCATACGGGATATGCTTGTCGTAGCCGCCTGCGATCAGGATGACCTTCTGCTGGAAGGAATTCAGGCCTGCGATGGTTCTCGTTGGACTGGAGGCGATGGAGTCGTTGTAATACTTCACACCGTCCTTCTCGCGCACGAACTCGATGCGGTGCTCAACGCCGCCGAACGTGGTCGCCACAGCGCGGATATCGTCGTCAGAGGCATAACCCTGCACGACAGCCGCCGCCATCATCATGTTGTACACGTTGTGCGCGCCCGGAATGCGGATATCGGATGCGGGCATCAGCTCACGGCGCACGCCGCCGTCTGCGATGTAGATCATGCCGTCCTTGAGGAACACGCCGTTGGCCAGCTCCTGCGTTTTGCTGGTGCAGAACAGATTGCCGGACGCCTTGAGCGAGCGCGTCACCTCATCGTCGAGATTGAGGATCAGCTTGTCGTTTTCGCCCTGATTGCGGTAAATGGCAGTCTTGGCCTGCACATACTCGTCAAAATCCTTGTGGTAGTCCAGATGATTGGGCGTCAGATTGGTAATCGCCGCAATGTGCGGAGAGTGCTTCATGCCCATCAGCTGGAACGAGGACAGCTCCACGACTGCAAGGTCGTTTTCGGTCATCGTGTCCACGCGGGGGAGCAGGGGCGTGCCGATATTGCCGCCGAGATGCACGGTATAGCCTGCGTGCTTCAAAATCTCGCTGACGAGCGTGGTGGTCGTGGTCTTGCCGTCCGAGCCGGTGATGCCGATGATCGGACACGGGCAGACCGCGAAGAAAAGCTCCATCTCGCTGGTGATCTCCGAGCCGTTTGCGCGCGCCTTCTCAAGAAAACGCGGGTGAACGCCCGGGGTACGGAAGATAACGTCCTCATCGAGCGCATCAAGGTAATGCGGGCCGAGAACGAAGTCTACGCCGAGGGTAGCGAGGGTAGCATAGCCGTCGCCAAGCTCGGTGGGTTCTTTTTTGTCATGCACGGTAACGCGCACGCCTGCAGCGCGCAGCATACGGATGAGCGGCATATTGCTCACGCCCGCGCCGATTACGCCGACCCGTTTATCCGACAGGCCGCCGAGGTATTGTTCTAATGCTGTCATAAATGCGTAACACCGCCTTTTGTACTTTGACAGTATACATGATTTTTCACGATTTTGCAAGTCCGGTTTGACGAGAGCGTTTTTTTACGGTATAATGCTATTTGTGACTGGTGCAGACGGTCGCGTGCCTTCGGGCATGAGGAAAGTCCGGGCTGCACAGGGCAAGGATAACGGATAACGTCCGCCGAGGGTGACCTTAGGAATAGTGCAACAGAGATATACCGCTGTTTTATGTCCGCATAAGGCAGTAAGGGTGGAAAGGCGAGGTAAGAGCTCACCACGTCCCATGGCAACATGGGAGGTCTGTAAACTCTATCCGCAGCAACGCCGACTGGGACTATGATTGGCCCGATCGTCCCGACTGGCGGCTTGAGATGCACGGCAACGTGCATTCGAGATAGATGACCGTCCACGACAGAACCCGGCTTACGCACCAGTCATGCCATAGCACCGCAGATTTTTCTGCGGTGCTTTTCTTTTACCTTCTGCAGATGTGTAACCGTAGGGGCGAACATTGTTCGCCCGCAGCACAACCGGAGCCTGTGCAAGGAACGGCCAAGCATACGTTTAACCATAGTGCGGGCGCACACTGTGCCCCCTACGGGATAGATAGTACACTTCTATAAAAACTGCCGTTGCATTTTGTCGCTTTTTCCATATTCTGCGCCGAAAAAATTTGTTATACTTGAGGCAGGATAGGGAGGTGTATTTTATGAAAGGACTGGGAAAACGAATCCTTGTGATGGCGGCTGTGACAGCAGTCTGTGTGTGGGCGGCGGGCAAATCGAGTTACGCGGTAAAACCGTACCGACTGGATGAGGACACGCTTGCACAGCAGGTGCAGATGCTCAAGGAGAACAATCTGACGATGTTTTCCGGTGTAACGATATACGATGGTATCGTGATCGGTGACACGGCGTATTATGTAATGACGCAGGAGGGCATCGAGCAGGAATGCTTTCTGGGCGAAATGACTGCGAAACGCAGCTGGCTCGGTACATGGAAATTTTACAGTATGGGCTCCGGCGATTCCGGCATTAACTACGATATCACCTGCTGCGGCGGACACAATTTTTTGCTGCTGAGCGGCAAGGAACCGGAACAGCAGGTTGCAAAGGTGACGCTCAACTGGTATGGACAGACCTATGAGATGACGAATGAGAGTGCAAAGCCGTATTTTCTGCTCTGCACCGATCTGACCGGATACATGCCGGATGAGTTGCTCCCGTCGGAGGATATGTTCCGTTTTTATGATAAAAACGGCAAGGAGATTCCGCGCTGGTACGATTCATACAGCGGCACGATGAATGGTTCGAGTATTGCGGTCGCACAAGGCAGCATTTACAAGGCGGAATAGACAAGGAGCACCTGCGGTCGGCAGGTGCTTTCTTTTGATACCGAGATTGAATGGTTTGCGGGCGAACACTGTTCGCCCCTGCGGTAAAGCCGGCGATTACTCGACGCAGCGCAGACGGAACTCGCGCAAGGATAGCGACAATTCCTAACTGCTAATTCCTAATTACTGATGATCCGAACTTGCTTACAGCCATATAAATGTGTTATAATAAAATTTAATTGGACAAACACAAGGGGAGGAACCACTGTTATGATGATCGAATGTCCGCACTGTCATATGGAAACCGAACACAAGGTGATCGACCATATCAATATCGACCGAAATCCCGAGCTGCGGGCAAAGGTACAGGACCTGTCTGTCTTTCGTGTAAAATGTCCAAACTGCGGCGAAACCGTGCTCGCCGTACACCCGTGTCTGTACCATGACATGGCAAACCAGTTTATGGTATGGCTGTGGACTGAGGACGGTCAGGTTCCCAAGGCGGAATTTGATCCGCTGGCAGGCTACACCCTGCGTGTGACCGACAGCCTCAACACCTTCCGTGAGAAGATCAACATCCTCGAGCGCGGTCTGGATGACCGTACCATCGAGATCATGAAGCTGCTGCTGTTCGCACAGCTTAACCGCGACCTCGATGTTGTCGAGCTGCTCTTCCACGAGCTGGATGAGCGCACGGGTGATTTCCGCTTCGTGGCCGTGCTTTCCGACGGCGCGGAGCAGTATGCCGCCATGCCGGGCGCGGCGTATCAGCGTCTGCACGCGGATGTGGAAACCTATCTGTACACGCCGGGCGGCGAGTTCTCGCGCATTGATATGACGTGGGCGCATCAGGCACTCGAGCTGCTGCACGAGATGGGCTGACGGTTTACCTTCTCCGCAGGGCATAAAAAAGGATGTGCCGTTTTGACACATCCTTAGATTTTTTCATTCTCAGCCGATAAGCAGCTGCACCAGCGTACCGCCGATCACGGCAGTGGCAAACGTTGCGGCGATGACCGGCAGGGCACGATGACGGCCTTCCTTCTCCTCGAGAAGAACGATGTAGCCGAAGCCTGCGCCGGTGGAAAGACCGGCAACCAGAGCGCCGAAGCTGATCGTGCCGCCGACAAACAGCTCGCTGAGCAGCACGCTCATTGCACAGCTCGGAATCAGACCGAGCACCGCGCACAGCAGAGGCTGGAAGATGCTGTTGGTCAGCATGAGGGAAGCCACACGCTCCTCACCGATGCCGTGTACGACCATGTTGAGCGCGAACAGCACGACAAACAGGAAGATGGTGGTCTTGATGGTGTGGGACAGGATATTCGCCACCGGCGAGGTCTCACAGCCGCAGTCGCCCATCTCGATCTCGAGCGGGCCGTCGGTTCCGGCCTTGTGCCTCCGGAACACGGTGCAGCGCAGAACATAGCCGCCGATGACCGCGATCGCAAACTTGACCACGAGCAGCAGCACCACCTGCTGTACGCTTGCGCCGCCTGCCAGCATGATGGGCACCGCCTCATCCGAGGTGGCAAGGAACACGGCAACCAGCGTTGCCGGTGCAAGAAAGCCTGCCGAGAACAGCGCGGACGCTGCCGCGGAAAATCCGCACTGGGGGATGGAGCCGGCGAGCGCGCCGACCACCGGACCGAACTGCGCCGCACGCGAGAGCAGCTCCGGCGTATTGGTCAGCCGGTTTTCAATGTAGTACAGCAGTGCGTACACGATAAGCAGCAGCGGTACGGTCTTGAGCACATCGAAAAATGCTTCCGGCAGAACGTGATGAATAATTTCTAACAAATAGGTCACCTCATAGTTGATCTGTGGGTTGATAACATTCGTGTTGTCTCAGAGACAATTACAATAAGTATAGCATAGAACCCAGTCCGCAGGCAAGCGGGATTTGCCGGACTGCATACCAAAGATAGCAAAAGGAATCGAATATTTACCATGAAATTTAACGAACTCAAGTTGGAGAAAAACATCCTCAAGGCACTGAAGGAGGCCGGCTATTCCGAGCCGACGCCCATTCAGCAGCAGGCGATACCGCCGGTGCTCGAGGGCCGCGACCTGATGGGCTGCGCCCAGACCGGCACGGGCAAGACCTGTGCGTTCTCGGTGCCGATCATCCAGCGCCTGGCAAAGAGCGAGGGCGGAAAGGGCACTATCCGTGCGCTCATCCTCACGCCGACGCGCGAGCTTGCTCTGCAGATTTACGAAAACGTGTGCCAGTACGCGCGCTACATGCCGTGCAGTGCGGCGGTCATCTTCGGCGGCGTATCGCAGGTGCCGCAGGTCGAGGCAATCGAACGCGGTGTGGACATTCTCATTGCCACGCCGGGCCGTCTGTGGGATCTGATGGGACAGAAGATCGTAAAGCTGGACAAGGTAGAGTCTTTCGTGCTCGATGAGGCCGATCGCATGCTCGATATGGGCTTCTTCCCGGATGTCAAGCGCATCGTGAAATTCCTGCCGAAAAAGCGCCAGACCCTGCTGTTCTCGGCTACCATTCCGGCGGAGATCGCTGATCTGGCAGAGAAAATGCTGCATGAGCCGGAGCATATCTCGGTAACGCCGAGCGCAAAACCGGCGGACAAGATCGAGCAGCAGCTTTATTTTGTAGAAAAGCAGGAAAAGCGGGAACTTCTGCCGGATATCATCCGTCAAAGCAATGTACACCAGGTTCTGGTGTTCACCCGCACCAAGCACGGCGCAGACCGGGTTGCGCGCGACCTCAACCGTGCGGGCATCAAGACCAAGTCCATCCACGGCGACAAGTCGCAGAATCAGCGTCAGCGTGCGCTCGCGGACTTTAAGGAGTGCAAGATCGCGGTTCTGGTTGCGACCGACATTGCCGCGCGCGGCATCGACATCAACGACCTGCCGCTCGTTATCAACTTTGACCTGCCGAACATTCCGGAAACCTATGTGCACCGTATCGGCCGCACCGGCCGTGCCGGTCAGGAGGGCACCGCGATTTCCTTCTGCGACCGCTCCGAGCGTCCGTACCTCAAGGATATCGAAAAGCTGATCGGCAAGCGCATTCCGGTTGCCGGTGAGATTCCGCACGAGGAAAAGGAGGAGGAGAAGCGCGAGTCCGGTCAGCGCAAGACCGCGAACAAGCGCAGCCGCCGCAAGCCGGTCTCCGAGAACGCCACCGCCGAGGAGGTCGCCGCAGACGTTGCCCGCGAGAAGGAAGCCAAGAAGAAGGCGCGTCAGGCGAGAGCGAATGCCAAACGTCCGTCCCGCCGCGAGAAGGCCGCCGAGAAGCAGACCGAGCAGCAGGCGAAGGCAGCCGCGCCGCGCTCCCGCAAGGGCAGAAACGACCGAAACGACAGAAATGATTCGAGCCGCAGAGGCCGCCGGAACGACCCGTACGCCCGCTTCGAGAAGAACGAACCGCGCGTAGATGCCCACACACCGAGCCGCGCGTATGCGCTCAGCGATGAGGCTGCCGCGCGCATCCGCAGGAAGGTCGAGGCCGCATTGGCCGCTCGTGCCGCAAAGGCGGACGGCAAGGCTGCTCCGCAGCAGGAGAAGAAGGGCAGAGGACACGGCAGCAAGTCTGCGCAGAAGCCCGCACAGCAGCAGAACAAGACGGCACAGAGCAAGACGACCAATCACCGTCATAGACGCCGTCGCACCCCGAACAACAACCGTAAGGGTTAAGAAGTTGCTGTCATAACCATTGCACACCGCCTGAACGGCTTTTTTGCCAGCATACTGCGTTGTTTTCCCTTGCAATCCGTCAGGATTCCTGCGGAAAAACGCCTTGTCTGCTGACAAAAAATCTCGTTCATCCGGCGCACTCTGGCTATGAAAGCAACTTCAGTGATAGAGACAAACCCGAACCGTATCCCGCGGTTCCCGGATTGAGAGAGAAGGAGCAACACGAATGAACGGCGCAAAACACCGCTTCGCACTGGGACTGACCTGCTTTTTTCTGATCGGCATCACGGTTGTGTATCCGTTTCTGCTGTACACACCGAACGCGTTCGTCACTCGCTGGCGTGAGTGGTACATCGAAACCGCAATGGGCACCATGACGCACCAGTGGCTGGCCACCTGGTTCATCCCGGAGAACATCATCAACGAGGTGATGACCAAGCGCTACCTGATGAACCAGAAGCAGGAGGGCATCGTCAGCAACTGGGACGGCGCATGGGAGGAGAATGAGGAGGACACCGTCGAAACACCGAAGGACAAATTCTATGCCATGTTCAGTGAGCTGGACGAGAGCGAATTTGAGCGCTTTCTGGCGGATAATCCGGAGTATCTGGAGAACGGCTATGACCAGATCAACATCGATCTGATCGGTGAGCCGAGCCAGACGCATTACGACACCGGCCTCAAGACCAGGCAGGGCGACACGGTGTTGGCGGTCAACGCCGAGCACGGCATTCTGATCGTCGAGCAGACCGGCGAGGACACGCTCGGCATGGAGTACGCGGGCAAGATCGCGCTCTGCAAAAAGCCTGAGAATATCTTTGTCGGCACGAGCGAGGGCCTGGGCGATTACGGCTCGTTCGTATCCGATATGGTGAGAGATTATGACGCCATTCTGGGCATCAACGCCTCCGGCTTTGCCGATTTTGACGGCAACGGCACGGGCGGCACCGTGTACGGCTTCCTGAAAAGCCGGGGAGAGAAGTATCAGGACGCAGTAGGCGACGGCTGGAAGATCATCGGCTTTGACAACGAGGATCACCTGCAGGTCGGTGCGTTTAACGATACCTCCAGCCTGCGCGACGCGGTGGAGTTCCACCCGGCGCTCATCATCAACGGCGAGAATCTGGTCGCAGGCACCGGCCTGAACGAGCAGCAGCCGCGCACGGCCATCGGTCAGGCGAAGGACGGCACGGTTATCATGATGGTCGTTGACGGCCGTCAGATGCACTCGTTCGGTATTTCGATCGAGCGCTGCGGCGAGATCATGGAGCAGTACGGCGCATATCAGGCATCCATGCTGGACGGCGGTTCGTCCTCCGTTATGGTCTACCGCGGCCGCGAGATCACCAGTCCGACTACGCTTTCCCAGAATGAGGAAGGCCGTTATCTGCCGGATGCCTTCCTGGTGAAATAAAAATTATCACGATTTCGGAAAAAGCACTTGTATTTTCCGTCATTGCATGATAGAATAAATAAGCGCCTGTAAGACAGGCGCGATACGGAGAAGTATCGAAGTGGTCATAACGAGCTCGACTCGAAATCGAGTTGGCGGTAACACGCCACGTGGGTTCGAATCCCACCTTCTCCGCCAAAATAAAGACCATCCATCCGGATGGTCTTTATTTTTTACTCCGAAGGTGGGATTCGAAAGGCGGCTCTTAGAAACATGCCAGTGGCATGTTTCAACCGCCGTGGCTTTTCCGCAGAAAAGGAATCCCACCGCCCAGATCTCAGCGCTCGTTCCATACGGAGGGATGGGCGGCTCTTAGCAGAGTGCCGGTGGCACTCTGCAACCGCCGTGGGTGCCCGTAGGCCGACAACCTCTAAAATATTTAATGGTTGCTCGCCGCAGCAAATGGAATCCCACCGCCCAAACCTCAGCGCCCGCTCCATACGGAGGGAAAGGCGGCTCTTAGCAGAGTGCCGGTGGCACTCTGCAACCGCCGTGGGTGCCCGCAGGCCGACAACTTCTGAAATATTTAATGGTTGCTTGCCGCAGAAAAGGAATCCCACCGCCCAGATCTCAGCGCCCGCTCCATACGGAGGGATGGGCGGGGCAGAGTGCATGAGGTGCTTGCGTAACATCTCTGCAAAAAAATAAAAAATTTCTGCCGGCTGACGGAATTTCCCGAAGGGCGGCAGTTTTTCATGCCGCCAAAAGCCGAAGAAAAAGCGTGGAAAAGTGTCGATTTTCGCCTGTTTTGATAATAATTTTCAGCGTTTGAAAATTTCTCAAATTTTTTCGCAAATTTTGTTGACAAAGAGGGACACCCCTGATATAATATATCTTGTCGCTGAGAGACAAGCGGTTCACCGCGAGAGATCAATGCGAGTGTGCTGGAACTGGTAGACAGGCACGTTTGAGGGGCGTGTGTCGATCGACGTACGGGTTCAAGTCCCGTCACTCGCACCACCTTCTTTCAACAACA
>NZ_BMQH01000001.1:221788-341039 GCF_014648015.1 Butyricicoccus faecihominis
TAATCGAGTCTGCAAATAATTTTGCGCATAAATCTTGACAGGATCCCACTCGTCTGTATAATAATTTGACTGTGTGTATACACATTAACACAAAAAGAAGCCGCCAACTCGGAATGGGCAAGCGAGTTGGCGGCCAATTTTTTAGGATGTTTCGTATTCGAAAATTACTAACGTGTTACAAAAGTGTTGCAAAAATTTTTTTGCGTTTTCAAGGTGTTAGCCAGAGAAGATTATTCCCACTCAATCGTAGCCGGCGGCTTACTGGTAATATCATACACAATACGGTTTACGCCGACAACCTCGTTTACGATACGGCTGGAAGCCTTATCAAGCACCTCGTACGGGATGCGCGCCCAGTCAGCGGTCATGAAGTCGCTGGTGGTTACGCCGCGCAGCGCGAGTGCGTAATCGTAGGTGCGGCTGTCACCCATAACGCCTACGGTGCGGGTGTTGGTCAGAACGGCAAAATACTGGTTGATCTCCTTGTCCAGACCTGCATTTGCAATCTCCTCGCGGAAGATTGCGTCTGCCTCACGCAGAATGTCGCACTTCTCCTTGGTGATCTCGCCGGTAATACGGATGCCGAGACCCGGACCCGGGAACGGCTGACGCATAACCAGCTGCTCGGACAGGCCCAGCTCAAAGCCGAGCTGACGAACTTCGTCCTTGAACAGCATGCGCAGCGGCTCAATGATCTCCTTGAAGTCCACGAAATCCGGCAGACCGCCTACGTTGTGGTGGCTCTTGATGACAGCGGCATCGTCCTTGCCGGACTCGATCACGTCCGGATAGATAGTGCCCTGTGCCAGATAGTCGATCTTGCCGACCTGCTCACCGATCTGCTTGCCCATCTTCTCAAACGTGCGGATGAACTGTGCGCCGATGGCCTTGCGCTTGTCCTCCGGATCGGTCAGACCCTTGAGAGCTCCGAGGAATGCGTCCTCCTCGTTCATGCGGATCAGGTTGATGTCCCACTTGGAGAAAGCTGCCTCAACCTCATCACCCTCGTTCTTACGCATCAGACCGTGGTCTACGAATACGCAGGTCAGCTGATTGCCGACTGCCTCAGCCAGCAGGGCCGCTGCAACCGAGGAGTCAACGCCGCCGGACAGCGCCAGCAGAACCTTGCCGTCGCCGACCTTCTCGCGGATGGCCTTGATGGAGCTGTTCTTGTAGTCACCCATGGTCCAGTCGCCTTTTGCATGGCAGACTTCATAAAGGAAGTTCTTCAGCATGAGCGAACCGTTCTCGGTGTGGTTTACCTCCGGATGGTACTGTACGCCGTAGAAGCCGCGCTTCTCGTCAGCGATGGCAGCGGTCGGGCACATATCGGTGTGAGCGACCAGCTCGAAGCCCTCCGGCACCTTTGCCATGTAGTCGCCGTGGCTCATCCAGGAAATGCCCTGCTCCGGCAGACCCTTGAACAGCTTGCAGTCCGTGTTGTAGAAGGTCTCGGTCTTGCCATACTCGCGCGCCGTATCCTCCTGCGCTGCGGTTACCTCGCCGCCGAGGGTATGCGCCATAAGCTGACAGCCGTAGCAGATGCCCAGAACCGGTACGCCCAGCTCGAACAGAGCCGGATCACACTTCGGGGATTTTTCCTCGTAAACGCTGTTCGGACCGCCGGTAAAGATGATGCCGATCGGATTGAGCGCCTTGATCTCCTCAATCGAGGTCTTATAGGGCTTAACCTCACAGTAAACATTATGTTCGCGGACGCGTCGTGCAATCAGCTGATTGTACTGACCGCCGAAGTCGAGCACCAGAACAAGCTGATGATTTTCCATCGCCAATCTCCTTTCTGTTTTCCCAATGTATATATAATAGAATTATGCCACATTTCTGCGTTTTCGGCAAGGGCTTTTGCGGAATTTTCCGTTTCCCGACAGGAAGAAAACATACACAGACCGGAATTCTGCCGATCCGGTATAAAATTTAACAGCCGCGTGCATACTTTCCGATAGAAGAAACGACCGGAAAGGGTGAAGGATTTTGAAAAACAGGCAGATTCGCATCATTGCGGTGCTGCTCGCAACCGTGCTCGCCTATGCGGGACTGATCGGCGCTGCCGCAGTAACTGCACAGGCGGCGGACAATGCACCGGTGGTGCAGCCGGTCACGGCGCAGACCTGCGTGGATATCGCCGTGGAGGCCAGGCTGTCCGCGACCGACGCGGATAACGACGTTGTGCTCTATCAACTGACCGAAAAGCCGCGGCTGGGCACAGCGAAGATCGAGGGCAGTACCTTATATTACACACCGGGCCGCAAAGCCGGACGCGACAGCTTCCGCTATACCGCCGTGGATGCCGAGGGCAATACAGCGCAGCCTGCCGCTATCACGATTGAAATCAAAAAGAATAAGACCGGACTCACCTACTCGGACATGGACGGTGATCCGGCACATTACGCGGCGATCTATCTGGCGCAGAAAGGCGTAATGACCGGAGAAACCATCGGCAGCTGTGCGTTTTTCCATCCCAGCCGAGCGGTAACACGCAGTGAGTTCATCGCCATGACAGCCGCCGCGGCAGACCTGTCCGTTGCGCCGACAGAACAGACCGATTTTGCGGACGACAGCGGACTTTCTGCGTGGGCCAAGCCGTATATCAGCGCCGCAGCCGCAAACGGACTGGTCAGCGGCTACGCGACCGCCTCCGGCGTGAGTGAGATTCGCGGCGAGAAACCCATCACAGTCGCTGAAGCCGGCGTGGTGCTCGATCACCTGCTTGACGGCACGCTGAGCGGTGTGCAGTACGCCTGGTCGATGTCCGACCATTCGCCGCAGGACTGGGCACAGCCGGCAATGAGCCGTCTTGAACGGGTCTCCGTGCTCACCTCGGCGCAGGCGCAGAATCCCGAAACTCCGCTCGACCGCCGAACGGCGTGCGAAATACTGTACCGCGCACTGATTTTGCTGGATTCTTGACGAAAATCAGCAGCAGTGATACAATAAAGCAGGGAGAAGCTTGGACTTCTCCCTGCTTTTTCTGATTTTGAAAGGACTGTATTCGTTTGCAGCAAATCGACTTTTCTCAGGGCAGCATCCGCCGCAGGATACTTGCGGTGGCCACACCGATGCTGATCGCGCAGCTGCTCAATCTGCTGTATAATATTGTAGACCGTATTTATATCGGCAAGATCCCCGGCGAGGGCACGCTTGCGCTGGCGAGTATCGGCTTGTGCTTCCCTTTTGTGACGCTCATTACCGCGTTTGCCAATTTGTTCGGACTGGGCGGTGCTCCGCTCTGCGCGATGGCGCGCGGCAAAGGCAACCGTGAAGGCGCACAAGGCATCATGGTCAACGCCGGCTTTATGTTGCTGCTGAGCGGTGCCGTGCTGACCGTGCTCGGCATCGCGTTCCATCGCCCGCTGCTGTACCTGTTCGGCGCCAGTGAGGTAACGTACCCGTATGCGTCCTCGTACATCGTGATTTACTTGCTCGGTACGCTATGCGTCATGCTGTCGCTCGGTCTCAATCCGTACATCAACTGTCAGGGCTTTGCCCGAATCGGCATGCTCACCGTGGCGCTCGGCGCGGCAGCCAACATCGTGCTCGACCCGATTTTCATTTTCGCACTGCACCTCGGCGTGCGCGGCGCTGCTATCGCAACCGTACTGTCGCAGTTTCTGTCTGCTGCATGGGTTGTCAAGTTTTTAACCGGCAAAAAAGCCGAGTTAAAGCTGGATTTCCGCGGTTTCTGTCCGGACTGGCACTGTATCCAGCACATTACCGTGCTCGGCATCGCCAGCTTTGTCATGTCGTTTACGGATATGCTCGTGCAGGTGGCGTGCAATTCCATGCTGCGCGGTTTCGGCGGAGACCTGTACATCAGCGTCATGACCGTACTTAACTCCGTGCGCCAGATCGCACAGACGCCGGTGCTCGCCATCGCGGATGGTGCATCTACCGCCATCAGCTACAACTACGGCGCCGGTCTGTACAAGCGCACCCGAGACGCTATCCGGTTTATGACGCAGATTGCTATCGGGTACACCATGCTTGTCTGGATGCTGGTCTCTCTCTTTCCTGCCCTGTTCATCCGCATTTTCAATCAGGACGCGGAACTGGTCGCGGCGGCTGTTCCGGCGCTGCACATTTACTTTTTCGGCTTTGTGATGATGGCGTTCCAGTATTCCGGTCAGAGTACGTTCCGCGCGTTGGGCCGGGCGAAATACGCGGTGTTCTTCTCTCTCTTGCGCAAGGCGTTCATTGTTGTGCCCCTGACTTTGCTGCTGCCGTACTGCTGGAATCTCGGCGTGAGCGGCGTATTTGCAGCAGAGCCGGTGTCCAACTGCATCGGCGGTCTGGCGTGCTACTTGACCATGCGGCATGTGGTGATGCCGGAGCTTAAAATGGAGAGTTGAAGATGGAGGATGGAGAATGAATAATCAGTCGCAGAACACTTCGTTTATTTTTCTGGATTTGGGACAGAACGGTCAGTGCCTGCTGTCTGTTCCGGCGTTTGTCGCCGAAAATGCGCGAGTCTATCAGGCTGAATTTGACAAATGGCTGCAGTCATCGACCGAGCATGATTACTGGGTTACTGCGCCGGACGGCACAAAGGCACTTTGCTTCGACGGCGCGGAAGCCTTTGTGGCGTGGCTCAATCAATATGTTCTGCAGGATTCCGAGGTCAAAGCACAGCGCATTCCAACGAATAGGTAAACCCGAAAAGGGAGTCGGACAAATCCGGCTCCCTTTTCGGCATTGCGAGGGGAAATCAGCAGCACTTTCGCTGGAAGGACTTACAGTCGGTGCACTGATCCACCGTTGGATTAGCCTCGTGCGTGCCAACGGTAATGCTGTCCAGCGCACAGTAAGAAGCGGTCGGACAATGGTTTGCGCACTGCTCCACCGTGCAGTGGATAGACTTGTTGCAGCGATCGTTACTCATAGAGAATGACCTCCTTTTGTGATTTCGGTAATATTATCTCACTCGTTTCCACAAATTATACTTTGGAATTGCGGAAATGCTTTCCGTTGTGCTATACTAAAACAAAAACATTACAATAAAGGTTGTGACATCCATGCAAAAGGGAGATTCCGCGAAGCTCAAGCTGCTGCTGGCAGGCATTTCAGCGCGGCTGACCAAAAACCGCGATTTTTTTGTGCAGGCAGACTGTACTCTGGTTTCCGGCAAAAAGAAATTTGACGCAAAGCTGTCCCGCGCGGACGAGGACTACACGCTGCATTTTCAGGGCAGCGACCGCCGCGTAGACGCGGCTGAATTCTGTACCTTCTTTGCCGAGCAGGCCGAGAAATACGACGAGAGCGTGCTCACCTACACCGAGCGCAGCACGGTTGTTACGCTGTCCGTGACGGCACGCGGCGTGCAGATGAAGCAGGCCGAGCGCGAAGCGACCGCCGAGGAAAAGGCGGCTGCCGCCAATCCGCTGCTCGACAGCGGCCGGCAGTACCTCATTCGTGTCGATCAGGCGGCAGCGCTGCTGCGCGAGATCGGCATCCTAACCGCAGACGGCAAGCTGAAAAACGACATGATCCGCAAGTACAATCAGATCGACCACTACGTCGAACTGGTTGCGCCGATGTTCGAGCAGGATGACAGCGACGAAATTGTGCTGCTGGACTGCGCCTGCGGCAAGTCCTACCTCAGCTTTGTCATGAATTACTATATCCACGAGGTGCTGCATCGTCGCTGCCGCGTTATCGGCGTGGATATCAAGGAGCACGTTATTGACGAGAGCCGTGCGATGGCGAAGCGTCTCGGCTACCACAACATGACATTCATTTGTGCGGATCTGCGGACATATCAGCCGCCGAAAAACGTTACCGCTGTGATTTCGCTGCACGCGTGCGATATTGCGACCGACCTTGCGCTCGGTACGGCAATCCGCGCCAAGGCGAAATACATCGCATGCGTGCCGTGCTGCCACAAGGAACTGCTCGATCAGTACACCATGCCCGGACTCGAGCCGCTGACCAAATTCGGCGTATTCAAGGCGCGCTTTAACGATGTGCTGACCGACAGCATGCGTGCGCTCAAACTGGAAGCCGAAGGCTACAAGGTGTCTGTCGTTGAGTATATTTCGCCGCTCGATACCCCGAAAAACCTGCTCATCCGCGCAACGCGAACCGGCAAGGCAAACAACCGCGCGAAAGCCGAGTACGATGCCGTGCGCCGCACGCTCGGCACGACCTCGGAGCTTGACCGTCGGTGCGCGGAACTCGACAACGAGTTTTTCGTCACCGATGAGGATTTGATGGGTTAATCCCCCGTTTTCCATGTGCATTTCAGACAATCTGCCGGATAGGCTCTTACTCTTTGAGCAAATCCGCATTATAATTTTTGTATACTCTCATGGAGGTGATGCCTGTGAAACCACCCGACAAAGGCCTGCCGCTCTCGTCGTATGTGGACTTTACCATTCCATCTCCGTTTGCGCGGGAGCATCTGTAGTACCTTATCCAATACAGACGCTACCATGAACTGCCGCCTTCCCCACCGGTATTACGTCACCGGGTCGACCGAGCTCCTCTGGTTTCACTTTTCCGGCGGCGAAAGCGCGGCTTATGTCCGGCTGCTGACCGGCGGCACCGGCATCTGCTTTGATGGGAATCATGAGATTCTCCCGTATTTTGAGCAGATTTTCTACTACGGTGACAAGCAGGTGTACAATGAGCACCGCATTTCGGTCGGCGTCCAATCCGTGCTGTGCTGTCTTGCCGCGCCGGACACCAAGCCGGATATTCCCGAGGTGATTCGTCCGGCGGTCGAGTATATCGCTGAGCACTTCTAGGAAGAGGTCACGCTCGAAACACTTGCCGATTTGTGCCATGTAAGTGTCACGCATCTCATTCGCTGTTTTGCCAGGTACATCGGCTTCCGTCCGCATGATTATCTGCAGGAGCAGCGTCTGCGTCACGCAAAGGTGCTGCTGACCGGTTCGGCGCTCTCCATCGAGCAGATCGCCGAGCAGAGCGGCTTCAACAGCGCAAGCCACTTTTCCCGCGTATTCCGCAGCCGCGAGAAAATGACGCCGAGTAAATTCCGCTCCATAAACTTCTGATGTTAATTTCTGCATAGAACAGGTTAATTTTCTGACGTAACTTTATGCAATTTTGTTCTATAATAGAGGCATAAAGTGAGCCACGCAGAACAAAAGGAGGCACAGATCATGGAGAAGAAAACGATTTCGGCAGGTATCATCGGTGCGGGCGGCTCTATCGGTCAGGAGCACCTCAAGCGACTGACCAAGCGGATCGACGGCGTTGCTGTCACCGCGCTGTACGATATCAATAAGGAAAAGACGGATGCGCTCGCTGCTGCATACGGTGCGGAGAGTATGGAGAGCGTGGACGCGCTCATCGCATCCGACAAGGTTGACGCTATCGTCATCACTGCGTGGGACGGCGTTCATGCCGAGATGACTAACAAGGCCATCGCAGCCGGCAAGCCGGTATTCTGCGAAAAGCCGTTGGCAACCACCAAGGCGGACTGCGCCGAGATTGTCCGCATTGAGCAGGCTGCCGGCAGGAATCTGGTGCAGGTCGGCTTTATGCGCCGCTATGACCCGGATTACCGTAAGATCAAGGCCATTCTGGATTCCGGTGAGCTGGGCAAGCCGCTGATGGCGCACTGCATCAGCCGCACGCCGCGCATCGCAGCCGGATTTACCAACGCCATGCAGGTAACTAATGTGCTCATCCACGAGATCGACCAGTTTCGCTGGCTGTTTGGCGAGGAGCTTGTCCGCGGTCAAATGCTGGCGGCACGCAACACCGCGTTCGCTGCTGACGGTCTGAATGACCCACAGCTGGCGCTCATGTGGACCGAGAGCAACATCCTGATTGACGTGGAATGCTCGGTCAACAGCTATTACGGCTACGAGATCGGCATGGAAATTGTATGTGAAAAGGGCACAATCCGTCTGCCGCTGCCCGCAGAACCAATCGTCCGTTCGCGTCTCAAGGTCGGCAATGAGATTATAGACAACTGGGCAGAACGTTTCCCGAAGGCTTATGATAATGAGCTGCAGCACTGGATCAACCATCTGCGCGGCATTGAGCCGACCGCAGGTCCGGGCAGCAAGGACGGCTTTGCAGCCTGCTGCATCGCGGATGCAATGATCGCATCGCAGACCTCGGGAAAGGTAGCGGCCGTAAACTTTGATATGTAAAATGTAAGGAGTAATTACTTATGCTGAAATTTGGTATGATCGGCGGCGGGCTTGGTTCATACATCGGCAAATTCCACCGCTGGGGCGCTATGCTGGACGATTCCGCCGAGTTGGTCTGCGGCTGCTTCTCCCGCAGCATGGATAAGAACCGCGCGACCGCTGAGGCGTATCACCTGCCTGACACCAGCCGCGTGTATGCGGATTTTCACGAAATGGCAGACAAGGAGTCCGCGCGTGAGGACGGTATTGATTTTGTCTCCATCATGACGGCAAACGATATGCATTACGAGATTGCAAAGTGCTTTCTTGAGCATGACATCCACGTTATATGCGACAAGCCGCTTGCGCTCCGCACTGAGGAAGCCGAGGAACTTGCCCGCATTGCAGAGGAGCGCGGTCTGCTGTTCGGCATAACGTATTCGTACACCGGCTATGCGCTCATCCGTCAGGCGCGTGAGATGATTCGCGCAGGTGTAATCGGCGATATTCTGCACGTCCGCGTGCAGCATCCGGAGGACTGGGTCATTTCCGGTGCGGTTGATGGCAAGGTGGACACCTCGGCATGGCGTTTTCAGCCGAAAAAGGTCGGTTCCTCGCTGTGTGCAAACGATCTCGGCACACATGCAGAGCAGATGGTAACGCAGTTTACCGGTCTGCACGTCAAGCGCGTGCTGGCGATGATGGATACCTATCCGCGTGATCTGCCGCTCGATACCAATGTAAATGTGCTGATGGATTTCGGGGGCGGCGTAACCGGTACGCTCTGGGCATCCCAGATTGCGATTGGACACGAGTGTGACAGCGGCATCTACGTCATCGGCACCGAAGGCTCGCTCGAATGGACCGCGACCGACTGCGACCACCTGATCTACACGCCGCGCAGCCAGCCGAGTCAGCGGCTGTCCGCCGGTGCAGACTATCTGCTCGATGCCAGCACGCGGCTTTCCCGCGTCGGTGCAGGCCATAATGAAGGCTTTATCGAGGCGTTCTCGAATATTTACCGTTCGTTCTGCAATGTGCTCTCCGATCGCAAGGCAGGTCGTGAGAACACGACCGACACCTTTCCGACTGTGGCGGACGGCGTGCTCGGCGTTCGCTTTGTCGATGCCTGTGTGCGCAGCCATAAGGCCGGAGGCGTCTGGATGGACGTATAAAGCAGCCCCCTCCCTCTTTGACGGAAGTCCCCCTGTATTGAAGGTACAGAGGGACTTCTTAATGTAACACCCCGGAAAATCTCCGAATAGATTGATACTGAAGTTGCTTCAATTTTTGTTTGGAGGTAATATACATGGCTGAAAAAGTTTGCTGCCCGGGTCCTATCGGCGGCAATAACGGCAACAGTGCAGGCGGCTTCCGCGAAGCGGTCTGCGTCCACACCAAAAAGGTTTATGACTCCTGCCGCAGCAAGGAGTGCCTGCGTGACATTCGCGTGTATCTCACCCGCGATGCGCAGGAGCTGATCAATGCCGGCGGCATTGCATCTGTGAAGCCGCGTGAAGCAGAACTGCTCTGTGTTTCTATTGATGTTGAGCGGATTCAGTTTAATCGAGGTTTCTACAGCGTTGATATCCGCTTTTTCTACCGCATTGAATGTGAAATCAGCTGCGTAATCGGTCGTCCGCGTATTGTGGACGGTCTGGCGGTATTTGACAAACGCGTTGTACTGTTCGGCGGTGAAGGCGGCGCGCGCATCTTTTCTTCGCAATATATCGAGGACGGCCGCGATGTGCAGCTGCGGCCTGACAGCAACAAGCCGACTGCAGTCGTAGAAGTCGTTGATCCGATCATGCTGGACGCGCGTGTGGTAGCGCCGGAAACCAGCTGCAACTGCTGCTGCTGCGCTCTGCACGAAGTACCCCGTTCAATCTGCTCGTGCTTCGGCGGTGACGATCTCGTGCTCAGCAACGATGGCTATCAGCTGTTCGTAACCCTCGGTCAGTTCTCGATCATCCGGCTCGAGCGCGACATCCAATTGCTCATGCCCGCTTACGACGTATGTCTGCCGCGGCGCGACTGCTCGAACAGCGGTGTCGGCGGTGAGCAGGACCCGTGCGAGATCTTCTCGAGCTTTGACTTCCCTATCGACGCCTTTTTCCCGCCGCAGAGCGACAAGGCAGGCTGCCTGTTCACCGGCAGTGCCGGCGTAAATGACAATCGCAGCGGCTGCGGCTGCGGCAATAACAATTCCTGCAGCGGCAATAATTCCTGCAGATAATCATCTTTACCCGTTTACGCGCAGCAGTTGACATGCGGCTGATGGATAGCGTACAGCTCGAGATACTCCGGTTCGGGTCTCTTGACCGAAACTATGAATGTCAATGAATATTTGAGCCGCTACTTGTGTTACTATCAGAACCAGTAAATAGCCTTTCACTGCCGCACAAACCGTTCGATCTGCTGAAAAATTTCTCTATTGGTGCAAAAAGTCCCTCATCGACTGATGAGGGACTTTTCCTGTGCAGTTTTTTGGTTCTGAGACTTCGCTTAGTACGCGATGCCCCAGACAACCATCTTGTTTGCAGGCTTGCCACAGACCGGACAGGTATCTGCGATGTGCTCCTGCTCGAACGGCATGCAGCGGCTCGGCATACCGGTCTCTTCCTTGACCTTCTCCTCGCAGGCGAGGTCGCCGCACCACATGGACTTGATAAAGCCGGTGTGCTCAGCAAGGATGGACTTCATCTCGTCAAGAGACTTTGCGGTATAGGTATGCGCCTCGCGGTTTGCGAGCGCCTTCTCATACAGCGACTTCTGGATATCCTCCAGCAGTGCCGGAATGGTCTTTTCGAGATCCTCGAACTTAACAACGGTCTTTTCGCGGGTGTCGCGGCGAACCAGTACGCACTGACCCTCAGCGATATCGCGCGGACCAACCTCCAGACGAAGCGGAATGCCCTTCATCTCGTACTCGGCAAACTTCCAACCCGGGGTATTGTCGCTCAGGTCGATCTTGGCACGGATACCCGCTGCCTTGACCTGCTCGTACAGCTCGGTTGCCTTCTCCTTGACGCCTTCCTTGTGAGCCGCAACCGGAATAACAACCAGCTGGGTCGGAGCGATGCGCGGCGGCAGAACCAGACCCTCGTTATCACCGTGCGTCATGATGATCGCGCCGATGATACGGGTGGAAACGCCCCAAGAGGTCTGATACATATACTGCAGGGTGTTGTTCTTATCGGTGTACTGCATGCCGAATGCGCGTGCAAAGCCATCACCGAAGTAGTGCGAGGTACCGGACTGCAGAGCCTTGCAGTCGTGCATCATAGCCTCGATGGTGTAGGTATTCTCTGCACCGGCGAAGCGCTCCTTCTCGGTCTTTTCGCCCTTAACGACCGGAATGGCCAGCCATTCCTCGAAGAACTTCGCGTAGATGTTCAGCATGCGCAGAGTCTCTTCCATAGCCTCCTCAGCGGTAGCATGAACGGTATGACCCTCCTGCCACCAGAACTCACGGCTGCGCAGGAACGGACGGGTGGTCTTTTCCCAGCGGACAACCGAGCACCACTGGTTGTACAGCTTCGGCAGGTCGCGCCAGGAGCGAACGATCTTTGCGTAATGCTCGCAGAACAGCGTCTCCGAGGTCGGACGAACGCACAGACGCTCCTCCAGCTTGTCGTTGCCGCCGTGTGTTACCCATGCACACTCCGGCGCGAAGCCTTCAACGTGGTCGGCTTCCTTCTGCAGCAGGCTTTCCGGGATAAAGATCGGCATTGCCACGTTCTCGTGACCGGTCTCCTTGAACATGCCGTCCAGCGTGTGCTGGATGTTCTCCCACAGCGCCTGTGCGTACGGACGCATGATGATACAGCCCTTTACAGACGAATAATCGGCCATTTCAGCCTTTTTAACAATATCTGTGTACCACTGCGCGAAGTCCACGTCCATGGACGTGATCTCGCTGACCAGCTTTTTCTTTTCTGCCATTATTCTTCACCTTTCTGGTTCGCAATAATCTTATCTATTTTCTCTTGTTCGTTTTCCAGCGCATCGTTGCCCCAGATGTAGAATACATCATCGGTTGCCGACCGAACGGTAATATTTCCGTCTTTCAACAGGCAGGTATAGTGTCCGCTTCTATGGCCCTCTGTCGGAATAGCGATTGTGAAGCGAACAGCACCGCTTTTGACCGTCTTTACCTCGTCGATCAGAATGTCATCGAGTGTTGCAAGCGTGGTCTGCGTTCCATCCGGCGCGATACGCACGAGCATATCACCGGCCATGTATCCGATACCATCCGAATAGTATTCCGTCCGCTCAGATTTATCGCAGGAAACAGCATAATAAGCCCCATCGGCATCCTGCTTTACGCCGATGACCGGAGAGTCTGTCACCTGTACCAGACGGCCGTTCTCTTCGCGGTACAGCCCGGCTGTGCCCCAGAACAGCACACCGTCACTGCCAAATATCTGCGGTGCAAAATGCTTGCGCACCTCGGCATCATCCGACTGATACGCATTCGAGATGGTATAGCGGTCTGTCTTTTGACCGTCCCAGTTATACGCCGTCAGCACGGTCTCGTCCGCCGTACATTTCTGCGTAACAGTCATGCCGTCATCCGTCAGCCGGCAGATACCCGCTGCCACGCCCAACGGCTCCACCCCTGTTTCAGTGAGCTTATAACTGGTCGTCTCGTCCGTGCAGATGATGCAGCCGTGTGCGCTCTGATAAACAGTGCGTTCTGCCCGCTGCTGCTGTGCTTCGGTCAGAGTCAGTTCGGTTTTGACCGTATCGCTGCGTACCGAGCACAGCGAATACGTTTCCGTTTCCTTGTTGAATATCAACAGATAGTCGGTTTCTCCGGCGCTGCCGAGATATTCCACAGAACTTTCTTTCGGCAGCGAGAGCACTTGCGTCAGCGCCATCGTCTTGCTGTCCATGAAGTACAGGATCAAGTCCGACTGCCTCATATCACTCTGCGCATAACGGTCTGTACCGCTGACAGGCTGCACGCCATCAATCGGACACTGCGCCACTGTCACATCTGCAATCTGGCAGACGAATGGCGAAGCAATCAGGTTCCATTTGCCATCGTACTGGTAATCATTGCTGTAATCACGCGGCAGAACGTCCCATGCCGCATTTTTGAACTGTTCCGCCGTGAAAACGCCGTCGTCGATCAGCTTTTCCGCCACACTGCGGTCGCTTTCATCGCCATTTTTCGCGTAGTTCGTACTGAGCAGCCGCGCCGAGAGCGAAACCGCATCTCCGCGGATAAAGCCCTCCTCATCCGTCTGCCGTACCTCATCGTTATCGACAAAAGCCGTACCCTGATAGCTGTCCGCATCCAAATGTGCCCGCGTCAGAAAAATGCAATACTGGTCGCAGGTGACATTGCGCTGCGAGCCGTACAGTGTCGCGGAAACGCCCTTGGTCAAACCATTCTGATACAGCCAGCCGACGTATTTGTCCGCCCACTGCGGTACATCGGTAAACGGATGCTTCCAGTTTCCTGCCAGCGCGGTCTTTTCTGCGCCAAGCAGGCGGGTCAGCATCACCGAGGCCTCTGCGCGGGTCATGGATTTCTCCAGCGCAAAGCCCTTGTCGGTGCCTTTAAACAGCCCGAGATCGTAAAGCATCTGCGCCTGCGCTTCGGTATCGCCGGGATAGCTGTTGTTGATCGTACCAACCTGTGCCGCACCGGCGGCACAAGTCATCAGACCTGCCATCAGACACGCGAAAACAAATTTTTTCATGTTGCACCCTCCCTGCATACATGACAAAACTCTATGAACCTTTATTCTATTGTGACGGAGAACGGAATACAGCTTCCGCTCTCCGTTTTGCTGCTTACTTCAGCTTATTCTCAACCTCATATGCGAGCTTCTCGATAAACTCGCCGGTCTCCATAGCGGTGGTCTCGCCGGTCTTGCGGGTACGAACCGAGATAACACCCTTTTCCTCGTCCTTGTCGCCAATGACGATCATATACGGAACCTTGTGAACCTGTGCTTCGCGGATCTTATAGCCAATCTTCTCGTTACGCTCGTCCATGGTTACGCGGAAGCCCTTATCGGTCAGCTGCTTAACAACCTCCTGTGCGCACGGAATATTGCGATCGGTCATCGGCATAACGCGAACCTGCTCCGGTGCGAGCCAGGTCGGGAATGCGCCTGCAAAATGCTCGGTGATAACGCCGATGAAGCGCTCAATAGAGCCGAGGACAACGCGGTGGATCATAACCGGACGGTGCTTCTCGCCGTCTGCGCCGGTGTACTCAAGCTCGAAACGCTCGGGCAGCTGCATATCCAGCTGGATGGTGCCGCACTGCCAGGTACGGCCGATGGAGTCTGCCAGATGGAAGTCCAGCTTCGGGCCGTAGAACGCGCCGTCGCCCTCGTTGACAACGTAGTCCTTGCCAATCTCGGTGATTGCTTCTGCGAGGGTCTTCTCAGCGAACTGCCAGTCCTTGAGGTCGCCCATGTGATCCTCCGGCATGGTAGACAGCTCGATCTGATAGGTCAGGCCAAAGGTGGAGTAAACCTCATCGAACAGACGGACAACGTTCTTGATCTCGTCCTTCATCTGGTCCCAGGTCATGAAGATGTGCGCGTCATCCTGCGTGAAGCAGCGCACACGGAACAGACCGTGCAGTGCGCCGGACAGCTCATGACGGTGTACCAGACCCAGCTCGCCGACACGCAGCGGCAGCTCCTTGTAGGAGTGCGGCTGAGCCTTGTAGACCAGCATACCGCCCGGGCAGTTCATCGGCTTGATTGCGTAATCCTCGTCATCGATGACGGTGGTGTACATGTTCTGCTTGTAGTGATCCCAGTGACCGGAGCGCTCCCACAGCTTGCGGTTGAGGATCATCGGGGTGGAGACCTCAACGTAGCCGTAGCGCTTGTGTACCTCGCGCCAGTAGTCGATGAGGGTGTTCTTGAGGGTCATGCCGTTCGGCAGGAAGAACGGGAAGCCGGGGCCTTCCTCGGTCAGCATGAACAGGCCGAGCTCCTTGCCCAGCTTGCGGTGGTCACGCTTCTTCGCTTCCTCCAGCATGTTGAGGTACTGGTCGAGTTCGTCCTTCTTCGGGAATGCGGTGCCGTAGATGCGCTGGAGCATCTTCTTGGAGGAATCGCCGCGCCAGTAAGCGCCGGTGACGTTCATCAGCTTGATGCCGTTGCCCTTTACGCGGCCGGTGGAGTCCAGATGCGGGCCTGCGCACAGGTCGGTGAACTCGCCCTGCTTGTAGAAGGAAATGGTAGCGTCCTCCGGCAGATCGTTAATCAGTTCTACCTTGTACGGCTCCTCGCGCTCTTCCATGAACTTGATGGCTTCCGCGCGCGGCAGCTCGAAGCGCTCAAGCTTCTCCTTCTCCTTGCAGATCTTACGCATCTCTGCCTCGAGAGCATCGAGGTGCTCCTGCGTGAAGGAGAACGGCGCATCAAAATCGTAGTAGAAGCCGTTGTCGATGGACGGACCGATGGCCAGCTTGACCTCCGGATACAGGCGCTTTACTGCCTGCGCGAGAATGTGCGATACCGTGTGACGGTAGGTGTCTCGGTATTCCTTGTTCTCAAACGTGTACTTGTTATCTTCGGACACTTTTATTCAGACCTTTCTTGTGAATTAGTAGTTAGTAATTACTAATTAGATGTAACACATTACATTTTGCTGCACAGCAACAAAAAAGCGCTCACCCCTGGTAAATTCAGGGGTGAGCGCTTGCCCACGGTTCCACCCTGCTTGCAGTCCCTTGAAGGACTGCCGCTCGGAGTTCTTAACGCGAACGACACGGCACAGCATACTGCGGTTTTCCGCTGTGCGGCTCGGGAATCGGTACTGTTTTCTCCGCATTGCGTGTGCTTGCAGCCGTGGCGCACGCTCTCTGATAAATGCTTTTCGGAAAACAGGATTTCCGTCATTGCCTATAACTTAATAAATACAAATTTATTATAACGCTCATATCCGCGCTTTGTCAACCGATTTCGCATGAAAAATGAGGAATTGAAAAATGCAGAATAACATCATTCTCCATTTTCCATTCTCAATTCTCCATTACTGTGCCTTTGCCTTGGTAATTTTATCTGCAGCAAGCAAAATACCCAGCTTGCCGGACTCATACGTCAGGCCGCCCTGCATATAGCAGACATACGGCTCGCGCATCGGTGCATCGGCGGAAAGCTCAATGGACGCGCCCTGCACGAACGCGCCTGCAGCCATGATAACCTGATCATCGTAACCCGGCATTGCCCACGGCTCCGGCGTTACATAGGAATCGACAGGTGCACCGGCCTGAATGCCCTCACAGAAGCGGCGCAGCGGGTCAGGCGCACCGAACGCGATGGTCTGGATGATGTCGTAACGCGGCTCCTCTGCCTTCGGGCTTACCTCGTAACCGAGCTTTTCCATGACCTTTGCGCAGAACATCGCGGTCTTGATGGCCTGCATGGTGACATGCGGCGCCATGAACAAGCCCTGATACAGCAGGCGGTTCTGACCCATCGTACAGCCGCATTCACCGCCGATGCCGGGTGCGGTCAGCTTATAGGAGGCGTTCTCGACCAGATCCGCACGGCCTGCAATATAGCCGCCGGTCGGGGCCAGACCGCCGCCCGGATTCTTGATGAGCGAGCCTGCGATGATGTCCGCACCGACCTGCGTCGGCTCGATCTCCTCAGTGAATTCACCGTAGCAGTTATCGACCATGATCGCTGCAGTCGTATTGACCTCACGCACGGCCTTGCAGATTTCGCCGATCTCCTCAACGGAGAGTGTCTTGCGGACGCCGTAGCCGCGGCTGCGCTGGATGAATACCAGCTTGATATTCTCATCTGCAGCCGCTGCCTTGATGGCAGGCAGGTCAGGTTCGCCGTTCTTGAGGTCAACCTGCCTGTAGCCGATGCCGTAGCTTTTCATGCTGCCGCAGTAATCGCCGGTGATGGTGTTCTGCAGCGTATCATACGCCGGGCCGGTGACGGACAGCACGGTGTCGCCGGTCTTGACGGCGGAAAACATCGCGCAGGACAGCGCGTGCGTGCCGTTTACAAAGCCGATACGCACGAGTGCGGCCTCGGTGCCGAAAATATCGGCGTAGATCTTGTCGAGCGTGTCACGGCCGTAGTCATCGTAGCCATAGCCGGTCGTACCGGCAAACAGGTTGTCGGATACACGGTTCTTCGCAAATGCCGCCAACACCTTCTCGGTGTTGCGGTCACAGATCTCCTCGAGACGCTCGAAATACGGACGGATCTCGCGTTCAGCCTCACGGCCGAGCGCACGAATCTCCGGTGAAATCTTAATATATTCAGACATTTATGTGTAATCTCCTTCTATCAGAGTGAAGAGTGGAGAGTTAAGAGTGAAGATAACGAAACGGTTTCGCTGTCTCTCTACTCTGCAATCTCCACTCTCCACTTTTTCTATATAACGCTTTCGCCGTCCGGCAGCGTAAACAATTCGCTGTCCGGCGTTTCCGTGCTGAGCTCGCTGACGGTGACTTTGCGCGTCAGCGTATCGCCGTCATAGAACGACGCCTGCGCCAGCAGACCGCTGACCGTTGAAACGGCATATACGCAGCGGTAGCCGTCCTGCTCAAACGTAACGGCAATACACGGTTCACCGTTAATGTCCTGCCGACCGGCAGCAGTCAACTGTACTTCGTCAGCCAGAACATCCTCGTACGTCGGCAGCATAGCAGTTGCGTCATCGGTTAAATCGCCGGCTTTGCCCTGATAAGCAGTGCTGTCCCCTGCATTCCACGCATACACCTTGCCGTCCGGAACGCGAATCAGCGTAGACTGCACCTGATTGTCACTGCCGAGTGTATCCGTGCGCATAACATTATCCCGCGCATAGCGATGGCAGTACAGAGTCGCCGAGCCGCCATCATAGTAGATCGTGTTCTCGATCCTGCTGCTGTATGCCGCCGGACGTGCGAGCGTCGCAATGACGGTCTTGGCGTTATTGACATCAATGGTAATATCATCCACACTCTGCCCGGTGAGCAGCGCACTGCCTGTGCCAACCGTTGGCGAATCGCCCTCACTGCCGGGCAGGATAATGCCGGTGCTGCTGCCGTGCATCCAGCTGGAGGACAGCACAAAGCTGAGCACCACCAACAGCACGAGCACAGTAGCGCCCGCAGCCGCAATCTTCGGCGTAGTGTCCGGCAGATAGTGTTTCGGTGTGTGCTTCTCTTTTTTTACGGGTTTCACGGGTTAAACGGAGCCGGACCGTCCTCGCGCAGACCAAAATACTGCTCGATCGCCTGCACGATACGCTGCGAGGTCTTTCCGTCGCCGTACGGATTGACAGCGTGCGCCATTTTTGCGTAAGCGTCCTTATCGTCGAACAGCTCGCGCGCGAGTTTAACGATATTAGCCTGCTCCACGCCTGCCAGCTTGACCGTACCTGCCTCGATGGCCTCCGGACGTTCGGTCTCGCGGCGCAGCACCAGAACCGGCTTGCCGAGGCTGGGCGCCTCCTCCTGCAGTCCGCCGGAGTCGGTCATGATGAGATAGCAGCGTGCCATCAGGTTATGCATCTCGTCCACGGCCAGCGGATGGATGAGGTGAATGCGGTTATTGCCGCCGAGGAATTTCTCCGCAGTCTCGCGGACATACGGGCTGAGGTGCACCGGATAAACGAAATGTACATCCGGGTATGCCTCGCTCAGCTCGGCAATGGCGCGGCAGATATTCTCCATCGGCTCGCCGTAGTTCTCGCGGCGGTGCGCGGTAACGAGGACAACGCGGTTGTTCTCGAAGTCCAGCGTTTTGAGCTGCTCATCACGGAACTCGAAATCCGGCTTTACGGTCATGTGGATCGCGTCAACAACCGTGTTGCCCATGACAAACACGCCGTCTGTGATACCTTCCTTCGCAAGATTATCACGGTTGCGCGGAGTCGGCGCAAAATGCAGCGTTGCAATCTGACCGGTCAGCTTGCGGTTCATCTCCTCCGGGAACGGGCTGTACTTATCGTAGGTACGCAGACCGGCCTCTACATGGCCGACCGGCACCTTGTGATAGAACGCCGCAAGCGCACCAGCAAAGGTGGTCGAGGTATCACCGTGGACGAGCACGATGTCCGGCTGTGCCTTTTCGAGCACCTCATCCAGACCGTGCAGGCTCTTCTCGGTGATGGTCGCCAGCGTCTGACGCGGCTGCATGATGTTCAGGTCATAATCCGGCTTAATATCGAAAATATCGAGCACCTGATCGAGCATCTCACGGTGCTGCGCGGTAACACACACAATGGATTCGGTGTTTTCATTCTGCTCAAGCGCGTGCACCAGCGGCGCCATCTTAATGGCCTCCGGGCGGGTGCCGAAAACCGTCATTACCTTGATTTTATTCATCGTCTTTATCCTCCTTGTTTTCGGGAGCGTGTTTGCTCCAGTGTTCCGCACCGTAAATGATGCCTGCGCCTACCAGAATCGCGGCCAGAACCGCCAGCAGCAGCACGATCGCCTTAACCTCGCCGGACGAGGTGAGCACCACGGCAGTCAGGCCGAGTGTTGCGCTGATAGCGTACAGGATAGCAACCGCCTGCTTCTGGTTGAAGCCCATGTCGATCAGCTTGTGATGCACATGGCCGCGGTCCGGACTCATCGGACTTCTGCCTGCCGCCACACGACGGATGATGGCGTTGGCTGTATCAAAAATCGGCAGACCGAGAATCAGGAACGGCACCGCAAACGAGATGACTGCGTAGAATTTGAACAGACCCATGATGGACACGGTCGCCAGCATGTAGCCGAGGAAGGTCGAGCCGGTGTCGCCCATGAAGATCTTAGCTGGGTTGAGGTTGTACGGCATAAAGCCGATGCACGCGCCGGCGAGCGCCGCCATCGTGATGGCAATCGGCATGTTGCCGGTCAGCAGCGCAACAGCAAGCATGGTAATCGCCGCAATAGACGAAACACCGACCGCAAGTCCGTCCAAACCGTCAATCAGGTTTACCGCATTCGTGATACCGACAATCCAGATAATCGTGACCGGCACTGCCAGAATGCCGAGATGGACAAACGGCGTATCCGACAGCGGATTCAAATTGGTGAACAGACCAATCTGCAGATCGCCGATGCAGACCGGAATAGCTGCCGCCACAATCTGCACCACGAATTTGAGCTTGGCGCCGAGCGCCAGCACATCATCGAAAATGCCGAGTGCGACAATGATGGCCGCTCCGAGCAGGACGCACAGCATGGTCTCATCAAGCTGCCCGAAAATCAGAATCGAGCACAGGAAGCCGCCGTAAATGGCCAGACCGCCCAGCCGCGGGATCGGTTTTTTGTGCATGCGGCGTGCATCCTTCGGCACGTCGATCGCGCCGACTTTGTGTGCAAAGTTCTTGACCGGCGGTGTGAAAAAATAGCTCAGCACGGCAGCTACGGCAAACGCTGCAATGATCGTGCCGATAACAATATATTCAGACATGGTTTACTCCCTTTTGGCTCAGCGTGCGACAAAGCCTACCTTTCGATAAACCTTATCCAGCGTTTTACGCGCCAGATAGGAGGCCTTCTGTGCGCCCTCCTTGTAGACCTGCTCCAGATAATCCTTGTTGTTCAGCAGATCGGTGGTCTTTTCACGAATCGGACGCAGCAGCTCGACAACGGCCTCGCCGACTGCGGGCTTGAACTCACCGTAGCCCTTGCCGTCAAACTCGGCTGCTGCCTGTTCGATGGTCTTACCGGTCGCCAGAGCGTAAATCTGCAGCAGGTTGGAAACACCCGGCTTGTTCTGCGGGTCAAAGATGATGCGGGAATCCGAGTCGGTAACCGCACGCTTGAACTTACGCATAATGTCCTCCGGCTTGTCCATCAGCAGGATATAGCCGTTCGGGTTCGGGTCGGACTTGCTCATTTTGCTGTTCGGGTCAACCAGGCTGGTAATCTTGGCACCCTCGCCAACCTTCGGGTAGTAGCCCTCCGGAATGGTAAAGGTGTTCGGATGCAGATTGTTGAAGCGGTTTGCAATGTCGCGGCAGATCTCGATGTGCTGGCTCTGGTCCACGCCAACCGGAACAAGATCGGTCTGGTACAGCAGAATGTCTGCCGCCATCAGAACCGGATAGGTGAACAGACCGACATTGATGTTGTCCGCATGCTTGGCGGATTTGTCCTTGAACTGGGTCATGCGGGAAGCCTCGCCGAACATGGTGAAGCAGTTGAGCACCCACGCCAGCTCCGCATGCGCAGGCACATGGCTCTGGATGAACAGAATGCTCTTTTCCGGGTCCAGACCGCAGGCAATGTACTGCGCGATCAGTTCAAGCGTTGCACGGCGGAGCGCCGCAGGCTCCTGCCGGACCGTGATGGCGTGCTGATCGACCACGCAGTAAATGCAGTTGTACTGCTCCTGCAGGATCGGGAAATTGCGGATAGCACCCAAATAGTTACCCAGCGTCAGCTTGCCGGACGGCTGCACGCCGGAGAAAATCGTTTTTTTCTGGTTATCGCTCATGTATATACTTCCCTTGCTTAGAATTTTTCGGTTCAATTCACCCCGAAAGGTTTCCATACTTAATTGTAATGATACCACACTTTAGGAAAGGTTGCAACCGTTCAAAAAGTTAGGAGGCAGGAGTGAGAAGATAGGAGTGGACAATGATGAACGTTTTCCTCAGGGGCGCACAGTGTGTGCCCGTCCCAGCGGCCTGCAACGGATAAAGAAAAAGGGCGCACACTGTGCGCCCCTGCGAGAGAGCTGAAGGCAGGAAAACTCCTGCCTCCTAACTCCTCACTGTTTGTTTACTCCGGTCTTTCTTTGGCCTTCCGCAAAATGGCCCACTCGCTGACCTTGAACGGGAACACAAAGTGTACGCGCATCTGCGGCACGTTGAACAGCTCACGCTTCGTGCCCTCGTCATCGGTGACGTTCTCCGCGCGGAACACATACGGCGCCTGACCCGGCTGGATCAGCTCCAGCTCTTCCCCGTCGAAAAAGCGGTTCTTGAGTGCGAACACGGCTTTGCCGCTGTCGTCACACTCGACCGGCATGCCGACAACCTCGTACTCGCGGATATACTGGCTGTCGCCGTAATGCTGTCCGTTTTCCTGATTGCCGAAGTAGAAGCCGGTGTAATACTCGCGGTGGCTGACCTTATTGACCTCATCGCGGCAGAACTGCGGCAGAACGAAGTTTTCCGGGTCCTTTTTATAGGTGTCAATCGCGGCACGGTATGCACCGGTGACACAGGCTGCATAGTACGCAGTTTTGTTGCGGCCCTCAATCTTGAACGAGGTAATACCGGCCTCGATCAGCTCCGGAACGTGCTCGATCATGCACATATCCTTGGAGTTATACAGGTAGGTGCCGCGTCCGTCCTCCTCGACCGGGAAGAACTGCCCCGGACGCTTCTCCTCCATCAGAGAATAATTCCAGCGGCACGGCTGTGCACATGCGCCGTGGTTGGCGTCGCGGCCGGTCATGTACTGCGAGATCAGGCAGCGGCCGGAGTACGAAATGCACATGGCACCATGAACAAAGGCCTCAATCTCGAGTTCCTTCGGGGTTTTGGCACGGATTTCGGCGATCTCCTCAAGAGAAAGCTCACGCGCAAGCACGATACGCTCGGCGCCTTCATCCGCCCAGTAGTTTGCCGCCTCGTGGTTAAGGATGCTGGTCTGGGTCGAGATGTGCACCGGAACCTTGGGCGCGTATCTGCGCGCCATGCGCAGCACGCCTACATCCGCGATGATGAGTGCGTCCGCGCCTGCGTCCTGCAGCAGCTCCAGATAGGCCGGAAGCGCCGGAAGGTCGCGGTTGGACGGCATAATATTGACTGTAATGTAGCACTTGACGCCGTGCGCATGCGCGTAGGCAATGCCCTCGCGCAGCGCATTATCGTCAAAGTTGGTTGCAGCGGCACGCATGCCGAAGCGCGTTCCGGCCATATAGACCGCATCCGCGCCGTAGGCAATGCCAAACCGCATTTTGTCCAGATCGCCTGCGGGCGACAGTAATTCAGGTGTGTTATTCACCGGTTGCCTCCGTTGTCGTCGTGTCTGCCGAAGCGCTTGCAGCCTGCGCCTGTGCCTGATTGGAAGCCTCGATGTTGCGCTCGTGCTCCTCATAGCTGCTTGCAAACAGGTGCGAGCCGTCCGGCATAGCAACGTAATAGTAGTAATTGTTGTCCTCCGGATGGCTTGCTGCGTACAGCGAAGCATAACCCGGGTTGCAGATCGGTCCGGGCGGCAGACCCTTGTGGTTGTAAAGGTTGTACTCGGAATCCGATTTGAGATCCTCGTCACTCAGCTTGCCGCCGGTGCGTCCCAGACCATACAGAACGGATGCATCCACCTGCAGATACGGGAACTCGGAGGAATTGTTCAGACGGTTATAGATAACGCCCGCAATGCGTGCGCGCTCATCGTCACGCTGTGCCTCACGCTCAATGAGAGAGGCGATCGTGACAATATCGTGCATCGAGCGGCCGAGATTCTCCGCGCCGGACTTGATGTCCGCGTCATACTTGTTGCCGAAGTTGTTGAGCATCTTGTTGATGGTATCGACAACCGCAGCGTTGCCCTTGTATACCTCATAGGTATCCGGGAACAGATAGCCTTCCAGCCAGCCTTCCGCGGCCGGTTTTTCATCCTCAAGGAAATCGTGCTTGAAGGAATATTCATTCAGCACCTCATCCAGTGCATCCTCGGTGCAGATATGGTTGTCCAGCAGCACCTGACGGATCTGCGAGATGGAATAACCCTCCGGGATGGTAATCTGCACGGTCTCTGTGCTTGCAGTGTTGGTCAGCGCGTCTACGATCTGACCGTAGTCCATCGACGGGTTCAGCTGATACGCACCTGCCAGAACCGAGGTATCGGTCTGGTGCTTGAGCTTCAGATACAGCTTGAACACCGAATGATAATTGATAACGCCCTGGTCGTCCAGTTCCTTAGCGAGCGAGGATACCGAGGTGTTCTCCGAAACCGTAATCTCCTTGACCGCATCTGCCTTGACAAAGGCAAAAATGTCGTTTGCCATGAACAGCGCTGCAATCGACAGCACCAGCGAAACGCCGACTACTGCGATCATGTACACCATCGAGCCTGCACAGCCTGCGTTCATCCGGCGGCGGCTGCGGCGGCGTCTGGGCTGCTTCTGCGGCGGCTGCGGCTCTCGATCGTCATCGAAATGCTCCGGCGTGAACTGCTCAGGCACCGGGGGTTCCGAGCCCGGCAGCGGTACACGCCGCGTTTCATCGTTGTTAAAATGATTATCCATAATTCACCTCTCTGCGGGTCAGCCTCAGCCGATCCAGTAATTCAGAATGATTTTACCGGCAAATGCCAGCGCGAACACAATAAATCCGGGCTCTTTCACCAGCAGCCACAGGTCGTACCAGCCGGCGCTGACCTCAAAGCGCGGAATGGAACCGCGCGCCAGCATTTTCCCCAGCGTGTCCAACGTTAAGAACGCAAACAGCAGGAAAAAGAGCACAGTCAGCGGCAGCAGGATGTTCCAAATGCCAAACGGTGCATAGGTATCTGCCATCCACTGCATCAACACGGTGACAAAAGCCGCCGCAGCATGGGAAAGCACCGCCGCCCATATGGTATCAAACACATAGGTCAGATAGGTAAACGCCAGACCGGCGCAGAATCCTGCCGCCAGATCAAGCGGACTGCCGTGCAGCAGTGCGAACACGATGCCGCCGAACAGCAGGCACGCCGAGGTACCGACTTCTTCACCGTATACGCTGAACAGCGCACCGCGTAAATAGATCTCCTCGACCAGAGCTGCTATCACAACGCCGATCAGCAGCCGCCATGCAAACGACATACCGCCGAGCGGCATCGGCAGGGATGCAATCGTCAGCCGGAGACCGGTATGCGCCAGCAGACGGTATTCCAGCATGTTCAGGCTGAGGGCGGCAAATGCGGTCGCCGCGCCCATAAACAGGATGAGCAGCCAGCCGCCCTTACGCGGCATTTTGAATGCAAGCCGCTGCTTAAAGCGCTCCCGATCCATGCCGGGCAGCGCCATTGCAAGCGCCAGACCGAAGCACACGATCTCACCGAGCGCCATCAGCGACGGAGGCAGATTGAAGTGTGTGATCAGCTTTTCCATGCCTGTCAGCAGGCAGAAGCACACAAACAGGCTGAGGCCCGGCAGCAGTGTGCGTTTATCTTGATTCATCGGTGCGCAGCACCTCTCTTTCGGTGATAATGTAATGACAGCGGCGATCGAACGCCTCGCGCGGCAGAGTTGCGCTCATGCGCTGAGAGGCACACAGCGCCGCACAGACCGCGTTTGTCCGGCTGAGGAACCGATCATAGTAGCCGCCGCCGTAGCCGAGACGGTACCCTTTTCTGTCGCACGAGAGCGCAGGCGCAAGAATCAGGTCGATGTTCTCCGGTGCAATCTCGGGCGCCGTGTCGGACGGCTCCAGAATACCGTAGTGACCGGTCTGCAGCTCAGAGAGCGCGGTGATTTTCCGCGCGGTCATGCTGCCGCCCTTGCCGCACAGCGGCACGCAGACCGTCCTGCCGGACGCAAGCGCGTTTTCGAGTACCATGCGGGTGTCAATCTCCTCAGCAGTCGAAACATAGCAGAAAATGCATTCTGCCTGCTGATAGAACTCGCTTTGCAGAATGTTCTGTGCGATGGCGCGATCAATCGCCTGCTTTTCCACGGCGGACAGACTTGCCCGTTCGGCAAGATAGCGCCCCCGCAGCGTTTTCTTATCCGTACACATGATGTACGACCGACTCTGCGATCTCGTCTGCCTTTGCCTTGCCGCACAGCGCGGTAATCAGCTCACACGCGAAATCCAGTGCGCCGCCGACGCCGCAGCCGGTGATGATCTTCCCGTCGGTGACTGCGTTTTTCTTTTCCGGGGTCGAACCCTTCATGCCGTCCTCCATGCCCGGATAGCAGGTCGCCTTTTTGCCTTCGAGCAGGCCCATGCCGCCCAGAATGATGGACGGAGCCGCGCAGATTGCCGCAACGTACTTGCCTGCATCCGCCATCGTGCGAACCGCATCGGTGACGCGCTTGTCCGCGTACAGATTGGTCGTGCCCGGCATGCCGCCCGGCAGAACGAGCATATCGGCCTTTGCAAGGTCAAGCTCGTCCATGGACAGGTCGGTTACGACATTGATGCCGCGTGCACCGCACACGGTTGCACCGGTCACACCGACCAGCCTGGTCTCCACGCCTGCGCGGCGCAGAAGATCGACCGGAGTCAACGCCTCGACTTCCTCGAAGCCCTCTGCCAGTAATACATATACCATGTTTGTCACACCTTTCAGTTGAGCATTAAATTCATATATCCAGCGGTTTCGTCCGCTTTGTTATGCCATTTACATACGCCGAGTGCGGTTTCCGCGCCGATCTCCGTCACGGCGAGCATATCGCGCCGCAGTACGTCCAGCAGCCCCTGCAGCTGCGCGTCACCTGCGCCGAGCAGCTCCTGCGCATTGTCCTCCCAGCAGAACGCATAGCCGGTGAGCGTTCCGTCCTTGAACCAGCCATACACGCCCGCACCGAGCGTGTCGAACAGCGCAAGCTGCGCGTTCCAGTACGCCGTGTCCCGCTCGATGCGGCATTTCGGCACCAGTTTGTCATACAGCGCCGCCAGCGCAGGCACATCCGCCGAGGTCAGCCGCCGAGGTGCTTCGCGCTCCCCTGCCGTGCGGGTAATCTCCCCGCGGGAAATATGGAAGAACGGCTCGTAGCCGAACGGTTTGTAAAAATCAAACAGCCACTTTTCTGCCGGAATGAGCACGGACGCGACACGCTCCGCCTGTCTGTCCAGCTCGAACGAGCGCTCGAGCAGCCGCGCCATATACCCCTTGCGGCGGTGCGCCGGGTCGGTACACGCGCCGTAGATATACGTCACCTCGCGGGATACGCCGCCCACCGTCATGCGGTACGGGAGCATCTGCACCATCGCCACGAGCGTTTCACCCTCGAGATACAGCAGCGTATATTTCTCTTTATAGAAGTGCGCGAAGAAGTAGTCATTGAAGCCGCCCTCATCCGGAAAACAGGTTTCCCAGAGGGTGCGAACGGCAGGAAAATCTCCTTTTTCGGCAAATCGCATCATTTCAATCAACCTTTCGGTGTTGCCACATATTTCACGCCGCGCATCACCGGATAATAGGACTTCTTCGCCTTGCGCAGACCCTCGAGTCCCAGATCCTCCTCGCGGTTGACGTATTCCACATCATTGCAGTTGCGCTGTACGAACTGCTGGTTGATCATCTGGTACGCGCCCTGAATCGTGTGGTCGGCCTTTTCAATCTGTACCACGAACATATCCGGCGTAGCCTTGCAGCCGAATGTGAACGCGATAACCTCGCCGTCCAAGCGGAGCAGTCCGCCGCGCAAATTCAAGTAGTCAAAGTTGTGGAGTGCCTGCACGATTGCGCAGGTCTCGCCCTCAAAGTCGCGCTCGCGTGCACAGCCGTTCAGGTTGCACCAGTGCACATGGAAGGCGAACGCATCCTTGCTGTTTTCCCGGGTCATGTCCTCGTAGCTCCACCGCCCCTCATAGGCGGTCTTGAAGCGGTTAACGAGGTTGCGCTTGCTCTGCAGCTTTTTGCCGGACAGCGTGCGCAGCTTTTCCGCGAGGTAGATATAATCGTCACCGTCCTCGCTGTCATGCGCGAACGTGAACTTGCCCGGACGAACGGCTTCGATACGCTCGATCATCGGCTCAGCGACCGAGACAATGACGAACGGAAGACCGCGTTCAGCGGCATCCTGCTCGAGCGCATCCAGCGCAGCGCCGAGGTCGCCCTGACCGACAGGCGCAAGATAGCAGTCGTGTCCGCCGTCCAACGGAGACATTTTCACCAGCATAAAGCCGTCTTTGAAGCAGATCTGCGTATTGTAGTGGCTGCGCCACATGAAAAGATCGACAAAGCAGCGCTCACACAGATGATAGTTGTAATGCGAGCCGCAGTGCTCGACCATCGGTTTATCTTCTAAGGTAATTTCTCTAAACGGTAACATATAATTCCTTTCGCAAGATTGATTTGAGGGTTACTTACCCTCGCGCAGCGTCTGATAGTGCGCGCGCACCTCTGCAGCCTTGCCGCAGGACATTTTGCCCTCTGTGCAGACACCGTCCACGCAGGCCGGTCCGCAGTGACCGAACAGCGTCGGCGCAACAGCGTATACCTGCCTGTACATCTCCTCGGCAAGCGCACGGATCTCCCACTGGGCGCGATTGCAGCAGCGCAGGCGGAAAAAGTTCTTGAGGCTGCGGGCGTTCGCCGTCATGACAATGCGGGTCGCGCAGGCGTTCGGCAGAACGTAGCGTGCGTCCTCAATGGCGTGCTTTTCAGCCTTGCTGCGGGCGGTCTTCTCCGGAACGCCCTGCTCGAGCAGCTCCTTGAGGTAGCCTTCCATCAGCGCGGCCGTCAATTCCTCGTAGGTGTGCTGATCGTCCTCCATCGCCTGAATGAATTTTGCCCGGGCAGCCGGAATTTTATCAATCTCCGGCGGAACAACATACTCAAAGCCCTTCTCACGCACATAGCGCTGGCTCTGTACCGAGAACGATGCAATGCGGTGGCGCGTGATCTGCGCCAGCAGAGAACGCGATACACCCTCAATTGCAAAGGTGAACGACACATGCTCGATCGGGCTTTCGTGGCCGATCTCGGAAAGCATGTTGACAAAGCTCTCGGTCTTTTCCTCGGTCAGACCATCCAGCACGCTGTCAACGTCCGTGGAGGAATAGCAGTTCTTTGCTGCAGCCGCGACCAGCTTTTCCGGGTCCGGCGTGTAAGCAAGCAGTTTTACTTTCATTCTTGTCACTTCCCCTTTCTGCCAAACAGCCGCTCCTTGATAACGATGAGCAGAAATTTCGGCAGCTTCATCATACGGCCGATACGGCTGGGCTGCTTGAGCAGGCGGTAAAACCACTCCAGACCCAGCTTGATGAAAATATCCGGCGCGCGCTTGGCAACGCCTGCAAACACATCCAGCGAGCCGCCGAGACCGCAGAACAGTGTGCTGTGGATATCGTCCATGTTGTCCGCGATAAATTTCTCCTGCTTGGGCGCACCCAGACAGACGAACACAACATCCGCACCGCCTGCGGCGTTGATGCTGTCAACAACCTCCTGCGGGTCAGAGAAATAGCCGTCATGCGTGCCGGCGAGCACCAGTCCCGGATACTTTGCACACAGGTTTGCACCTGCCTTTTCGGCAACACCGGGCTTCGCACCCAGCAGATACAGGCGCATGTTCTCCTTGGCCATCGCGGCAACAAGGCTCTCGGCAAATTCAATGCCGGCTACCTTTCCGTGCAGCTTTTCACCGAGGATCTTCGCAGCATAGATGATGCCGATGCCGTCCGGCAGGACAAGCGTCGCATGGTTGACAACGCCCATGAATTTTTCGTCATGGCGGCAGAGATCGACGATCTCCGGATTCGGGGTAACAACGTAGCCCTTCTGCCGGGAACGGATCTTGCTCATTGCAAGCTCAACAGCCTGCTGCTTGGTAACAGCGTGAAATTGCACGCCCAGAATAGAAGCAGTATTCATCTTCGTATCTCCCATATTTTCCAGCCTTTTATTTGGCGGTAAACATTCCTAATCTATTGTATTATACAGCAGCAAACTAAAATCTGCAAGTCCAGCTTGCAGAGAGTGAAGAGTAGATAGCGATAAACGTATCATGCAGGGTGGGCTGACCCCGGTTCGCCGCCTGTAAGTATGTGCAGATCGTTACGAACGGCGGCATGAGATCATGCCGCCCTGCGATATGCCTTGGCAAACATCGTTCTCTTTCCGCATAGGCTGTTAAGGGGAGGTGAACCCATGGAAGAACTGACGCAGTATATCAAGGCGGATTTCGCGGTTCTGGTGGCGGTTTTATACTGCATCGGACGCGGACTCAAGGCAATACAGCGTTTTCCCAATCAATTTATCCCTCTGGCACTCACGTTCTGCGGGATTGGACTGGCCTGTCTGTCGGTCATATCGCGCTATGCCAGCTACGGCAACTGGGCAGCCGCTCTGTTTGAAGGTGTGGTACAGGGTGTCCTGTGTACAGGCATGTCGGTCTATCTGAACGAAGTCATAGCGCACTGCAGTTCAAATAAAGGAAACGACCCGCCGAAATAACACGCGCAAACAAAAGAAGAACGAAGTGTTCCAACAATCTCAACGGCTTCGGATTTCCGAAGCCGTTTTCATTTATCCTTACTTGCAGCGGCAGGCAATTTGCGGTACAATACCCATATAAACTCTGTCCCCTGCTTTGGGACACCAAGGAGAGAGACACGCCTTGTACGATTTACAAACTCTGATTTTTTACGCCAAGGAGAAAAACACCTCCGATGTGCATTTGACCGTTGGTCTCCCGCCGATGCTGCGTATCGACGGTGAGCTGCGTACCCACGGTGACGTACCTCTGACCGAGCAGGATGTGCAGGATGCGGCGCAGCAGCTTGCGGATGAGCATCAGCTGCACGAGCTGAAAACCATCGGCGAGTCCGACTTTGCAGTGACGTTTGCCGATTCCGTGCGCATGCGCTGCAATCTGTTTCGCCAGCAGCACCACACGGCGCTGGCGCTGCGTCTGCTGCCGATGGAAATCCCGACTGCGGAGCAGCTTCGCCTGCCGGATATCATTATACAGCAGGCCGAAAAGCCGCGCGGACTGGTTATCGTGACCGGTCCCACCGGCTCCGGCAAAAGTTCCACACTGGCGGCACTGATCGACCACGTCAACCGCACCGCGGCACGCCATATCATCACGCTCGAAAACCCGATCGAGTATGTACACCCGCGCATCCGCTCAATGATCAACCAGCGCGAAATCGGCGCGGACACGGACAGCTTCGCAAGCGGTCTGCGGGCGGCTCTGCGGCAGGACCCGGACGTTATTCTCGTCGGTGAGATGCGCGATCTGGAGACCATTTCGACCGCTATCACGGCTGCCGAGACCGGACACCTTGTATTCGGCACACTGCACACCAAGGGGGCTGCCGGTACGATCGACCGTATCGTAGACGTATTCCCGCCGGAGCAGCAGGAGCAGATTCGCATTCAGCTTGCCGAGGTGCTTGAGTGCATTGTCTGCCAGACGCTCGTACCGCGCACCATGGGTGGCCGCGTAGCTGCATTTGAGATTCTGACCGGCACCCCTGCCGTGCGCAACCTGATCCGCCAAAACAAGTCGTATCAGCTCATCAGCACCATGCAGACCGGCCGCAATCAGGGTATGATGCTGATGGACGATTCGCTCGGGGAACTCGTCCGCAGCGGAGAGGTCCGCATCGACGATGCCGCCGCAAAGGCAGCCGACCCGGAAGCGTTTCCGCAGTCTGTCTTCCGATAAGATAACAAATCCCGCGTTGAATTTCACGCGGGATTTTTATGGCAATACCGCATAAAGGAGCCGCGGCTTTCACCTTATGCTTGCAGTGCGCCTGCTTTGGGAGCAGGATGCCGCAGGTTCGCTCTTACGTTAATTCTCCATTCTCAATTTTCCGCAACTCTACGGAGCGTTCATTGTATTCTCCTCTGTTTTCCGTATAATAGAACGCAAGGGAGGTGATCCGAATGGATCAGGTAAAAACCGGCAGACTAATCCGTACAATGCGGACAAAACTGGGACTGACACAGCTTGCGCTGGCTGAACAGCTTGGCGTCAGCGACAAGGCGGTATCCAAATGGGAGCGCGGAGTTTCCCATAGTTAAAGATACCACACCAAATATGATGAACCCACGCTTATACACTACCAGCTATAATAAACCGCAAGGACAGCAATTTGATGATACTGCTGTCCTTTCTTTTATAAAATTGCAGTACACATAAAAAAGCTGTAAAATGATAAATATATTTGTCCTTGTAACAATTCTCGGACATTTGCCTGTTATACTATCTGCAAAAAGCAAAGGAAGTGAGAATATGGAGCAGATTTTAATTGTCGAGGACGACAGTTTTTTGAATAAGATGTTAGACTATAACCTGACCGCAGACGGCTACGGCGTGACTTCTGCCCTAAATGCCAGAACCGCAGCCGAAGCCATCCGCCAGCGGGAATTTGATTTAGTGCTGCTGGACATCAACCTGCCGGACGGGAACGGTTTTGAACTGTGCAAGCTGATAAAGCCCCAGCACCCGGACACCATCGTAATATTCCTGACCGCCAACGATCAGGAGAGCGACCAGATACGGGGCTATGAGGTGGGCGCGGTGGACTACATCACAAAGCCCTTTGTGATCGGGGCCTTGCAGCGAAAAATCAAAGCCATGTTCGCCATGCTGGAACACCACAAACCGGCCAAGGACATTTACGACGACGGGCGGTTGTTTCTGGACTTCTCGGAGCAGACGGCTTCCTTAAACGGCAAGCCCCTGACTCTATCCCCGATGGAGTACAAAATGCTGAACCTGTTTCGTAAAAATCCCCGGCAAGTGCTGACCCGTGGGCAGCTTTTGGAAAAGCTGTGGGATATAGACGAGCGGTTTGTGGACGAACACACCCTGACAACCTCCATCAGCCGTATTCGCAGCAAGATTGAAGCCGACGGCGGCGCACCCTACATCAAGACCGTTTACGGCATGGGGTATCAATGGACGGGAGGCGAGGTAAAATGAAGTTTCAAAACCTCTCGGTAAAGCGGCTGTTTGGCCGGGTGGCAATGGAGCTTGTCCTCTCCATGTCCGGGATCACCATAGCCCTGTTTCTTGTGACAAAACAGATTGCGGTGCTGCTGACAGGCGGGACGCTGCTGCTGTGCGCCCTTGTGGGGATTTTTGTACTGACGCAGGCGTTTGGAAAGCGGCTGTCGCAGTTTACCGCTGACCTGTGCCAGACCTTAGACCACATGATCGCCGGGAATGAAGCGCCCCAGCGGCCAGAGGACAGCGAAACCCAGCTTGCCAGAATCGGACACCGGCTGGCAAGGCTTTACCAGATCATGCAGGAGAACCGCCGCCGGGTGGACGAGGAACGGCAGGAGTTACAGACCCTTGTATCGGATATTTCCCATCAGGTGAAAACGCCGGTAAGCAATCTGAAAATGGCGACGGACACCTTGCTGGAAAAGCCCATGACCGAGGCGGAGCGCACCGACTTTATCCGGGGAATCCGCAGCCAGACGGATAAGCTGGACTTTCTCTTTCAGGCCCTTGTGAAAACCTCACGGCTGGAAACGGGCGTGATCCAGTTGGATAAGAAACCGGGTCGCCTCTTTGATACCGTGGCGCAGGCCATGAGTGGGATTGTGTATGCAGCGGAGAAAAAGGAAATCGCTGTGTCCGTGGACTGCCCGGAGGATTTGACCGTTTTCCATGACAGCAAGTGGACATCCGAAGCCCTCTTTAACCTGCTGGACAATGCAGTGAAGTACACCCCGGCAGGCGGGAAAATCGCCGTGTCAGTGGTGCTGTGGGAAATGTATGTGGAGGTCAAAGTGACCGACACCGGCAAGGGCATTTCCGAAAGCAATCAGGCTGCCATCTTCCGGCGCTTCTATCGTGAGGAAGAAGTACACGAACAGCAGGGCGTGGGCATTGGCCTGTATCTGGCCCGCGAGATCGTAACGCGGCAAGGCGGCTATATCAAAGTGGTTTCGGAGCCGGGCAAGGGTTCAGAATTTTCCATTATGCTGCCGACAAAATAGAATGCGGCGGACGGTCATTCTCGGCTGCCCGCCGTAAGTCTTTTCGCAACAGTGTGCCGATAAAGCTGCCAGTGGCAGTTTTTCGGCGGAAATGTCCGAGCGTTGTAACATTTCACCCCCGATTTTCAATGAAATTTTTTGGCCGCTGTAACATTTCGCGGACATTTGGGTTTTACAATAGCCTTATCAACAGGCAGAAAGCCTTGAAAGGAGTTTTGAGTATGAGAATTTTACAGACTATCGACCTGAAAAAGTATTACGGTACAGAGCCGAATATCACCCGCGCCCTTGACGGCGTGAACTTCTCTGTAAATGACGGCGAATTTGTGGCCGTTGTGGGAACCTCCGGCAGCGGCAAGTCCACCCTGCTTCACATGATGGGCGGGCTGGACACCCCTACTTCCGGCAATGTGATTGTCCGGGACAAAGAGCTGTCGAAAATGAACGACGAACAGCTTACCATCTTCCGCCGCCGCAACATCGGCTTTATCTTCCAGAACTATAACCTTGTTCCTATCCTGAATGTGTATGAGAACATCGTCCTGCCGGTGGAGCTGGACGGGGACACGGTGGATCAGAAGTTTTTGGACGAGATCGTTCACCTGCTGGGGCTGGAAGATAAACTGAAAAATATGCCGAACAATCTTTCCGGCGGCCAGCAGCAGCGTGTGGCTATCGCACGCGCCCTGATTACCAAACCGGCTATTGTGCTGGCCGACGAGCCGACCGGCAACCTTGACAGCAAGACCAGCGCCGAGGTGCTGGGGCTTATCAAGCGCACCAGTGCAGAGTTCCGGCAAACTGTTGTGATGATTACCCACAATGACGACATAGCCCGTCTTGCAGATCGGATTGTCCGCATTGAGGACGGCAAGATTGTGGAGTAAGGAGGTGGCAGGCTATGACATGGCCTTTTGAGAATGATACCAGCGCCATTACAAAGAAGCTGGCAAAGAAAAGTTTGCAAAGCGAGAAGCGCCGGAATCTGATGGTGGTGATTGCCGTTGCGCTGGCGGCATTTCTGATCTGCTTTACGGGAATTGTGTCTACCTCCCTGACACAAATGCAGCGCAATCAGGTTGTCGATACTTATGAGGCGGTCTGGCTGGGCGTAGAGGAAAACGACATTGAAACCCTGAAAGGACTGCCGGAGTTTGAGCGCGTAGGCGGCTACTATATGCTGGGTGAGGAGCTTTCAGAACAGGGCTATCATGCGTCTTATGTGTATTGCGACGCGCAAATGATGGAGATTACCAAGGCGCAGATGGAGTTGTTAGAGGGCCGGGTTCCTGAAAAAGCAAATGAAGTTGTTGTAAGCGAATACTTTCTTTCCACCTATGGAAACAATGCCAAGATCGGGGACACTGTGACCTTAGATACAGAGAGTTTTCATGGTGATTATGTCGTTACCGGCATTATGGACAGCGTAAATGAAAAAGAAGCGAATACCTGCGCTATCATTCTTTCCAACGCTGCCCTGACAGGATGGAAAGGGTTTGACCCGACTGGCTATCGCGCCTATGTCCATTTCAAAAACAGCGACCAGTTGGGCGAAGAACTGATGACCTCTTATTGCAGGGAGATTGCGGAGGAATATCAGCTTCCTATGCCCAAAATGAACAGCAAGTATTTTGCCTATGCTTCTAAATCCTTTGATTTTGCACTGATGGCTGGCGTGATTGCCATTGTTCTGATCGGCGGCTATATTGTGATCCAGAGTATCTTCCGTATCTCCATCAATGACAAAATCAAGAGCTACGGGCAGCTTCGGACGATTGGTGCAACGCCAAAGCAAATCAAGCGGATTGTAAAGCGGGAGGGGCGTAAACTCGGCAGTATCGGGATTTTGATTGGTACAGTGCTGGGTGTATGCGGCGGTTTTCTTTTGTTTCCCAAGGGATTTAATGCTGTTTCCTATGTGGCAACGATTATTTTGACACTCATAAGCAGTTGGATCATGGTATCTGTTTCCATCCGTAAGCCGATAAAAATTGCGGCAGGGATTTCCCCGATTGAAGCCGTCCGTTTTACCCCGGCACAAAAGGACATCCGAAGCCGAAAAAAGAATATCAAGCTCAATCCTGTTTCAATGGGAATTGCGAATTTTAAGCGTGACCGAAAAAAGACCGTTGCTATTGTAGCCTCATTGAGTTTGGGCGGAATTATTCTGCTTGTGGTATCCTCCATTGTTTTGCTGCGTTCTCCAGAGGCGCTTGCAAGACGGTTTTTCCCGGACGGCGACTATAAAATTTATTTGGATTCTGAAATGACAGAAGAAAAGGTTATGGCAGCGGGAAATCCGTTGAATGAAGAATTAAAACAGGAAATCTTATCTATTGATGGTGTTACAGATATAATTCCAAGCAGACAATCTCTCTATGCAACCCTTAAGACGGACATTTACCAAAGCGGTGGTATGTGTGATATGCTGACCGACCAGAATTATGCAACAGTTGAAGCGGCTCTGACAGCAGGAACGATGCCAAAAGATTCCCGTAGTATTGTAATTGACTATAATGTGCTAAAGCAGAATGAGGATATGGGTGTTGGTTCAACAGTTGACTTTTATTTTGGAGAGGGGCAACCGCCTGTTTCCGTCACTGTATCAGGATTGTTTGATTCCAACAAGACGCCTTCCGGGCATGGAAAACTGGCCCTCGATGGAGTACTCTTTTTCGCACCAGAAGCATTGTTCCATGAACTGCACCCGGAAATCGCTTCTTTCGACTATTCATGGAGCATTGTAAACGATCCGAAAAAAACGGACTATGTGGGAGCTGAATTGAAAAATATTGTTGCCAGCCATAGTAATATTGCCTTAGATGAAATCAATACAGTGATTGAATATGAAGAAATGACAAATTCTTTTGCGTTTGGCAGTATGGAGATACTTTCATGGTTGGTATTTCTCTTTGGCGTTATCAACCTTATCAATACGACACTCTCTAACCAGATAGCCCGAAAGCAGGAAAACAGTATTCTGCGTTCTATCGGCCTAACACAAAAACAGCTATGTGAAATGAACATCTGTGAGGGGCTGTGCTATGCGCTCTTTGCAACATTGGCGACGCTGATCGTTGGGCTTCCGGCTTCCATCTTTGCTTGCAGAAAAATGAGTATAGGAGCTTTTGCCGGAAATGTAGTGCCTTACAAATTCCCGGTTTTGGAAATGGGACTGTTCATTCTGGTATTGTTCGGAATGGAACTGATCTTGTCTGTATGGACAATCCGCAGACAGAAAAAGCAATCCCTGATCGAACAAATGCGGGCGATGGAATAACCGTATGGGATCGGCGGGGCGGCGTGTGCTGCCCCGCTTTTTTCGCCATTTCTCAAAAAATTTTTGAAATGTCCGAGCTTTGTAACAATTCAGCCTGTTTTTTTGTCGAAATCAAAGGCACCTCGGACATTTATAGTTCTTCCAAAAGTTTGATGATAATATTACCATTCATGGAAGAAGCAATCTGTTATTGCAATAATGCGAAATTGACGATAGAAAGTTTTTCATATCTCGGTCAGCTCAACAATTACATTACTCTGCTGATACAGCCAGTCCGTAAATTCTTTCGGGCTGGCCGTTCCTGTTTTTACAGCCTTTTTTCTCTGTAAGGCTTCTTTCTTAAAGTCGGAAAAGGAAGCCTGTATTTTTTCCAGACGGTCAGCCGGAAAGCCTGCGGTATTTTTTACCCGGTTTATTTTGTTGCGCCAGTTCTGGCATTCATTTTTATAAAGCAGGTCATAGTTATTTTCTCTTGACCTCTCGTCAAATTCCCGCTTGTTTTGAAGCGCCTGTGCTTTTCGGCACTTGTCGCTGCACAGCTCATACCGCTGGCTCTTTGCCAGAAAATATTTTCCACAGACCTTGCACCGCCGGAAGCAAAGCCCCCAGTCATTCAGCCTGTTCAGATAATAGGTAATCAACGGGTAGAGGGACGCATAGGCAGACACACATTCTTCTGTGCGCCGGTTGTCCGGGAACCAGAGGTCAAGCCGGGTATCTTCTGACGGTGCGCCTTTGAAATAAAGGCTGCCAGCTTGAAATTGTTTCGGTTTTCCTGTCTCCCTGTCAAAGCTCATGGTTTCGTTTTGGAATACCCCGGTCAGTCTGCTCATTTTATCCATGAAGCGGTCACAGGCAGCGTTACGGTCACGGGGTTCTCTGGCAAGCAGATAGCTGTTCCAGATACGGAACGCCACATACATTTTCAGAGGGTCGTTGCTAAGATATTTCTCCCAAAGAAATTCGCTTGCCGCCTGCTCCAGCTCCGGCTGTTTCCATCGGTTGGAGTGGAGAGCTTGCCGCAGCGGAGAAAGCCCGTATAAGTTCCAGTCTCTGTCCGTGTCACGCTCAAAGTTTATCAAAAAAGTTCCCAGTGGGCGTGTCATATCACAAAGCACCTCTGCGTTTTGGCTCCCGTTCAGACGGAAGCGGATCTGCTGTTCTTCCCCAATCAAAATCCGCTCTTTCATTTTCTTCCTGTCCAGCGTCAGGACAAACAAAATCCTCTCAAAACATGGCTCATGCCGTATAAACTGATTCTCCATCCCTATCCCCTGCCTTTGTTTATGGTAATTATATAATTCAGTTATATCTGTTACACTCATGGTATCGCAGAATCATTGTTTTGTCAAGGATAGTACGCTATGATGATTGCGGTTGGTAATTTCGTACCGCACAGTACCTTGACAAGTGAATGACCGTCCAAAAGGGATATGACCGGCAGGAGAAGTGACGCATTCGGCGCACCAATGCAGGGAAACACCGCAGGAATGGGGCAGGAAAACGGCTTTTGGGGAGAACGGCAACAGGAAGCATTTTAACCTATTTGATTTATGGGAGGAACAGAATGAACGATAAAAAGAGATTGAACAGCTACGAGGATTTACCGCTGGTTCTGGATGTGGCGGACATTCAGCGGATTATGGGAATTTCAAGAGCGAGCGCCTATGAGCTGGTACACACACCCGGCTTTCCAGCGTTCCGCAGGGGCAGACTTATCAAGGTCAGCAAAATTGCTTTCTTTGAATGGATGGCAAAAGGCTCCGAAACCGTACCGGGAAGCGACAAATAAGCGTGAGGTATCATTCCCTGACTTGCAATACTGCCGCACTTTCCAAAGGGGCATACAGAGGGAAAAAAACTTAAAAATGATACCGAGACGCTACATCAAAACAGCCTATCTGCGTACATCAGATAGAAACGGAGAAAGGAGCCGGTTATGGCAAGAATGAGTAACAAGCGGCGGTTGGAATGGTCTTTCTTCTTAAATGACCGCAGCCGTATCACTTACAACGAACTGTGCCGGAAATGCCAGCACGAATGTAAACAGAGCTTCCGGGCGGTTGTGGTTGACTGCCCGAAGTATCTTTCCAAGCGTTCCAAGAAAAAGGACAAGACTGCCGGAAACGGCAAAATCCCTTAGGAACTAAGGGCGCACTTCTATACATAGTCTAAAGACCATGTATCGTGCGTCCTGCGGAGCTTACCTCTGCCGCTGATAAAATCAGCAATCCGAGGTCTGCGTTCGCTTCGCTCCGACAAGGTGGCTACACCCCCTTGCGCCGCTAAAGCGGCTATCCCCTGTGTACCCGCCGCAAAGAGAAATCCGCTCTGCGGTTTTCCCTTTTCATCGGGTTTTATAGAAGCACTGACACACGGACTGTCTGCGGATGGTCTTTCTTTATCTTATCAGCAAAGGATGTGAGAACATGGAAAAATCTTTGGAACAGTTGAAGCAGGAATATGAAAAAACCACTGTCCTGCTGGAACAGGAAAAACGGAAAATGCAGCGTTTGAAAAACCGGCAGGCGTATCTGGAAAGCGGTTCCCGGAAACAGAGGACGCACCGGCTGATTACCCGTGGGGCAGCTATTGAGAGCATTGCACCACAGACAAAGGAGCTATCCGAAGCGGAATTTTATTCCCTCATGGAAAGCATTTTGAATCTGCCGCAGGCGGAGCATTTCATCCGGTCTGCCACAGAGAACCACGCCCGTATTTCCGGGCAGGAGAAAGGCGGTGACTAAGGATAGCACTTTATCATTTTTCAATCGCACAGATCAAGCGCAGCGCCGGTCAGAGCGCCATTGCCAGCGCAGCCTATCGAGCCGGGGAGCGTCTTTACAGCAGCTACTATGGAGAAGTCAGCGACTACACCAAAAAGGGCGGCGTGATCGCTTCGGAAATCATGCTGCCGCCCCATGCGCCGGAAATATATCTTGACCGGGCGACCCTCTGGAATGCTGTGGAGAACTGCGAGAAACATCCAAAAGCACAGCTTGCCTATTCCTTTGATATTGCCATGCAGAATGAATTGACGCTGGAAGAAAACATGGAGCTGGCGAGGAAGTTCGTACAGGAGCAGTTTGTGACAAAAGGCATGATTGCCGACCTTGCTTTTCACAGCCCGGAGAAAGAGGACGGCGGCATCCCTAACCCGCATTTTCATGTGATGACAACCATGCGCCCTTTGAACCCGGATGGCACATGGGGACAAAAACAGCGTCGGGAATATCTTCTTGATGAAGATGGAAACCGAATCCGGGATAAAAACGGCGATTATATGTTTAACGCTGTCCATACAACAGACTGGCATGAGCCGGAAACGCTGGAACACTGGCGGGAGCAGTGGGCGGCTGCCGTTAATACAAAATTTGAGGAAAAAGGGCTGGATGTGCGTATCGACCACCGTTCCTATGTGCGGCAGGGGCTTGACCTGATACCTACTGTCCACGAGGGAGCTAATGTCCGGCAGATGGAAGCAAAGGGCATCCGCACCGAGAAAGGGGAACTGAACCGCTGGATTAAAGCCACCAACCGGCTCATGCAGGATGTGAGGAAGAAGATCAAAGCCCTGTTTGTCTGGATGGCAGAGGTAAAAGAAGAACTTTCCAAACCGCAGACACCGAGCCTTGCCGACCTGTTGATCGCTTATTACAACCAGCGCAACGCAGGGGCATGGAGCAATAAAGCCAGAACCGGAAACTTAAAGCAGTTTGCCGAAGCCGTCAATTATCTGACGGAAAACAAGCTGCTCACATTAGAGGATTTGCAGGAGCGTCTTTCCTCTGTCAACGAAGAATTTGAAGCGTTAAGCGACTCCATGAAAAAGAAATCTGCCCGGATAAAGGAATTGCAGGAATTGATACGGGAGGGCGAGAATTACCAGCGGCTAAAACCTGTTCATACGGAATTGAACAATATCAAGTTTAAGAAACAGAGGGAGAAATTTGAAACATCCCACGATGCGGAGTTACGGCTGTTTTATGCCGCCCGCCGTATTTTGAAAGAAAAACTGGACGGAAAACCCATTGCCCTGAAAGCATGGAAACAGGAATACGCACAGTTAAAAACAGAGTATGCCGAACTGTCTCCGCAGCACAAGCCACTCCGGGAGGAAGTCATACGGCTACGGCAGGTGCAGAACGCCGTAGATACCGCACTGCGCCGGAGGGAGCAGCCACAGGCAGTACAGAGAAAGAAACATGAGATGGAGCTATGATATAACCGGCAGCTTTACCGCTACCAGTATTTTTATGGAGGGAGCATTTGAATGTATTTGAAGCGGTGAAACAGTCTGTTACCACCCGGCAGGCTGCTTCATTCTATGGAATCCGGGTGGGGAGAAACGGCATGGTCTGCTGTCCATTCCACAATGACCGCACGCCCAGCATGAAAGTGGACAGCCGCTTTTACTGCTTCGGCTGCGGGGCTTCCGGGGATGTGATCGACTTGGCCGCTTTGCTGCATGGATTGGGGAAACGGGAAGCTGCGGTCAGGCTTGCGGAGGACTTCGGCGTTTCCTATGAGAAATCCGGCAATGCGCTGCCAGATAGGAAGCGTCACAACAGGTCACAGCCCCGACAAAAATCAGCGGAGCAGAGATTTCAGGAAACGGAACGGTATTGTTTCCGGGTGCTATGCGATTATCTGCGCCTGCTGGAGCATTGGAAAACAGCACACGCCCCACAGCCGCAGGATGCCATCTGGCATCCTCTTTTTGTGGAAGCGTTGCAGAGGATAAGCTACACAGAATACCTTTTGGATATTTTGTTATACGGAGAAATAGAAGAAAAAGCGGCATTGATCGCCGCACAGGGAAAGGAGGTGTTGCGGCTTGAACAGCGAATTTCAGAGCTTGCCGCCGGAAACGCAGGAAGCGGTCAAAAGGACGATGGACACAATGGAACCGGCGCAGACACCGGCAGAAATCCGGGAAACATTAGAGGGGACGCAGAAAGGCGGCGTGAAGAACAGCATCCGAAACTGCCTGACGGTGTTCCAGCGTGACCCTCTGTTTCGCGGGGCGCTGCGCCTGAACCTTTTGACGGAGCAGATTGACATTGTGAAGCCGCTGGGCTGGGAGCGCACCAGTACCACGCTGACCGACATGGACATGAACTACCTGCTTTTGTATCTGGAAGAAAATTACGGGCTTACCAGCGAGAAAAAGGTGCAGAGCGCCATCAAGATTGTTGCCAATGAAAACCGCTACCATCCAGTCAGGGATTACCTGAACAGCCTGCAATGGGACGGCACAGAGCGCATCCGTTACGCCCTGCATCACTTTCTGGGAGCCGATACGGACGAATACACCTATGAAGCCTTGAAACTGTTCCTGATGGGAGCCATCCGGCGGGTATTCAGACCGGGGAGCAAGTTTGAGGTCATGCTCTGTCTGGTTGGTGGTCAGGGAGCCGGGAAATCTACCTTTTTCCGGCTGCTGGCAGGCAGGGACGAATGGTTTTCAGACGATTTGAAAAAGCTGGACGATGAAAATGTGTACCGCAAGCTGCAAGGGCATTGGATTATCGAGATGTCGGAGATGATTGCCACAGCCAACGCCAAGAGTATTGAGGAAATCAAGTCATTCTTAAGCCGCCAGAAAGAAACCTACAAAGTGCCGTATGAGACACATCCGGCAGACCGGCTGCGGCAATGTGTATTTGGAGGGACGACCAACCGGCAGGACTTTTTGCCCCGTGATCGCACCGGCAACCGGCGCTTTCTCCCCGTGACGGTGTACCCGGAACGGGCGGAGGTTCACATACTGGACGATGAAGCGGCGGCGAGGGCGTATATCGAACAGATGTGGGCGGAAGCCATGACGGTTTATCGCAGTGGGAAGTATAAGCTGTCATTCAGCATGGAAATGAACCGATACCTGAACGCCCACCAGCAGGACTTTATGCAGGAAGACACACAGGCCGGCATGATCTACGCCTATTTGGAGGACTACACCGGCGACAGGGTATGTTCCAAGCAGCTTTATGAGGAAGCGCTGGGGAACTTAAATTCCCCGGCAGACTGGGAGACACGGGCAATCTGCGAGATTATGAATACCGGCATTGCGGGCGGCATCATACAGGGCTGGGTAGCCTACAAAAGCCCGAAGCGGTATAAGAAATACGGTTCTCAAAAAGGCTGGGAGCGTGTCAACCAAGCTCCGCCGGAGGGGGACGGTTTTCAGGAAATCACGGAAGAAGAAGCCCGGCAAATGGAACTTCCATTCTGAAAAGCCACCGGTTGACAGTTTGGTTGACGCTTTGGTTGACAGCCGGTTGACGGGGAAAAGCCTGATATTTGGGGCATTTCTCTCCTTTGTCAACCATGTCAACCAAGAAATCAAAGAAAAAGTAAAAAGTAATAATAGAGCGCCTATGGATTGTTTTCAAAGTCTTTTCTGCCGGTTGACACGGTTTGGTTGACACGGAGACAGTCTGCGGCTGTACACCTGTCTGACATTCCCTTGTCGGGCATATTTCATTTATGGAGGTAACTGCCTATGGCAAAAAGCAAAAACGAGAGCAATAACAAAAACAGCGGCACCCTGCTTACCGAAAAAGACGGCACCCAGTATTTTGTCATGGGGAAAGTCCGTATCAAGGTATCGGAGCATTTCGCACAGGATGGGAAGCCGCTTGACAGCCTGCTGGAAGATGTGATCCAGCACGCTGCCGCCGCTTCCTGAAAAAATACGGAATAACGACTGTCAATCAGCCCACGCTTATGATATACTTGTACCAGCGAGTATTGTATAAGCGTGGGTTGTTTCTTTTAGAAGGAGGATTTTTAACCGTGAAACAACCATACAATACAACGATTTATAACACTGCACTATATTTGAGATTGAGCCGTGACGATGAATTACAGGGGGAAAGCGGCAGTATCCAGACCCAGCGCATGATGCTTAGACAGTATGCCGCAGAGCATGGGCTGACCGTTGTAGACGAGTACATTGACGACGGATGGAGTGGGACAAATTTCGAGCGTCCAAGTTTCCAAAGGATGATTGATGACATCGAAGACGGGAAAATCAACTGCGTTGTCACAAAGGACTTATCCCGTCTGGGAAGAAACTATATCCTGACCGGTCAGTACACGGAAATCTATTTCCCCAGCAAGGGAGTACGCTACATTGCCATCAATGACAATGTGGACACCATCAACGGAGAAAGCGAGCTTGCACCGTTCTTAAACATCCTGAATGAAATGCACGCCCGACAGACCAGCAAAAAGGTCAAGGCTGCCATGCACACAAGATTTGCCAATGGCGCACACTATGGGGCCTATGCACCGCTGGGCTATGTAAAAGACCCGGACAAAAAAGGTCATCTTCTGATCGACCCGGAAACACGCTGGATTGTAGAGAAGATTTTTGACCTTGCTGTACACGGGCGTGGAGCCGCCAGCATTACACGGATTCTGGTGGAGGAAAAAGTACCTACCCCCGGCTGGCTGAACTATGAAAGATACGGGACTTTCGCCAATATCTACGCCGGTGCGCCCGCAGAAAAAGCCTATGCGTGGACGATAGCACAGGTCAAGAGCATTTTGAAAGAGGAAACCTACATCGGTCACAGCATTCACAACAAGCAGAGCAACATTTCATTCAAGAACAAGAAAAAGGTGCGGAAGCCGCAGGAAGAATGGTATCGTGTGGAAAATACCCACGAAGCCATCATTTCTGAAGAAGTGTTCCAAAAAGTTCAGGAGCTGATTGCAAGCAGACGCAGGAAACGCAGAAACGGTACGACACAGATTTTCGCAGGATTGATAAAATGTGCAGACTGCGGATGGTCTTTAGCCTATGGGGAAAACAAGCAGAATAAGAACCCATACGGGTACTACCATTGCAGCAAGAACGGGCAGGGATTACGCCAGTGTTCCATGCACTATATCCGCTATGATGTACTGTATGCCTATGTGCTTGCAAGACTGCAATACTGGTCTATGCTGGCACAGAAAGACGAGGACAAGCTGCTGAAACGCCTGCTCAATGCCAGCGACAGGGAAAGAAACTCTGCGAAGAAAAAGCAGGCTGCGGAGCTGAAAAAGGCAGAGAAGCGTAAAGCCGAGGTTGACGGGCTGTTTGCTAAAATGTATGAGGACTGGTCTGCCGGACGCATAACCGAGTATAACTTCAATATGCTGTCCGAGAAGTACCAGAACGAGCAAAAGGAGCTTGAAACAAAAATAAGACAGCTTCACGAAACGATGGAAGCCGCCGTACAGACCGCAGCGGATGCTGAAAAGTGGATTGCCCTGATGAAACAGTATGTCAACCCTGTGGAGCTGACCGCCGAACTTCTGAACACTCTAATTGAAAAAATAACCGTCCACGAAGCTGTCAAGGGCGAGGACGGAAGCCGTGAGCAGGAAGTAGAAATCTACTACCGCTTCATCGGCAAAATCGACTGACCTTTCTTTTTTACCCAACAATATCTTTAATTAAGGGAGACGGGCGGCGGTGCTCCCGATATCTCGCTCCTCCCATTGTTATCACAGGCCCTCGGCGTGGACACCGAAGCCCTGCTGAGAGGCGATCTGGAGGAAAACGATATGACTAACGGCAATATGAAGAAAATGCGGTTTTACCGCTGTCCGGCCTGCGGCAACCTGCTGTTCTCGACCGATGACGCAGATGTGACCTGCTGTGGTGCAAAATTGACCAACCTCGTTATGCACAAACCGGACGAGGAAAATGCACTGCAAATTGAGCACAGCGACGGCGAATGGTATATCACCGCACCGCATGAAATGCACCGCGAGCACTATATCTCGTTCGTTGCATTTCTCACCGGAGACACGATGATCGTCAAAAAGCAGTACCCGGAATGGGGATTAGACGTGCGTCTGCCCTATATTCGGCACGGCATGCTGCTGTGGTACTGCACGAGGGACGGACTGTTCTATCAGAATATCTGAGCAAAGGCAGGGTAACCTGCCTTTTTCTCATTTTGCAGGAGGCTTTTGGCAATCCTTCATTTTTGGTTATATTTTTCATAAAATCGACTTGCTTTTTTTATGAGGGCAATGGTATAGTCAAAGAGAACTTTATACTACTAAAGCTTGGAGGTAGTTCAAATGTACAAAGAAATGATGGATTCCATCGGTATGATCCAGTCGATCGACCCCGAGCTGGGCAGTGCGATGAACGAGGAGCTGCACCGTCAGCGCCAGAATATCGAGCTGATCGCCAGCGAAAATATCGTTTCTCCCGGCGTTATGGCTGCTATGGGCAGCGTGCTGACCAATAAGTACGCAGAGGGTCTTCCCGGCAAGCGCTACTACGGCGGCTGTGAATTTGTTGACAAGGTAGAGCGTATCGCAATCGAGCGCGCATGTGAGCTGTTCGGTGCAAAATATGCGAATGTTCAGCCGCACTCCGGTGCACAGGCCAACCTTGCGGTTTACTTCGCTCTGCTCGACCTGGGCGACACCGTTATGGGCATGGATCTGTCTCAGGGCGGTCACCTGAGCCATGGCTCTCCGGTCAACCAGTCCGGCAAGAACTACCACTTTGTTTCCTACGGCGTAAACGAGGACGGCTTCATCGACTACGCTGAGCTTGAGAAGGCTGTCAAGAAGCACCGCCCGAAGCTGATCGTTGCAGGTGCATCCGCGTATCCGCGTGCCATCGACTTCGAGAAAATGGCCGAGATCGCACATGGCTACGGCGCTTACCTGATGGTTGATATGGCGCACATTGCCGGTCTGGTCGCCGGCGGCCAGCACCAGAACCCGATGCCGTATGCTGACGTTGTTACCACCACCACCCACAAGACGCTTCGCGGTCCGCGCGGCGGCCTGATCCTGACCAACAACGCGGTTCTGGCAAAGCGTATTAACTCCGCTGTATTCCCGGGCACCCAGGGCGGCCCGCTCGAGCATGTTATCGCGTCCAAGGCGGTTTGCTTCGGTGAGGCACTGCAGCCGGAGTTCAAGGAGTACGCACGCAAGATCGTCGAGAATGCCAAGGCTATGGCTGCACAGCTGCAGGCACGCGGTGTCAAGCTGGTTTCCGGCGGCACCGACAATCACCTGCTGCTCGTTGATCTGACCGACGAGGAGTGCACCGGCAAGGATCTGGAGGCTCGTCTGGATTCGGTTCACATCACCGCCAACAAGAACACCGTTCCAGGTGAGAAGCGCAGCCCGTTCATCACCTCCGGCGTTCGTCTGGGCACTCCGGCCGCTACGACCCGCGGCATGGGTGTAGAAGAGATGAAGGTCATCGCGGACTGCATCGCAGACTGCATCTATCACTACGATGAGAAGAAGGACGAGATTTCCGCACGCGTTCTGGCACTCACCGAGAAGTTCCCGCTGTACGAATAATCTCCAGTTGCCGCGGAACTATTTCATCCGGATTTCCGAGCAATGCCGCATGAAGCTCCAGAGCACGCAAGTCCGATGATACTCGTACAAAGAAACAGAGCATTTCACTGCTGTGAAGCGCTCTGTTTTCATTTTTATTCCTGCAACAAAAAAGCCGATGCCTGCAAAATGCAGACATCGGCCTTTTACATATCTGATGCTTTTCCACTGACGATTATCGTAAGTTTGCCTTTTAACCCTTAAAATCTCCAGTGTTTGCAGTGTTTTTCGCTACTTCTTAGTACATACCACCCATATCCGGTGCAGCCGGAGCAGCCGGAACCGGCTCCTTCTTATCAGCAACCAGGCTCTCGGTGGTCAGAACCATCGAAGCAACGGAAGCTGCGTTCTGGAGTGCGGAACGGTTTACCTTGGTCGGGTCAACGATGCCGTTTGCAATCATGTCGCCGTAGGTCTCGGTTGCAGCGTCAAAGCCGTAGCCAACCTTGTCAGCGTGCTTTACCTTATCAACAACGATTGCGCCCTCGATGCCTGCGTTGGCAGCGATCTGCTTCATCGGTGCTTCCAGACCGCGTGCAACGATCTGCATACCGGTCTTCTCATCGCCGGTTGCCTCGGCAGCCAGAGCCTCAACCGCTGCGATAGCGTTTACATAAGCTACGCCGCCGCCTGCTACGATGCCTTCCTCAACAGCTGCGCGGGTTGCGTTCAGTGCATCCTCGATGCGGAGCTTCTGCTCCTTCATCTCGGTCTCGGTTGCAGCGCCAACCTTGATAACTGCTACGCCGCCGGCCAGCTTAGCCAGACGCTCCTGCAGCTTCTCACGGTCGAAGTCAGAGGTGGTGCGCTCGATCGCGCCGCGGATCTCAGCAACGCGGTTTGCGATAGCCTGCTTGTCGCCAGCACCGTCAACGATGGTGGTATTCTCCTTGGTCACCTTGATCTGACGAGCAGAACCCAGCATATCCATGGTAGCGTCCTTCAGCTCGATACCAACCTCCTCAGAGATTACGGTACCGCCGGTCAGGATTGCGATGTCGCGGAGCATATCCTTGCGGCGATCGCCAAAGCCCGGAGCCTTAACAGCTACGCAGGTGAAGGTGCCGCGCAGACGGTTTACGATCAGGGTGGACAGAGCCTCGCCCTCAACGTCCTCAGCAATGAGCAGCAGCTTCTTGCCGGCCTTAACAACCTGCTCAAGGATCGGCAGCAGCTCCTGAATGTTGGACAGCTTCTTATCGGTGATCAGCACCAGAGCGTCGTCCAAGTTTGCTTCCATCTTCTCGGTGTCGGTGCACATATACGGGGTGATATAACCGCGGTCGAACTGCATGCCCTCAACAACCTCAGAGTAGGTCTCAGCGGTCTTGGACTCCTCAACGGTGATTACGCCGTCGGTAGAAACCTTCTCCATAGCCTCTGCGATCAGGGTGCCGATCTCGTCGGAGCTGGAGGAGATAGCGCCTACACGGGCGATGTCGTTCGTGCCGTCAACCTTCTTGGAGTTCTCAGCAATCGCTGCAACAGCAGCCTTGACTGCCTTGGCGATACCGCGGCGCATTACCATCGGGTTTGCACCTGCTGCTACGTTCTTCAGGCCCTCACGAACGAAAGCCTGCGCCAGAACGGTAGCGGTGGTGGTGCCGTCGCCTGCGATGTCGTTGGTCTTGGTGGCAACTTCCTTAACAAGCTGTGCGCCCATGTTCTCGAAAGCGTCGTCCAGCTCGATCTCCTTAGCGATGGTAACACCGTCGTTGGTGATCAGCGGACCGCCGTACTTCTTATCCAGTACAACATTGCGGCCCTTCGGACCGATGGTTACCTTAACGGTATCAGCGAGCTGATCAATACCGCGCTGCAGAGCCTTGCGCGCGTCCTCGCCGTAAATAAGCTGCTTAGCCATGATGAATTACCTCCTGAAAATTACTCTACGATTGCCAGAATGTCGCTCTGACGAACGATGATATACTTCTCGCCGTCCAGCTTAACCTCAGTACCGGTGTACTTGCCGGTAATGACCTTCTGGCCCTTCTGAACTTCCATCTTGATTTCCTTGCCGTCAACAACACCGCCCGGGCCTACTTCAATGATTTCAGCAACCTGGGGCTTCTCCTGTGCGGATGCGGTAAGAATAATGCCGCTTGCGGTGGTCTCCTCCGCCTCGACCATCTTGATAACTACGCGGTCGCAAAGGGGCTTGAGCTTCATAATGGATTCCTCCTATGAAAAATAAGATTTTACAATGTTGGGGGTTAGCACTCAAATTACCCGAGTGCTAACTTCGAGTATTATCTTACACCAAGGAGCCGCAATATGCAAGGGGGTAATCCGGAATTTTCACAAAAATTTTCTGAACAAATTATGAACAGTGCCCTGTACTGCTCAGTGTTTTGCCGGTCGTTTAGCAGACGGACGGTCGGAGTGCTTATTTACCGGCTTATCCTGTGCAGATGGGTCTTTAAAATACATATGCAGCTCGCACTTGATCATGCCGTTATACAGCTTGCGGCGCTTATCCGCCTTGCGGCCGTAGCAACGCTCGAACAGCGGGTCCGAGCTGAGCAGATACTGCTTCATCGGGCTGTTTTTTGTCGCTCTGCCGAGGTCGGCGTACAGCTTTTCCGCCTGCTGCAAGTCCAGCAGACGCTCACCGTACGGCGGATTGGCAAACAGTACGCCTGCACCGCTGTAATCGCGCTTTACTGCGTCCGCGCGCTCGAAGAACACCGTGTTCGCTACACCGGCCTTGCGCGCGTTCTCGATGGACAGCTGCACGCAGTCCGGGTCGATGTCGCTGCCGACGATATCGAATTTTGCGTCCGGCTGGGCAAGGTCGAGCGCACTCTCGCGCGCCTGCTGCCAGACCGACTTGTCAAAGCAGCTCCACCTTTCCGCGTCAAAGCGGCGCAGCAGACCGGGGGCACGGCGCTGCGCGATCATGGCCGCCTCAATCGCGATCGTGCCCGAGCCGCAGAACGGGTCGAGGAACGGATCGCGCCCGCGCCAGCGCGCCAGCTTGACCATAGCCGCCGCCAGCGTCTCACGAAGCGGCGCCGCATTGCTGTTGGCGCGGTAGCCGCGCTTGTGCAGACCGGCACCCGAGGTATCGAGGTACAGCTCAGCCACATCGTGCATGATGGCGAACTGAATCTGATACTTTTCACCAATCTCATCAAACCAGGTCTGACCGTACTTCGCGCCCAGGCGCGATACGACTGCCTTTTTGATGATCTTCTGGCAGTCCGGAATCGAGTGCAGCGTGGAGTCCAGACTGTGACCCTTGACCGGAAATGCGCCGTCTGCCGAAATGAACTGCTCCCACGGGAGTGCTTTTACGCCCTCGAACAACTGGTCGAACGTTTTGGCTTTGAATGTGCCGATGCGGATGAGCACACGCTCGGCGCACCGCAGGTTCAGGTTCGCCCATGCAAGCGTGTTTTCGTCACCGGTGAACAGCACGCGGCCGTTTTCCGCGTGCACGTCGGTCAGCCTGCCGCCGAAGCGCAGCTCGTCCGCGACGATGCCCTCCAGCCCGAATAAAGTCGGACAGCATAATGTAAGTTCCATCGTGTTTCCTCCAAAAAGGCTCCCGCCGTCATAGCAGGAGCCGAAAGTCCTTTTTAACCTTTATATTGTATCGGTTTTTAAGGATTTTGTCAAGATTTGCGACGAGATAACGCGGTTTTCTGAATGCCGCTATTCGGAGCGTTATCGCTTGAGAAGCGATAACGCTCTTGCCTGCCCTGCATGGGCGCAAGAGGGAGACACCAAGGTTTGCCCGTAGGCCACTAAACCTTTTTCCCGCGCCGTGTGCGGATTAAAGCAGTGTTCGATTTGTGCAGGTAGAGCCAGCGCATTCATGTAGGCAAACAGATAGAATCGGCAATGGGTAAAGAGGGCGTTGTCCATTGCAAATTCCAAACAGGAGTGTTTCTATGAACACAGTGGGTATTGATGTTCCAAGCAGAAAGAGCACGGCTGCATCGCTTCGTTCTTTGGGCGAGGTTGTTCAGCTGCCGTTGGATGTTGTCCGCAACGCGGGAGGATTGGCTTCTCTCGCCGAGCACTTGAAGGCACTTGACAGCGAAACCCGCGTTGTGTTGGAACACGCATCGTAGTTCGTGAACGCATCGTCATCCGGCGGTTCCGGCCAACTCCACTGCTCGATCGGCTCATTGATATGCACGTCAAAGAACTTTGTTTCCGGTTCGCCGCACTCGCAGTTCGTTTCAAAGAAGTAATCCGGCATGAACTCTGTTCCGTGCCAGCCTTTACCTTCTCCAGTTTCGGCATTGTACTGCGTAAAGTACCAGCCGATACCCTCCGCTTCTCCTTCTTCCTGCTCAAAACGAACATATGGGAGATAGATCATTTTTTCATTTTTCACACCTTTTTCCTCCTTATTTGAGGCCTATTTTTACTGCGGACAAATAAAAAGTGCCGGTAATGAGAATTTCATTACCGACACTTTCGATAAGGAAGGCTCTTTAGGGTCTTCCTTTTCTTTTTATCAAGAACTACCCCAATTACAGGAGTTATCGCCTATGCCCAGCAATATACCATCAAAGTCCGATGAAAACGGCGCAGCCGAATTCATCAGTACCAGAAACTATGTGACTTGGATTACTATTCCCGCTTTTCGCACGAGGAACTGGAATCCAAGCACGCCGACATTCTGCATTTATACGAGGCCCTTAAGAAAGACACCCGCGTTTGGATTGCCTTATCGTTCGCCCTGATTCCGGTTAGTGCGTTTATCTTAAGGGACTTTTATCTGCTTCTCACCAATCCCACCTATGCCTTCTACACATCAAAAAATATGAACATCGCGGAGATTATAGCTCTTCTCATACATATCAGAGCCCTTCTGCTGCACGCAGCATTCATCGCATTTTCCGTTTCTGACGGTTTCTATCTCGGCTTTCTTCGCCGGCAGAAAGAGACGATCGAGGAGCTGCTTACCATCAACGAAGCCAAGTAAAGGATCTTCTCTATGCATTTCTGCATTTTTAAGCGCAACGAAACGCTGGACGTACTTCTGCTCCCCCACAAGGGAACAAACATGTACAGCTTCGTGAATCTTAGCAAAGGCCATATCTGCCCTTGCTTATTTCCCAGTATTGATGCCGCTATTGCTGACCTTGACGACCGGCAGAAACGTGGCTTAATCCTGAAATACGATGTTATTGCTTAAAATCAAAAGAAAACCTCTGCTCATTTTGAGCAGAGGTTTTCTTTTGCCGCAAGCCGCCCTTCGCCTGCGGATCCGATTCTTCATTTCTTTATCATTTTTCGGAACACACATTCCCTTGCCGATTCCTTTCCTTTGGGCAAAGAAAAAAGCACCAGCAATGAGAAAAGTCATTACTGGCACTTTTAACGTGTCATTTATTGATTTTTTATCGTTACGGTATCACTGCTCACGCATCTTTGCGAAGCACTCGCTGCAATATACCGGGCGGTCAGATTTCGGCTCGAACGGAACGCGAGCCTCGCCGCCACAAGCAGTACAGGTAGCGGTGAAGAACTCACGCGGACCGCGTGCAGCGTTCTTGCGCGCGTCACGGCAGCTCTTGCAGCGCTGCGGCTCGTTCTGGAAACCGCGCTCTGCGTAAAACTCCTGCTCGCCGGCGGTGAACACGAACTCCTTACCGCATTCCTTGCATACTAAAGTCTTGTCTTCGTACATGGTTTTTACCTCTCTTTGATACTGTTCCCTCGGGAAACTTGAAATATATGCGTACAGACACTGCGCCTGCTATCGCCTAAATAGGTTTAATGGCTGCCGATTTTCGCTTGATGCGCTGGACGGCATTATCCACAGATTTGATTGGTTTGTGCAGCGCTTCGGACATCTCTTCATACGATAAGCCGTCCAAAAACAACGTCAAAACCTGTGCCTCAAATTCAGACAAAAGCGAGTAGAGCTTCTTTTTCCGCTCTTCCCTCTCCTCATTGCCGATAACAAGCGATTCAGGATCACCATTCGGTGCAGTTACCCGGGTACGCGATTCCGCAAGGTCTTCAAACAGAGGTCGATCGATTGACATGGACTGATTGAGCGGGTCGTGCTTGAGCGACGCTGCCGCCTTCACTGCGGAATAAATCTTCCGCGTGATGCACAACCGTGCAAACGCTCCAAAGGGTGCGCCCTTGCTCTCATCGTACTCCCGGACGGCATTCAGCAGCCCGAGCATCCCCTCCTGCATCAAATCCTCTGCATCGGCGCCTGCCAGAAAGTAGGGCCGCGCACAGGTCTTGACCAGACGGGTATAACGACGGATCAGATTCTCCATCGCGGGTCCGTCTCCCTGCCGTGCCAGACGGCACAGCTTTTCATCGGGAATCCCGTTCGATGGTTGTATTTGATAATCATTTCTCATGTCAATAGCTATTATACGCGGTAGAATTGGAAATGTCAAGAAACGATTGTCATCTTTACCGATATCACACAAAAACGTGTTCTCGTTTTTGTGCATTCATGACAATATCGTTGACGTTTTACTCTACAGTTACCGACTTTGCCAGGTTGCGCGGCTTATCGACATCACAGTTGCGCTCCACTGCGATATAGTATGCCAAAAGCTGCATCGGAATAATCGAAAGCGAAGCGGAAAATTCATACAGGCACTTCGGCAGGCGCACGATGTGCTGGCAGACCGACTCGTCCCCGGTGAAATCGTCCGTGGTGACGAGCACGACGCTTGCGCCGCGCGCTACAACCTCACGGATATTGGAGACTGTTTTCTCAAACAGTGCCGGCTGCGTTGCCAGAGCAACAACCAGAGTACCCTCCTCGATCAGCGAAATCGTGCCGTGCTTCAGCTCACCGGCAGCATACGCCTCCGAATGAATATAGGAAATTTCCTTCAGCTTGAGCGAAGCCTCGAGCGCGGCGGCATAGTCCAGCCCGCGGCCAAGGAAGAACACGCTCGAGCGGTTTGCATACAGCGTAGCGATACGCTGCATATCCGACTGGCACCCCAGTGTCTGCTCAATACATTCCGGCAGACGCTGCAGCTCAGCGCACAGCGCACGCTCGTCACCGATGGAAATCAGGCCGCGCACACGCGCGATCTTAACCGAGATGAGGTACAGAGCGGACAGCTGTGCGGAATATGCCTTGGTTGTCGCAACCGAAATCTCCGGGCCGGCCCAGGTATACAGCACACCGTCTGCTTCGCGCGCAATCGTCGAGGAAACGACGTTTACGATCGCAATCGTGAACGCACCTGCCTGCTTGGCCAGACGCATGGCAGCCAGCGTATCCGCCGTCTCGCCGGACTGGCTGATAACGATGCACATATCCTTTTTGCCGATGATCGGGTTCTCATAACGGAACTCACTGGCAACCTCTGCCGTGCAGCGAATGCGGCACATTGCCTCAATCACACGTTTGCCGACCATGCCTGCGTGCAGTGCAGAGCCGCAGCCGATGATATGAATATGCTCGATTTCACGCAGACGCTCGTCGGTCAGACCGTTGTCCTCGAACGCAACCGCATCGTTTTTGATACGCGGCTTAACCGTATCGGCAACTGCCTTGGGCTGCTCCATGATCTCCTTGAGCATAAAGTGCTGGTAGCCGCCCTTTTCCGCTGCGGACATATCCCACGTTACGGTCATGATTTCCTTCTCTACCGTATCGCCGAACTCGTTCATGACAACTACGCTGTCCGGGCGAACGATTGCAACCTCGTTATCATCCAGAATAATGTAACGCTTGGTGCGATTGATAATAGCGGTAATATCGGATGCGATCATGTTCTCGCCCTCACCGATACCGATAACCAGCGGGTTGCCGCGGCGTGCAGCAACGATCTCCTGCGTGTTATCCATCGAGACTACGCCCAGTGCGTAAGAGCCGCGCAGACGCTGCACGGCCTGCAGAACGGTCTTTGCCAGATCCTCCTGCTTGCCGGTGTGCAGATAGTCCACGAGGTGCGCGACAGTCTCCGTATCGGTCTCGGACTTAAACTCGTAGCCGTGTGCCTCCAGACGCTCACGCAGCTCCTTGTAGTTCTCGATAATGCCGTTGTGTACAACTGCTACCTTGCCCTTGCCGCCCAGATGCGGGTGTGAGTTGCGGTCGGACGGCTCGCCGTGCGTTGCCCAGCGGGTGTGGCCGATACCGCAGGTGCAGTACATGTCGCCGCCTTCCTCCTTGATCTTCTCCTCAAGGTTTGCAATGCGGCCGCGCGCCTTGACAACGCGCAGACCGTCCTTCGTGAAGGCAGCCACACCGGCAGAGTCATAGCCACGGTATTCCAGGCTATACAGACCCTTGATGAGAATCGGAAGCGCGTTCTCGCGTCCGGTGAATCCAACGATTCCACACATAAAATAATACTCCTTTGCAACGGTAAATATAACATATCTTCCGCAACATTTCAGTATGAGCCTTAGGCAGCACGGAATAATGAAAGCTGTGGCTTCTTGCACGAACTCCGGTCGCGCCTTATCGGTCCGTAAAACTCTCTCACAAATCGCTCTTGTTTAATTATTCCGTATTGCCTTACCTCAATATATGCGGTGAATTTCTAATTTTGGGTATAAAAATAGTGCGTTACGCATAACTGCTCTGTCGATACGGTCGCCCGTATGTTTTAACAGCCTGCTGACGATCAACCCACTTGTGACCGAAGGGCACCCGCCGAATACTTTCGATTAACCCTTTCCTCGTCAACTGCGATACCGGCTGCACCGCAGTTCTGGCGCTTAGCATATTATGGAATTGTGCGCAAATGCTCCCACCTCCCTGTTAAGAATGCAGAAAGTGGGTGTGAAAACCACACCCACTCCCGTTGGCTCCTTTACATTATACAACAGACTCGATGACTTTGGCAACCTTTTTTGCCAAAGTATCTACCTGCTCACTGTTCGTGCCCTCTACCATGACGCGCACAAGCGCCTCCGTGCCGGACGGACGAACCAAGATTCGGCCGTTATTGCCCAGCTCCGCAGAAGCCGCATCGATAGCCGCCTTGACCTCGGGCAGCTGCTGCAGGGTAGCCTTTTTATCGTTCGGCACCTTGACGTTGATCATCAGCTGCGGCCACGGCTCAACCTCAGCTGCGATCTCCGAGCACTTCTTGCCGCTCGCCTTGAGGATAGACATAAACTGCAGTGCAGTCAGCTCACCATCACCGGTGGACGCATACTCAAGGAAAATAACGTGTCCGGACTGCTCGCCGCCCAGAATGTAACCCTTCTTGAGCATCATTTCGAGCACATAGCGGTCACCTACATTGGAGCACTCGATCTTCATGCCGTTCTTATCGGCGTAGGCGTGCAGGCCCATGTTGGACAGAATGGTGGCAACAAATGCGCCGCCGCGCAGCTTGCCTTCCTTCTTCATGTGCGCCGCGCAGACTGCCATAATGCGGTCGCCATCCAGCTCCTCGCCGGTCTCGTCTACGATCAGGCAGCGATCCGCATCACCGTCAAAAGCAACGCCAAGATCAAAATTGCCCGAGCGGACGCGCTCCTTCAGCTGACCGAGATGCGTGGAGCCGCAGTTATCGTTGATATTGATGCCATCCGGCTCATAGAAGCGGATTTCCGCCTTGCACTCGACCAGACGCATGAGGCGCTCCACCGTCGTGGAGGAGGAGCCGTTTGCACAGTCCACCGCCACGCGCAGACCGGACAGGTCGCCCTTGATGGTATCTGCAAGATGGTCGGTGTACTCGACTACCGGGTCGATCTCGCTTTTGAGTACACGGCCGATCTTCTCGTGGGTCATCTTCGGAATAGACTCGAAATCGTCGATCAGGTCCTCAATCCTTGCCTCGGTTTCGTCCGGCAGCTTGTAGCCGTTGCCTGCAAAAATCTTGATGCCGTTGTACTCAAAGGAGTTGTGGCTTGCGGAAATGACAATACCCGCATCTGCCTTGTGCTTAATGGTGAGGAAAGCGACCGCCGGCGTCGGGATAACGCCAAGCAGCTCTACATCCGCGCCAACCGAGCAGGTGCCCGCGACGAGCGCGTTCTCCAGCATATCCGAGGATACGCGGGTGTCCTTGCCGATCAGCAGCTTCGCCTTGCGGCCGTGTGCAGACTCCTGCGTAAGTGCGTATGCCGCTGCCGCGCCGATCTTGAACGCCAGCAGTGCATCAAGTTCCGAGTTCGCTACACCGCGAACGCCGTCTGTTCCAAAATATCTACCCAAATGAAACACCTAACTTTCTTATATGATAAAGGCGGGGAAATGATTGAATTACAGCATTTGCTGTCCGTCCGCCGGTTCCAGATTCAAATGACGGTAAGCCTGCAGCGTCACGCAGCGTCCGCGCGGCGTGCGGCTGAGAAAGCCGATCTGCATGAGATACGGCTCATAAACATCTTCCAAGGTGATCGCTTCTTCGCCGATGGTCGCGGCCAGCGTGTCCAGTCCGACCGGACCGCCGCCGTAGTTCTGGATGATGCTTTTGAGCATCCTGCGGTCTACGTTATCCAGACCTAACTCATCAATCTCGAGTGCACGAAGCGCAATGTCGGCACTTTTTCTGTCAATCGTACCGGTGCCGATTACCTGCGCGAAGTCTCGCACGCGGCGCAGAAGCCGGTTGGCGATTCGCGGCGTACCGCGGCTGCGGCGCGCAATCTCGAATGCACCCTCGTGCTCGCACGGTACATTAAGAATGCCTGCCGAGCGTTCAACAATACCGCACAGCTCCTCCGGCGAATACAGCTCCAGGCGGAGCATAACGCCGAAGCGGTCACGCAGCGGACTGGTCATCTGACCGGCACGCGTAGTCGCGCCGATGAGCGTAAATTTCGGCAGGTCGATACGGATCGAGCGCGCCGAAGGCCCCTTGCCGATGATGATATCGAGTGCATAGTCCTCCATCGCGGGATAGAGAATCTCCTCTACCGCACGGTCGAGGCGATGGATCTCGTCAATAAACAAAATATCATTCTCTGAGAGATTTGTCAATAAAGCCGCCAAATCTCCCGCTTTTTCGATCGCCGGACCGCTCGTAACACGGATATTCACGCCCATTTCTGCGGCAATGATGCCCGCGAGTGTGGTCTTGCCCAGACCCGGCGGGCCGTACAGCAGCGTATGGTCGAGCGATTCACCGCGCATTTTCGCGGCCTGTATGTAAATACTCAGGTTTTCCTTAGCTTTTTTCTGACCGATATAGTCCGCCATGGATTTCGGACGGAGCGAATTCTCGGTCTCGTCCTCGCTGAGCTGGCGGGTGGAGATGATGCGCTCATCATCCGTCATGCCGCCGGAAAATTCAATACTCAAAGGTACACTCTCCTACTTGATCAGGCTTTTATCGTCCAAAATCAGGACTTGACCAGCTTTTTCAAGCACTGACGGATGATCTCGTCCGCCTCCATGCCGGCAGCATCCAGACCCTCCATCGCGTGCAGCGCCTCTGCCTGCGTATAGCCGAGCACCATAAGCGCCGCGACTGCCTCCTGCGTGTGGTTGACACCGCCGGAAACGGCGGCTGCCGCCACCGGAGACGCTGCAGATGCGGTCTCGAGCTGCTCCTTGCTCATCTTGTCGCGCAGCTCGAGTACAATGCGCTGTGCGATCTTCTTGCCGATGCCCGGCGCCTGCATGAGCATTTTTTCATCGCCGGTGATGATGCTGAGCGCCAGTCTGTCCGGCGGTGCGACCGACAGGATGGACAGCGCCGCCTTCGGGCCAACACCGTTAACGCTGGTCAGCATCAGGAAGCAGGACTTCTCCTCCTCGTCGATAAAGCCATACAGCTCAAACACGCCCTCACGGACATTGAGCCAGGTCAGCAGACGCGCTTTTTCGCCGGTTTTCAGCTTGCCGATGGTGTTCTGCGAAGCGTGACAGGCATAGCCTACACCGCTGCAGTCGATCACTGCAAGACCCTGCTGGAGCACGGAAACCGTGCCGTCTACATAATAAAACATCTATTTCAACCTCATAATAAGCCTTCATAGCGCATGGCCTGCCGGGAATGCCCGTGGCAGATGGCAAGCGCAAGCGCATCCGCGGCATCGTCCGGACGCGGCAGCTTGGTGAGATGGAGAATGCTTTTTGTCATTTCCATCACCTGTTTTTTCTCCGCGCCGCCATAGCCGACAACGGACAGCTTCACCTGATTTGGTGTATAGGATACCGGATGCAGTCCCTTCTGGGCCAGCGCCAGCAGAATTACACCGCGCGCCTGCGCAACCTGAATGCCGGTTGTGACGTTTTTCGAGAAGAAAAGCTCCTCGATTGCCACCTCGTCCGGGTGAAATGTGTCCACCAGCGTACAGATATCATCGTAAATCTCACATAAGCGCAGGTGCATTGGTATTCCGGGAGCGGTTTTTGCCGCACCGTACTGCACCGGCGTAAATTTCATATTATCGAACCGCACCACGCCGTAGCCAATCGTGCCATAGCCCGGGTCGATGCCAAGAATCGTTATCATTTCTTTATAACCTCAAAATTATACCACGTTTGCACACATTGTGCAATAAATTTTAGTGGCAGGTGAATGAAAAATTGAGAATGGCGAATTAAGAACTGCGGTTACGCGCAAAGCGTGTTATTGAATTGCCGCCCTGTGGGCGGACACATTCATTCTCCATTTTCCATTTTCAATTCTTCTTCTGTTGGCATAACCGCGCCCTTATGCTGCACGGTATACGCCGAGCATTCGGACGAAAATGTCAGATAATCCGCGAACTTTTCCTGCGGGATGTCAGCGAGCGTTTCCGCTGTCACACCGTCACGGGTAAGCTGATACAGGAACGACCCGATGAACGAATCGCCCGCTCCGGTGGTATCCGCGACCGTCACCGGCAGTGCTTCGGTCTCGGCGCTCGCGTTCGGCGTGTAGACTGCCGCGCCGTCCGCGCCGCGTGTCACAAGCAGCAGCCTGCAGCCCTGCGAAAACAGAAGTTCTGCCGCTTCCCTCTCGGTTTTGCAGCCGGTGCAGAATTCAACTTCATCATCCGACAGCTTCACGAGGTCTGCACACGGCAGAAATTCACGAATTGCTGCCTGACAGCTTTCCGGGCTGTCCCACAGCGGCAGGCGCACGTTCGGGTCGAACGAGAGAAACGCGCCTGCGTCCTTTGCCAGCCGGATGGCCTTGCGATGTGCCTGCTTGACAGGTGCATCCACCAGATCGACCGAGCAGAAGTGCAGCGCGGCACAGTCCGCGAAAATATCCGGCGTGATCTGTGCTTCATCGAGAAACAGGTCTGCCGAGGGATTGCGGTAGAAGGAAAACTCGCGGTTGCCGTTCTTATCAAGTGAAACAAACGCCAGCGCAGTATTCGCCCGTTCGGTGCGGAACACACTCGAGGTATCCACGCCGTTTGCGCGCAGCGTTTTGAGAATGTGCGTACCGAATGCGTCCTCTCCCACCTGTGAAATCATCTGCGCTCTGCCGCCGAGACGCGCCACTGCGGTTGCAACATTGGCCGGCGCACCGCCCGCGACACGCTCAAACTGCACGACCTCATCAAGTGCACAGCCGCGCTGCTGCGGTACGAAATCAATGAGCAGTTCGCCGATTGCCACTACTTTTTTCATCGTTCATTCCCCCAGAATATGTCGGTAAATCGCCTGTGCGACACCGTTTTCCATATTGCTGCCGGTGATAACGTCCGCTGCTTCGCAGATGCACGGCTCGCTGTTTGCCATGGCGACGCCCAGTCCCGCCATCTGCAGCATGGTCAGATCGTTTTCACTGTCACCGATAGCGATGACGTTGGCCAGCGTGCAGCCGAGGTGATGCGCCAGCCATTCCAGTCCGCGTCCCTTGTGCACACCCACGCGGTTGACCTCGACATTGCGCAGCTCTCCGCCATACATGACGGACGGTGCCAGCTCGAAAATGCCGTATTTATCGAGTGCAGCTGTCAGCGGCGCGATCGCATTCGGGTCATCGTGATAAAGAATCGCCTTGGTGAACGGGCGCGGCTCGCGCGCGAGCACAGCGCGCCACGCATTCTTGTCCCCAACAAAGTGATAACCCTCGTCGGCCTCATCCATCACGACCCGTCCGCGCCGCTGCAGGTTTTCGAGGAAATGCCGAAAAGCATGTCCATAGTACAAATCCTGCGTGGTATACAGGCATGGGTCGGTATCAATGGCGGTGCACTCGTTCAGGATGATGTCCACCATTTCTGTGCTCAGACCGTCGAAGAACGCCGGTTCCCTGTCGTCCGGATGCTGCACTGCCGCGCCGTTTGCGGTGACGAGCCAGTCCGGTGCGGCTTCCAGCTGTTCGCTGAAGCGGCGCACCTCGCGCACGTTGCGTCCGGTGCACAGCACGATCTGCACGCCCGCCTGCTGCGCCATGCGTACCGCGCGGGCGTTCTCCGGCGTGATGCGGCTCTGCGCATCCAGCAGCGTTCCGTCTAAATCCAACGCCAGAATTTTGTATTGATTCGTCATATTCATACTCGTTTCCTGTTCTCATTCGCGCAGCATGGCACGCCGCGCACGATAATCGGGTAAATAGCGCTCCACCAGCGCCCAGAACTGCGGTCCATGGTTTTTATGTGCAATGTGCGCCAGTTCATGCACCACCACATAGTCGATAGCGGGTTCGGGATAGTCCATCAGCCGCCATGAGAAGCAAATACTGTTTTTGCCGCTGCACGAGCCGAACCGTGTTCTCGCTGAGGTGATCTTCAGTCCGGTCGGGTACAGGTTCATCAGTTTTGCGTAATGCTGTACCTTGGGCGGCAGCTCTATTTTCGCTCGGCGGATAAGCTCAGCCTGCCTGGCCTCATCCGGCTCCGGATGTGCCGCACGGCAGGACTGCTGATCGGCAAGTGCGCGAGCTATCCAGTCCGTATGCTCCGCGACAAACCGTTCAATACGGTATTTTGCCAACCGCAGCGGCGCACGAACGATCACACGCCCCTCACGCGTCACCTGCACAGCAAGCGTCTTGCGTTTGGAGCGAACCAGTTCGTACTCGATCATATCATTGTCCCTTGCGCTCCAGATTGCGGTTATAGAAGAACACCGCGACCGAAATGCCGCAGATCAGCAGATAACCGAGGACGCTCCAGCCGTCCGGCAGCTGGCCGAACAGGAAAAAGCCGAGGATAGCCGAGAAGATGACCTGCGTGTAGTCGAACACCGAAATCTCCTTGGCCGGTGCATTGGCGTACGCGAGCGTTACGCCGAACTGTCCGAGCGCGGCTGACGCACCTGCGCCGATCAGGCAGAAGAACTGTCCCCATGTCATTGGGTGGTAGTCCGTGATCATAAACGGTACGCATACCAGCGTGGAGAACATCGAGAAGAAGAACACGATGCGGGCGCTCTTTTCGCCCTTCCGGCTGAGTGCGCGTACACAGGTGTAGGCCGCGCCTGCACCTGTGCCGCCCAGCAGGCCGATAATTGCCGGGAAGGTTGCCGAGGAAAAACCCGGCTTGATAATCAGCATGCTGCTGCCGAATGCCGCAAGCACCGCCGCGTACTGGAATACGCTGGCCCGCTCCTTCAGCAGAATGAGCGAGAAGATGATAGCGAAAAACGGCGACATTTTATTAAGAATGTTTGCATCTGCCAGTACGAGATGGTCAATAGCGTAGTAATTGCAGAAAATGCCGAGTGTACCGCAGGTTGCGCGTATGATGAGCAGCGGCAGGTTGCCCTTTTCCCACTTAAAACCAACCTTTTCGCGGCACAGCACCACGGCGGCCACTGCCACCGCGACCAGATTGCGGAAAAATGTTTTCTGCGTGAACGGCAGATCACCCGCCAGACGCACGAATGCCGCCATCATCGCAAAACCGAATGCGGACATAATGATAAAACCGATTGCCTTACTTTTTTTAGAAAGCACTGAAGTCTTCCTCCTTTTTCGCTGTGAGTTTTCTGACTGCTTCTATTGTAACACACAAACTGTTTCGCGTGGCAGAGAAATCGTCTGTTTTTCGCGTTTTGAAATTTTTCAAAAAAAATTTAAAAAAAGGTGTTGACATTTGGCGTTCACATGGATATAATAATTCTTGTCGCTGACAGTGAGGCGACTCGATGAGAACAGAATGCGAGTGTGCTGGAACTGGTAGACAGGCACGTTTGAGGGGCGTGTGTCGATCGACGTACGGGTTCAAGTCCCGTCACTCGCACCACCTTCTTTCAACAACAAAATATGCGGATGTGGCGGAATGGCAGACGCGCTAGCTTCAGGTGCTAGTGTTCGCAAGGACATGGGGGTTCAAGTCCCCCCATCCGCACCAAGTTAAAGAGCTTCAAACGTAAGTTTGAAGCTCTTTTTCTGTACTTTTCGGAAAGCTCATCGGAGTAGGGAGGAGGCTGTCCAATACCCTTGTCTAACAGATTGTCTGCTATTTCACCCAATTCCGCAGAATGCACCAAAACCAAGCCGACAGACTACGGATTTTCTGTATTGACACCTGCTCAAACCGTGGTACAATTATAACAGAAAAAGCAGAGTAGAGCACAATGCGTTAAGTGCCGCTGAAACGGGGAGTTGTTCGGCGGACGAAAGGGAGCCTTTTCCTTGCGGTATTGTGGTCGCATCCCGCTGCTGCAACTGTTTAGGCACTTTCCTAAATCGCTGTGGCAACAGATGAATTTGATTAGGAGGTGTCTTTTTCTATGTCTAAAACTCCGAATATCTTTGTCCGCTCGCTGCGTGAGCTGAGGTCCACCCGCTGTCTGGCGGTCACGGCGCTGCTCATTGCGATCAACGTCACGCTGGATCTGCTCGGTCTGTCGATCAAGCTGCCGCCCAACCTGCGTATCGGCTTCGGCTTCCTGTGCAATGCGTCGATCGGCATGCTGTTCGGCCCGGTCGTCGGCATGATGGCCGGCGTGTGCACCGACGTGCTCGGCTACTTTGCGGGCAACCTGTCCATGGGCGCGTATTTCCCGGGCTATACGCTGACAGCCGTTGTAGGCGGTCTGATCTGGGGTCTGTGGCTGTATCCGCGCAAGGTCACTGTATGGCGTGCCATCGGCGCAAAGACCTGCATCAACCTGTTCTGCAATATCTGCCTGAACACCCTTTGGCTGACCGTCACCGGCGGCAAGGCGATGAGCGTGCTGCTCGTTACGCGCGTGCCGAAAAACCTTATTCTGCTGCCGATCGAGATCGTGCTGGTCTATTTCGGCATGAAGCTGGTCAACCGTATCTATGGCGCGCTGCCGAATGGAAAGACCGCTGCGGAAAACTCTTGAGTAAGAGCGGAGAGAAACCTGTCTCCACCTGATAACAGTCCCCCGGCTCTGTCGCTTGACAAAACCGGGGGATATGCTATAATAAAGCCAAAGGGACACTGTTACAGCAGTCAGGCCCTTGTACTTTCATCAGTTAAATTTTGAAGACCGTTTCGGGTACCAGCCGGACGGTCATCGCGCTTTTATACAGAAAATGTACAGTACAATGACCGCACATACAAAAAGCTGAAATGCTTTCTTCTGCACTTGCGCCACCTCCTTCCTGCCGCGGACTGCGGGAAAGGAAAAGAGGGTCTGACCGCCTTATGTAACAGTGTCCGCAATGATTATAGCATATAACACCGAATAAAGTCGATCAGCCGCCTTTTCGGGCGGTTTTTGTTTTATTTGAAAACATTGGCAGCACGCTTTCAGCTTTTTGTGAATAATTCTGTTTTTCCCTATGCAAACGGCTGATTTTTTGTTATACTATATATGATTGGAGAAGAACGGTACAGTCCGTTCGCTGAAAGGGAGTGACCTCTTTATGAAACTTACAAAAGAGAGTATTAAACATAACGTGGCATGGAAGGGTTATCGTCTGCCGCAGTACGACATTGACGCCGTGCGCGAAAACACCCACAAGGCACCGACTTGGCTGCATTTCGGCGCCGGCAACCTGTTCCGCGCCTTCCCGGCTGTACTGGCGCAGCGCCTGCTGACCGCCGGTCTGTCCGACACCGGCATTATCTGCTGCGACGGCTACGATGAGGAGCTGATCGACCGCTGCTACCGCGCCTGCGATCATCTGTCGCTGGTTGTCACCCTGTATTCCAACGGCACGATCAACAAGGAAGTGGTTGCGTCCGTTACCGAAAGCCTCAAGCTGAGCGAGGACATGCTGCGCCTGAAGGACATTTTCCTGGCGCCGAGCCTGCAGATGATCAGCTTTACGCTGACCGAGAAGGGCTATATCATCCAGGACGACACCCGTGAGTTCCTGCCGGACTACAAGCACGACCGCGAGAACGGTCCGGAAGGCTGCCAGTCCTTCTTCGGCAAGCTGACCGCACTGTGCCTCGAGCGCTGCCGCGCCGGTCTGTCTCCGCTGGCACTCGTTTCGCTGGATAACTGCTCGGATAACGGCACCCGTCTGGAGCGTGCTGTCCGTCACATGGCACGCGCATGGCAGCGTGGCGGCTTCATCACCGAGGATGAGTATTACTTCCTGCTCAAGAAGAATACCTTCCCGCTGTCCATGATTGATAAGATTACCCCGCATCCGGATAACCGCATCGCAGACAAGCTGGCGGCTGACGGTCTGGAGAACGCAAAGCCGTTCGTAACCGAAAAGGGCACGCACGCGGCTGTTTACGTCAACTCCGAAAGCCCGCACTACCTGCTCATCGAGAACGCATTCCCGAACGGTCATCCGGCTCTCGAGCAGTGCGGCGTTATCATCACCCGCCGCGACATCGTTGAGAAGTCTGCGATGATGAAGGTAAGCACCTGCATGAACCCGATGGATACCGCCCTCGGCGTATTCGGCTGCATGCTCGGCTACACCCGCATCAGCGACGAGATGAAGGACACCGAGCTGGTCAACCTCATCACGCGCCTGAGCGAGCAGGAGGCAATGCCGATGGTAGCCGACCCGGGCGTTATCGACCCGGAGGCATTCCTGCACGAGGTTCTTGGCGAACGTTATCCGAACCCGTTCCTGCAGGATTCCCCGCAGCGTACCGCAACCGATACCTCGCGTAAGATTGCGCCGCGCTTCGGCACCACGCTGTACGCTTACTATAACTCCATGCTGCCCGCACACCGTGCCACCAGGCTGATTTACATTCCGCTGGTACTGGCCGGCTGGCTGCGCTATCTGGAAGGCGTGGACGATAACGGCAGCGAGTTCACCCTCAGCCCCGACGCGAATATCGAGCATGTCCGCGCACTGATGGGCAACCCGAAGCTGGGCGATGACGTAAGCGAGGCTCAGCTGTATCCGCTGCTGGCAAACCGCTACTACTTCGGTGTCAACCTGTTTGAGATCGGCGTAGGCGAGACCGTTGTCCGCATGTTTGGTGAGATGAACCGCGGCCCGCACGCTGTCCGCGAGACGCTGCAGAAGTACTGCGGCGAGGAGCAGGAGCAGGAGTGGATTTTCTCTTAATTACCGAAAAACCGTAAGACAAAAGGCGAACCGTAAGGTTCGCCTTTTTGTATGCAGATAAAACAAAAACCGCCACAAAAGGCGGTTGATTGACAAGGTATTGCAATATATGCTATACTCAGAATGTCAACAACGATGTGAAACAGGTTGTTCCTCCCAACATAAGGGAGGTGATGACATGGTCACTTATTCCGATCTGTTCCAGTTCGGTCTTCTGATCGTTGCTATCATCAGTCTATGTCTGAAACATAGAAGATAACCGCCCCTGAAAAGGAGCGGCGTTTCCTCAATTAACCAAGTTTTTTAGGAACGACCGCTCTTTCGCAGAGAGCCATCGTTGTTGATACCATTATAACGCAGTGCCCCGGTTTTGTCAAGCGACAGAGCCGGGGCGCTGTTATTCAGTTATCCGTTAACAAGGGTTACAATACCTTTCCAAAGAGCGTAAAGCAAGTCCTCGAATGACGCCTGCGGGTTATGAATGGCAATCCATACAAAGCCCGCCGTTAAAAGGACAGTTACTACGATTATCACCCAGAAACAATACCATCTCTGTTTAGGTGTCATATGATTTCCCTCCTCAGTCATAACGGTATTTTTCACCTCGGGGAGTTTACGGCTTATATCTATATATTAAAAGATATTCACGGTTTGCAAAGGGATTTTGCACAGAAGCCGGTGCATTATTTTTGTCCGGCGGCAACCCGTAATCCCGGTGCATACCTCAGCCATTTCCCGCTCTTGAGCCGCAGGAAGAAGCAGATCGACCGGCACAGCCAGTCACCGATCATGGCAATCCAGATGCCGATCGCGCCCATGCCGAAGTGCACCGCGAGAATATATCCCGCGACAAGTCGCAGTCCCAGCATGGAGATAATCGAGCACACCATCGGATACCGCACGTCGTTCGCCGCACGCAGGATATTCGGCATGGCGAACGAGGTCGGCCACAGGAAGATCGCGCAGCCGTTGTGGATCATAATCAGCGTCATGCCGAGCGCAAGCGCCTCCGCAGACACGCTGTAAATCTTGAGGATAAGCGGCGTGCACGCAATCGTGACAAGGCAGGTGCTCGCGGTAACGGCGTAGGTGATCATCATCAGCTTTTTCGCCATGCGGCGCGTCTGCGGCTCATCGCCCGAGCCGATGCACTGCCCGATAACGGTTATCATCGCCAGGCTCATCGCCTGACCCGGAATGACGGCTACGGCATCCAGATTGTTCGCCAGCGCATTCGCGGCAATCTGGGTCGTGCCGAACAGCGAGATCATGCTCACGACGAGCACGCGGCCCAGCTGAAACAGGCTGTTTTCCAGTCCGTTCGGCACACCAATCTGCAGAATGCGGCGGATCAGCTCCTTATCCGGTCGAAACCGCTGTCCGCGCCGCAGAGAGACCGTGTGCTCGGGGTTCAGCAGCAGAATCGTGATAGCGACAGCCGCCGTGCCGCGCGACAGCACGGACGAAAGCGCTGCGCCTCCGACGCCCCACTTGAACACGAAAATGAACAGCGAGTTGCCAATGAGGTTGACGATGTTGATCAGTCCCGCAATCAGCATGGAGATACGCGAGTTGCCCTGTGCGCGGAACAGCGCCGCACCGGCGTTGTAAATCGCCAGAACAGGGTAGGAGAACACGCTGACCGTCAGGTAGGTGAGCGCGCTCTGCATCACGTCGTCCTCGATCGTGCCGAACAGCAGCCGCAGCAGCGGTGCGCGGAACAGCATGACGAGCGTCGAGATGATCAGCGCAATGACCGTCACAACTAAGTACAGCTGCTTGGAGGCGTCGCATGCACGGTCGTTTTTTCTCGCGCCGAGCAGCTGCGCGACCACGACCGCGCCGCCGGTCGCCAGCGCAGAAAAGATGTTGATGATGAGTACGTTGAGCATATCGACCAGCGATACGCCGGAAACCGCCGCTTCACCGACCGAGGAGACCATCATCGTGTCGGCCAGACCGACCGTGATGGCGAGTACCTGCTCGATAACGAGCGGAAAAATCAGCTTTTTGAGTGCAGCATTTGGAAATAACTCTTTACTCGTAAAAAATACACCTCGAATCAGAGAATAACGCGGTACGCCTCGATCAGCCGTTCGAGCGACCAAGCGGCGTTCGCGGGACTGGTGGAGGGCAGCTGCGTGATGGGAACGCCGGTTTTCGGCTCGATCAGCCTGCGGTACAGTTGCGCCGACTTGCCGCCGGTGGCAAAAATGCGCGTAATTTTGCTCTCGCGGAGCAGGCGGCCTATGTCATTCGGCTCGGCGTTGCGGATAGACGTGTCGGACGCGCCCGCAATATCGCATTTGGCGATGGTGTCCCACAGCGCCACATGATGCCGCAGGCACATCGCGCGCTTGTCCTCAATGGAGACCGGCACCTCCTCGCTGAGCACAGCCGCCAGCACGCGCCAGAACCGGTTCTGCGGGTGGCCGTAAAAGAATCCGACCTCGCGGGATTTCGGGCTTGGAATCGAGCCGAGCAGCAGCACGCGCGACTCGCTGTCGTACAGCGGCGGAATGGTGTGAATGATGGTTTGCAGTTGCATGGATCAGTCCTCCAGTACGGAAACAAAGCTGCGGAATGCGCTCGGCAGCGCATAAGCATCACGCAGCTCGGCAGGTGTGACAAAGGTGAGAGTGGGTGCAGGTGCGTCCAGTTCGACATACACGCCGTTCATGTGCCACTCCACATGGGTGAAAATATGCTTGGCAGGCCGCAGAGAGAGCAGCTTTCGCACGCTCCAGCCCATTTCGGTGAGCGCCGCGCGCAGCTCGTCCGGCGAGAGATGGCCATCGAGCGACGGCAGCTCCCACAGACCGGCGAGCAGACCCTTTTTGGGTCTCTGCCGCAGACCGACAAGCTGACCGCAGCGCACAACAAGTGCGGTGCGGTTTTCCACTCTCCGCGCCTTTTTTGCGGCTCGGAGCGGCAGCACAGCCGCATTGCCGCGATGAAAGCCCTCGCAGAGATGCTGAATCGGGCAGTCGGCACAGCGCGGTGCGCCGTTCGGCAGACAGACCGTTGCACCGAGTTCCATCAGCGACTGGTTGAGATCGCCGGAACGGTCGGACGGCATGAGTGCGGCGAACCGCTCGCGCGTCTGCTTTTTGAACTTTGCGTCCGTGATCGGCGTGAAATCGTTATCGAGCCGCGCCGCCACACGCAGAACATTGCCGTCCACCGCCGGAACAGGCAGCCCGAACGCGATAGACGCCACCGCGCCTGCCGTATATTCACCGACGCCGGGCAGAGCAAGCAGCCTGTCGTAATCGGCAGGCAGTTCGCCGCCGTATTCTTCGCACAGCAGGACCGCTGCACGGTGCAGGTTGCGCACGCGGCTGTAGTAGCCGAGCCCCTCCCAGAGCTTGGTGTAAACGGCCTCGTCCGCCGCCGCGAGAGCGGGAATATCGGGCAGCGCGTTCATCCAACGGGAAAAATAGCCGCGCACGGCCTCTACGCGCGTCTGCTGCAGCATGATCTCGCTCACCCAGACGCGGTAGGGAGTAGGCTCAGACCGCCACGGCAGGTCGCGGTGACCGGCGTCATACCAGTCCAGCAGCGGCTGCACGATGGCCTTGCTTACCCCGCTCAATATTTCATGTCATCCAGCGTAGCGCCGGTGTAGAACATGGTGAAGGTTGCGTCGGCAATGTGCTTGCCCTCGTCGTCGTGCACCTCGACCATGTAGACCGACACCTTGCGGCCGCGCTTGCGCTCGTACGCCACAGCGGTCAGTTTTTTGCCGCAGCGGCCTGGACGGTAGTAGTGGATGGTGCTGTCGAGCGTGACGGCCACCGTGCCCTGAGACGCCGCCGCAGAGCCGGCCGCAATGTCGCACAGCGAGAAGATCGTGCCGCCGTGCGCCATGCCGAGCGGATTGAGCAGCTCGGGGGTCAGGTCGAGTTCTACGGTTGCGCCGCCGTCCTTGTCGAGCGTCACAACGTGCATGTGCATCAGTTTGTTTAAGCCGCCGGCTTCCTGCCGCAGCTTGAGGATTTCTTCGATGGTCAAGGTTAGGACTCCTTTATCATGATATAATCTTTTGATAAACGATGGTTTTTCGCCTTCGAGGCGAACGGTTCTTGCCTGCGCGGCAGGCGCACAAGAGGGTAGACACCAAGGTTTCTACCCTCTTGAGAATCACCCATTTCCTTAGAGGGCACGGCGCAGATTGCCGACATGTGACCGCTGCGAAGCAGGGGAGCGGCAGAGGAGTTTTTCTTCCGCAGAGACGCACTGCGTGCGCTCATGTATCCGCATATTCGCAGTGTCGGATACCGTTCTGCTACACAGACCAGCTACTCTACGCAGGCGCGACATACCCGTGTCGCGCAATTCGTGAGCGCGTTATGATAGATAGGGCCTGCGCAGGATAACTTGCACCAAACGCTTAATTCGTAGGTGCTGTCTGTAATCTCCAGACTTACGAATTGTGCGGCACTGTTATGCCGCGCCTGCGTTGACTAAACCGCCTGTGTAGCAGTACGCTGTCTGTGAACTGCGAATATTTTGCGAAACAAACGCAAGAGTAACCCGACTGCCGTTCCTTTATTTCGCAGCGGTCACATATAGGAAATCTGCGCCAGATTGGGAAGCAAGGGAAAGGTAGGAGTTCAAAGAGGAAGGAAAACCGCAGGTTGTCCTTCCTTTTTGCCCCCGCGGCGGGCGCCGCAGTCTCCCGCGCTCCGCAGAGCGCAACTCCTCGCTGAGGTTCAGCAAAAGAACGGCCGCCCGTTAGGGGCGAACACGCTGACGCAGTTCGCGTGCCCCGGTTAGCCGGTGCTGAAAAACTGCCGCCCGTCAGGGGCGAACACGCTAACGTAGTTCGCGTGCCCCGGTTAGCCGGTGCTGAAAAAACTCCCGCCCGTTAGGGACGAACCGCCTGCGCAGTTCGCGTGCCCCGGTCAATCGGTGCAGGATAATAGGTGAAATCTGCAATATTACTCTATTTTATTATAAAATGCACCCGCTCCTGCGTCAAGTGCAACCGCCCGGCGAAGCCTGACGAATTTTTCTAACAACCGTCGGATTACACAATCCCCAATATGTAGTTACCAATCGAAAACAGGACAACAAAATGCAGGGAAAAGTGTCGAAAATACAAAGTGAGCCTGTCGAAATGCGTCGAATATGACTGTTTTCTGTACTTTACAAACGGTAATACAGCGAGTATAATATAAATATATATTTTATAGTTGTGCCTTCTGCGGCACAACGCAGACGGAGAATGTTGGAATGAGTGATTTTTCGCGCACGCTTGCGCTTCTGCGACGGGAAAAGAAAATAAGTCAAAGAGCGGCAGCGGGCGACCTCGGCGTTTCGCAGGCGCTTCTCAGCCACTATGAGAACGGACTGCGCGAACCCGGTCTGTCTTTTGTCGTGCGTGCGGCGGATTATTACGGTGTGTCCTGTGACTACCTGCTTGGCCGTTCGATGGCGCGTGACGGCTCTGCTGTGCCTGCTGAGCGCATGGAGGGCACGGACACCGAGACGGAGCACAGCCGGATCGTGCAGGCGGCAGCCCTGCTGCTGCAGGTTGCTGAATCGCTCGAGAGCAAGCAGCTTTCGCACGAGATCGAGTCGTATTTCGCGGTTGCAATCTACAAGGTATACCGCTATCTCTACATGGCTGACCCGGCCGGGGTGGATGCGGTGTTCCGCGCGCCGCAGGATCGATTCGAGTACCTGTGCGATGCCCGCATGAAGGAGCATGAGCTGAAAATCCGTCTGGCGGCCAACGGCGAGGAAGGCTGCGGTCTGACGCAGGAGAATATCCGGCGGATGCCGCTCGCCCCGAGCGAGATTGCACGGCGTTATCCGGATTTGTCGAGCGCACTGCTGACTGTTCTGCAGCAGGTGTCGGATTCGATCGATCGGAAAAATAAAATGCAATAATTTCGGACAAACCTATTGACAAATACACCGGTGTGAGGTATACTAAATAAGTCGCTGAGACAAGACGACTTGATGAAACGCTGGTGTAGCTCAGTTGGTAGAGCAGCTGATTTGTAATCAGCAGGTCGGGGGTTCAAGTCCGTCCACCAGCTCCAATCAAGCTGGTAATTGAATATGGAAGGTTTCCCGAGTGGCCAAAGGGAACAGACTGTAAATCTGTCGTCTATGACTTCGGTGGTTCGAATCCACCACCTTCCACCAAAACAGAAGGACATTCCAAAAGGAATGTCCTTTTTCTGTTTTGGCGGAAGGTGGTTGTGGATTCGAAAGCCGGCTCTTAGAAACGTGCCGGTGGCACGTTTCAACCGGCGTGGCTTCCGTCGCAACGGAAGCGAATCCACCACCGGACGGGTCGGCAGGCGTGTGGCAGTGCGGTTAGGGGACTGCACCAGACGCTCAAGTTAGGCACACGCCTTAAACGGAGCGCCGGCTCTTGGAAACAGCCCGGTGGGCTGTTTCAATCACCGTGGCTTTCACCGCAGTGAAAGCGAATCCACCACCGGACGGGTCGGCACGCGTGTGGCAGTGCGGTTAGGGGACTGCACCAGACGCTCAAGTTAGGCACGCGCCATATACGAAGGAATGAAAAACAGGCACGCGCCTAATTCGAAGGAAAGAGCGCTCGTTCGATAGCGAAGTCAACCTGCACAGGCTATTTGGAACGATTTATTGTCGTTTGCGATGTTACCTCGTAGGGGCGCACAGTGTGCGCCCGGGCAGCGCAAAATCATACGGGGCGTGGGCGAACAATGTTCGCCCCTACGGGATAGATTGTACAGACCGAAAAATATTTCCCTGAGTTGACCATTCGTGGTCAATTTTTTCCTCAATTCAGCATATAGGTGAGGGCAGAACCATTGCCGGTCAGGGCAAATGCAGCAGCGCATTAGCGGGCGTGAGAACCAATCGGCGGCGACCTGAGCCGATGAAGCTGCTCCATCGAACAGAGCAAAATACAGCCTTGTTGGGAATCAACAGGGCTTATTCCCATGCCCATCGTTTTTTCTCGCCCGGAAAACGCGATTTCTCGTCCGAAAAACGGCATTTCTCGTCCGGAAAATCCACAGAGCAGAGAAGAGCAGAGGACAGAACAGAAGAGGAGAGTAGAGCATAGCAGAGAACAGCAGAGCAGAAACAAGATTGAGAATGGAGAATGATTCTGACTGACCTGACCCTGACTGACGAAAAGAGATTTTCTAAATTGCTTTCTGCAAATAAAAAGGACCTCCGGTAAAACCGGAAGTCCTTGATCTATCGTTTTGGTAACGAGATTACTTAGCCATGGAAGCAACTTCTGCTGCGAAGTCGTCAACCTTCTTCTCGATGCCCTCGCCCTTCTCGAAACGAACGCACTTTACGAGCTTGATCTCGCCGCCCAGCTCCTTGGCAACAGCCTTGATGTGAGCCTCAACGGAAACCTTGTTCTCCTTAACGAAAGCCTGCTGCAGGAGGCAGTTCTCCTCGTAGTACTTGCCGATACGGCCGTCTACCATCTTGTGGATGATCTGCTCCGGCTTCGGCTTAGCAGCGGTCTTGTTCTCCTCGAGAGCCTGGATCAGGAGGATCTCCTTCTCCTTTGCGAGGGTAGCCTCGTCAACGTCGGACTTGTCCAGGAAGGACGGGTTCATAGCAGCAGCCTGCATGCCGATGTCCTTGCCCAGCTCCTTAACAGCAGCGTTGTCCTTCAGGCTGTCGGAAACTTCCAGACCAACCAGAACGCCGATTACGCCGCCCATGTGGTTGTAAGCAACGTTAACGGTGGAGTCGTCGAAACGCTCGAAACGACGGATCTGCAGGTTCTCGCCGATGGTCAGAACCTTCTCCTGCAGAGCGTCCTGAACGGTGCCTTCGCCCATCTTGCAAGCCTTGAGAGCCTCAACGTCAGCCGGAGCGTCCTTGATAACAACGTTAGCAACGTCGGAAACGAACTGCTGGAAGTCAGCGTTCTTAGCAACGAAGTCGGTCTCGGAGTTTACCTCGATGATTGCGCCTACGCCGCACTCATCACATACGGTAGCCTTGACCAGACCCTCAGCAGCGATGCGGTCTGCCTTCTTGGCAGCCTTAGCCAGGCCCTTCTCACGGAGCAGCTCGATAGCCTTGTCGAAGTCGCCGTCGGCCTCGGTCAGTGCCTTCTTGCAGTCCATCATGCCTACGCTGGTCATTTCGCGGAGCTTCTTTACGTCAGCAGCGGTAAAAGCCATTTTATTATTCCTCCAATTTATGATTTTACGATGAAAAAAAACGTAGGGCACAACGAACACCGGCGCGCCGGGTCGTCGCGCCCTACGAACAACTCACTGAATGTTATATTGAGTTATGAATTACTCAGCCTTTGCGTCAGCCTTAGCCTCAACCTCGAGCTGCTCGCCCTGCTTGCCTTCCAGAACAGCGTTAGCCATGGTCTGGGAGATCAGCTTGATAGCGCGGATAGCGTCGTCGTTGCCCGGGATAACGTAGTCGATCTCGTCCGGATCGCAGTTGGTATCAACGATTGCAACGATCGGAATGCCCAGCTTGCGTGCTTCTGCGATCGCGTTCTTCTCCTTGCGGGAGTCAACTACGAACAGAGCGCCCGGAAGCTCCTTCATTTCCTTAACGCCGCCGAGGTACTTCTCGAGCTTAGCGATCTCGAGCTGGAGCTTGATAACTTCCTTCTTCGGGAGCAGATCGAAGGTGCCGTCAGCCTGCATCTTCTGCAGCTGGTTCAGACGAGCGATACGGGTACGCATGGTCTTGAAGTTGGTCAGCATGCCGCCCAGCCAACGTGCGTTAACGTAGAACTGACCGCAACGCTCAGCCTCTTCCTTGATTGCGTCCTGTGCCTGCTTCTTGGTGCCGACGAACAGGATGGACTTGCCGGAAGCTGCCATATCGCGTACGAAGAAGTATGCTTCCTCGAGCTTCTTTACAGTCTTCTGGAGGTCAATGATGTAGATACCATTGCGCTCGGTGAAGATGTAGGTAGCCATTTTCGGGTTCCAACGACGGGTCTGATGGCCGAAGTGTACGCCGGCCTCCAGCAGCTGCTTCATAGAAATTACTGCCATTTTGTTTTTCCTCCTTGGTTTTTCCTCCATCCCTGATCATCTGACAGCGGCAACAGAACGAATGTCCCATCACCGACCGCTTTCATCACGGGATGTGTGAATTCATGCTATGATAGTTTACACCAATGGGGGAGGGATGTCAAGAGGAAAGTTGAAAATTGAGGATGGAAAATGGAGAATGGAGAATGAACGATACGGTTTACGGTGTTTCCCCGGGGGTGGCAGTGCATGAAATGCATACCGCAGGGTGCTGAAATCTTTTTTCGCTGCATAAATTATGACAGGAGGGGATTTCTTTGCGATTGGGTTTTCGTCACACCGCGTTTCAGGCGGTATGCACGGTTTTGGTTTTATGCTTTGCGCTCGGACTGCTTCAGCGTGCCGACACGGTGCAGCCGGTATTCGGGGAGGACAGCGTGCGTGTACCGATTCTAATGTATCACAGCATTCTCAAGGACAGCGCACGGCAGGGCAAATATGTTATCTCGCCGGCGGTTTTGGCGGCCGATTTGGACGCCTTGCAGGCGAAGGGGTATACCGCCATAACGGTAAGCGATCTGCTGGCGTATGTGCAGGACGGTGCAGACCTGCCGGAGAAGCCGGTGATGATCACCTTCGATGACGGCTACTACAACAACTACATTTATGCCTATCCGCTGCTCAAACAGCGCGGAATGAAGGCAGTTGTGTCCATCATCGGCAGCCAGACCGCGCTTTTCACCGACAACGGAGAGGAAAACGCCTACTGGTCGCATTTGCGGCTTGACCGCCTGCGCGAAATGCAGGATGTGTTTGAGGTGCAGAATCATTCGTGGAATCTGCACGAGTACGGCGAACGCCGCGGCTGTCTGCGCCGGAGAGGCGAGGACGAAACGCGCTATGAGACCCTGCTCCGCGAGGACACCGAGCAGACGCAGACGCTCATCACGGACGCCGGACTGCCCGCGCCGACCTGCTACACCTATCCGTTCGGTGCGTGCTCCAAGGAGAGCGAAACGCTGCTCAAAAGCATGGGCTTCCGGTGTACGCTCGGGTGCGAGGAGCGCGTCAATACCGTTACACGAAACCCGGACTGCCTGTTTGAACTGGGGCGGTTCAACCGTCCGGCAGGGCAGAGCACGGAAAGCTTCCTGCACCGCGCGTTAGGAGAGGATTAAATGCAGAATACCATGCGATTTTCCGAGCTGCACTGCCGTGAGGTGATCAATCTGTGCGACGGAGCACGGATGGGTGAGGTGAGCGATCTGCTGTTCGATCCGGTCTGCGGACAGATTACCGCACTCGTCGTGCCCGCGCAAAGCGGCATTGCAGGGCTGTTCTCTAAAAATGACTGCGTTATTCCGTGGGGGTGCATTGAAACCCTTGGGGAAGACTATATTCTGGTCCGGTATAGACCTAAATAATACCGGATTAGACCTGTACCGTAGGGCGGGGCACTCCAGAGTGGCGTCTCTTGCCCTACGGAGAAGACAAAATCACATCAAATGCAAAAAGAAAAAGGCGGACAACTGTCCGCCTCAGCTTGTCGAAAAAGCAATATTCGATTTTTATGCTTCGTGCGGCAGCACGCATTCAATCGAATTTGCTTTGCAAATTCATAAATTCCGGGAGCATGTATCTCGGAATTTATACAAGGGAAGAAAAAATGTGTCCGCAGGACGCGGTTTTTCTTCGAGATTCGCTCGAAAGCGTGGTTTCGAGCGAGAGGCTGTTCGGAAAACGAAGTTTTTCGACAGCCTCAGGCGGACAACCGTCCGCCTTTTGGCTCAATCCTTTTTATACTTTGCAACGCCCTCGGTGTAGAGGTTGCCGCCGACCGAATCCTGCGACACGATGGCGGAGAAATTCTCCACGGTGAGACGCTTGACCGACTCACAGCCCAGCTCGTCATATGCGATGACCTCGACATTCTTAATGGATGCCGCCTTCGCCGCGCCTGCGCCGCCGATGGCTACCATATAAACCGCGCCGTTGCGCGCCATTGCGTCCTGCACGCCTTGATTGCGCACGCCCTTGCCGATCATGCAGGCAAGACCTGCATCGAGCAGACGCGGTGCGAACGGGTCCATACGGCCGGAGGTGGTCGGGCCGACCGAGCCGATGACCTGACCCGGCTTTGCGGGGGTCGGTCCGGCGTAGTAGATCGCCGCGCCGTCGAGGTCGAACGGCAGCTTGTCGCCTGCGTCCATCGCGGCAACGATCTTCTTGTGTGCGGCGTCGCGCGCGGTGTAGACCGTGCCGGTCAGCGTTACGGTGTCGCCCGCACGCAGCTTCGGCGCCATTTCCTTGAGCTGTTCGGTTTTCAAATCGTAGTGTGCCATGCTTATTCCTCCGTTTTCTGGCGCAGATTGTTCAGAACCTCACGCAGTCCGTTTTTTGTCTTGTCCGGCTCGGGATGGGGCGCCTCGCCGTCCTTTTTGCCGAGCGACGCGCTGATCTTGTCAATTTCGCCGAGCACCTCACCGGCCTTGCGGGCCATCTCGGCGGATTCCTGCTGGTTGCGTGCCAGCACGGTGCGGTAGTTCTCCTTGGTGGCATCCAGCTGGCGGCGCACCTGCTCGATGGTCTCCATCGACTTGCGGCGCAGCTTCTGCAGCTCCACCTTGGCGTCCTCCTCGATCTGCTTGGCGCGCCGGTACGCGGAAAGCTCCATCTCGGCGATCTTCTCTCTGGTCGCATCGTATTCACCGCATTTGGCCGACAGCTTGGCGTTCTCCGAGGTCAGCCGGTCGTTTTCCGCCGCAAGCTGCGCCGCACGGGCGTTCTGCGCCTCGATCTCGGTCGCCTGCAGGGAAAAACCGCTTTCGATCTGGTCAAGCTGTGCACGGATCTTATCGGTATCCAGCGTCATTTCGCCCAGCCGCTCGAGCAGCTCGGCGTTCTTCGCGGTAAGCGCCTCGTTCTGCGTGCGCAGCTCGTTCATCGCGGACTGCGCCTCGGTCAGCTGAGAGCGCAGCTCGGCGGTCTCGGTGTAGTATTTCGTGTCGGTTTCTTCTATGTAATGCAGTACGTCCTCGCGGTTAAAGCCGCCGAAGATGGCACTGCGGAATCCACGGGTTTGCTCGTCCATTACAGTTCCTCCCACAATAATCTTTCTTTAGTATAGCAAATTCATGAGATAAAGGCAAATAATAATTAGTAATTACTAATTCCTAACTTATATATAATATGTGTCTTGCAATCAAAAAAAGAACGTGCTATTATTATCTTAACTTGCAAAAACGAGGAAGATGCTCAATGTTAGAATTAAAAGATTTCGAGGCAGCTGCGGACCGACTGAAAAACGTCATCCACAACATTCCGCTGTCTACGTCCTGCACCTTCTCCGCCATGACCGGCGCAGAGGTTTATCTGAAGTACGAAAATCAGCAGAAGACCGGCTCCTTTAAGGTGCGCGGTGCTTACAATAAGATTATGAAGCGCTACGCTGAGGGCGACCTGCACGCTGTTGTTGCGTCCTCTGCGGGCAACCATGCACAGGGCGTTGCCTTTGCGGCAACCGCTGCCGGTGTAAAGTCCACCATCGTTATGCCGCGTTCCGCGCCGATCGCCAAGGTTTCCGCAACCCAGGGCTACGGTGCCGAGGTTGTTCTGGCGGGCAACATTTACGATGAAGCCTATGCCAAGGCATGCGAGATCTGCGAGGAGACCGGCGCAGAGTTCATCCACCCGTTTGACGATGAGGATGTTATGGCGGGTCAGGGCACCATCGCACTGGAAATCCTGCGCGACCTGCCGGGCGTTGACATGATCTTCGTTCCGGCCGGCGGCGGCGGACTGATCTCCGGCGTGGCTGCCTGCGCAAAGCAGATCAACCCGCGCATCCAGATCATCGGCGTACAGGCTGAGGGCGCACCGGCAATCGCAAATTCGTTCCGCACCGGTGAGCGCATTCCGTCCGATACCGTGCACACCATCGCTGACGGTATTGCCGTAAAGACCCCGGGCGAAAAGACCTTTGAGTATATCAAGAAGTATGTGGACCGCGTTGTCACGGTTTCTGATGATGAGATTGCTTCCGCTGTTCTGCTGCTGCTCGAGCGCTGCAAGCAGGTCGTTGAGACCTCGGGTGCGGCTCCGCTCGCGGCTGTACTCAACAACAAGGTGGATGTACGCGGCAAGAAGGTCGTCTGCGTGCTGTCCGGCGGCAATATCGACGTGTCCTTTATTCACAAGATTGTGGAAAAGGGCCTGATTACCCGCTGCCGTCAGCTGAAGTTCTCTGTGCTCATGCCGGATGCACCGGGCGCACTCGAGCATTTCTCGCACATCGTTGCACAGCAGAATGCCAATATCATCCTGTTCCAGCATGACCGCGTACAGACGGACCTCGAGATCGGCGAGGCGATTATCCATGTCGTCTGTGAGGTTGGCGGCGTTGACCACGCCAAGCGCCTGATCGACACCCTCACCGATGATGGCTATAAGGTGTTTACTTCGCAGATTTGATAAAAATGCAATGAAATTACAGCGTTCCGCTTGGATAGAGCGGGACGCTGTTCTTTTTTCGGAAGAATGGAGAATTGAAAGTGAACGTAAACGTAAACCATCACATTCATTTTCCACTCTCCATTTTCAAGTACTCCTGCCTTGTATAACGCTCTACTCTCATGGCAAGATATTATATTGACAAATAAATAACGATGTGCTATTATCTCAGCGTGATAAGGAATGAAAAAACAGGTGGACGTTTTATCGCATTATTTGCCTTAAAACGGATAGAATAATAAAACCAAGCATACAGTCAACCGCAGAAAGGAAGCATTACGCTATGGCAGCACACATCAACGACGAAATGCTGAACAAAATGGACGCATACTGGCGGGCGGCAAATTATCTTGCAGCCGGTCAGCTTTACCTGCTCGACAACCCGCTCCTGAAGGAGCCGCTGAAGCCCGAGCACATCAAGAAGAAGATCGTCGGCCACTGGGGCACGGTGCCCGGACAGAACCTGATTTACGTTCACCTGAACCGCATCATCAAGCAGTATAATCTGGATATGATCCTGCTGTCCGGTCCGGGTCACGGCGGCAATTTCTTCGTGGCGAACACCTATCTCGAGGGCACTTACAGCGAGGTTTACCCGAACATCAGCGAGGACACTGAGGGCATGAAGCGCCTGTTCAAGCAGTTCTCGTTCCCGGGCGGCATTGCCAGCCACGTTGCACCGGAGACCCCCGGCTCCATCCACGAGGGCGGTGAACTGGGTTATTCTCTGGCGCACGGCTTCGGTGCGGTGCTGGATAACCCCGATCTGATCGCAACCGTAGTTGTCGGTGACGGCGAGGCGGAGACCGGCCCGCTGGCAACCTCGTGGCACGGCAACAAGTTCCTCAATCCGGTAACGGACGGTGTTGTTCTGCCGATCCTGCATCTGAACGGCTACAAAATCTCCAACCCGACCCTGCTTTCGCGTATTCCGGAGGAGGAACTGCGCAAAATGCTCGAGGGCTGCGGCTGGAAGCCGTATTTCGTCGAGGGCGATGAGCCGATGAAGGTACACCGCGCACTGGCGGACACGCTCGATACCGTAACCGAGGAAATCCTCGCCATCCGCAAGCACGCCCGTGAGACCGGCGACACGACCCGTCCGATCTACCCGATGATCGTGCTGCGCACCCCGAAGGGCTGGACCGGCCCGAAGAACGTGGACGGCAAGCAGATCGAGGGCAGCTTCCGCGCGCATCAGGTGCCGCTGATGATGGACAGCCCGGAGCATCTGCCCATGCTCGAGCAGTGGCTGCGCAGCTACCATCCGGAGGAGCTGTTCGACGAAAACGGCAAGCTGATTCCCGAACTCAAGGCACTGGCGCCGACCGGCGAGCACCGCATCGGCGCAAACCCGCACGCCAACGGCGGTCTGCTCATGCACCAGCTGCGCCTGCCGGATTTCCGCGATTACGGACTGAATGTTCCGGCTCCGGGCAGTGTTGAGGGTCAGGATATGATCGAGCTTGGCGCTTATGTCCGCGATGTCATCAAGCTGAACATGGACAGCCGCAACTTCCGCGTATTCGGCCCGGACGAGACCATGTCCAACCGCCTGAGCCACATTTTCGAGGTCACCGACCGCGAGTGGAACGCCGAGCGTCTGGACACCGACGAATTTCTGTCCGCAAGCGGCCGTGTGATGGACGGCATGCTGTCCGAGCACATGTGCGAGGGTTGGCTTGAGGGCTATCTGCTGACCGGCCGTCACGGCTTTTTCGCAAGCTATGAGGCGTTCATCCGCATTATCGACTCGATGGCGGCACAGCACGCCAAGTGGCTCAAGGTTTGCAACGGCCTGCCGTGGCGTCAGCCGATCGCGTCGCTCAACCTGATTCTGGCTTCAAACGTATGGCAGCAGGACCACAACGGCTTTACCCATCAGGACCCGGGCTTCCTTGACCACATCGCCAACAAAAAGGCGGATGTTGTCCGTCTGTACCTGCCGCCCGATGCAAACTGCCTGCTCAGCTGCTTCGATCACTGCATCAAGAGCCGCAACTATGTCAACGTCATCGTGGCTTCCAAGCATCCGCGTCCGCAGTGGCTGACCATGGAGCAGGCTGTGCAGCACTGCACCCAGGGCATCGGCATCTGGGAGTGGGCGTCCAACGATCAGGGCGCAGAACCGGACGTTGTTATGGCGTGCTGCGGCGAGACGCCGACGCTCGAAACGCTGGCTGCCGTATCCATCCTGCGGGAAGAGCTGCCCGAACTCAAGGTTCGCGTTGTCAACGTGGTTGACCTGATGAAGCTGCAGCCCGAGCGGGAGCATCCGCACGGCCTGTCCGATGCAGAATACGACATGCTGTTCACCAAGGATAAGCCGATCATCTTCGCCTTCCACGGCTACCCGACGCTCGTTCATGAGCTGACCTACCGCCGTCATAACCGCAACCTGCACGTTCGCGGCTACAGGGAGGAGGGCACCATCACCACGCCGTTTGATATGCGCGTGCAGAATGATATCGACCGCTTCCACCTTGTCAAGGACGTTCTGCTGCGCCTGCCGCAGCTGGGCAACCGCGGCGCGTACCTCTACCAGAAGATGAGCGATAAGCTGGTGCAGCATCAGCAGTATATCACCGAGTACGGTGAGGATATGCCGGAAGTCCGCGAGTGGAAATGGAAATAATAGAGAATTGAAAATGGAAAATGGAGAATGACCGTGAAGGGATGGTTCTCCGCAGGGCGCACATTGTGCGCCCTTTTTCTTTTGCAACGATAAATCATGTTCATACCGACAAATAACTGCACAAACATTACCGTAGGGTGCGGCAAGGTGAATTGCGGCATAGCCGCAAGAGAAGGTGCCCTGGGGTACGACCTCGGCGCACCGTTTGTAAATTCATCGGCAACATTTATCTCGTAGGGGAGCACAGTGTGCTCCCTCGTTGTGGTTAAATGGGTGTGCGGCCGCTCCTTGCGCAGGCTCCGGTCGCGCTGCGGCCGCTCCTTGCGCAGGCTCCGGTCGCGCTGCGGGCGAACAATGTTCGCCCCTACGGTTACGCATGTGCAGACGGTTTACACGGTGCGCCGGGGTCGGCGCACCCTACGGTAAGGCTTTCTATCACGTTAATTACTAACTTCTAATTCCTAATTACTAATTATGCTTGACATGCCGTCTGGTTCGTGTTATTATCTAACTGTACTAAAACACACAGTACAGTTGATACACTCTCAAATCAACAAAAGGAAAGGAGGCGCGTCAGGTGATTAAAATCGACTATCGGGATGCCCGACCCATCTATGAACAGGTGGTGGACGGCATTGAGGGACTGGCTTTGCGTGGGGCACTGCCGGCGGACACCCAGCTGCCCAGTGTACGGCAGCTTGCGATGGAACTGTCGATCAACCCGAACACAATACAGCGCGCTTACGGAGAGCTGGAACGCCGCGGTGTGATCTACGCCGCAAAAGGACGGGGAAATTTTATATCGGACAATGCAGCGGTGCTGCGTTCCCAGAGGCTTAACGAACTGGGTGAGCAGATTACCGCACTGGCTGGTCAGGCGCGCTCGCTCGGGGCGACCGAGGAGCAGCTGCGCGGCTGGGTAGAGAGGAAAGGAGAGAGCAGAACATGATTACGGCAACCAACGCGACCAAGCGGTTTGAGGACATCACGGCGGTCGATCACATCTGTGCGGAAGTCAAGGACGGTTCGGTCTACGGCCTGATCGGCTCGAACGGCGCGGGCAAGTCCACGTTCCTGCGCATGCTGGCCGGCATTTTGCAGCCGGATGAGGGCACGGTGCAGATCGACGGCAAGGACATTTTCGAGAACATTGCAATGAAGGAACGGTTTTTCTTCATCTCGGATGAGCAGTTCTTTTTCCCGAACAGCACGCCGAAGGAAATGAAAAACTACTACAAGCGCTTTTACAGCAAATTCGATGAAGCGCGCTACCGCAAGCTGATGAACGGCTTCGGTCTGGACGAAAACCGCAAGCTGCGGACGTTCTCCAAGGGCATGAAAAAGCAGGTTTCGGTCATCTGCGGCGTATGCAGCGGCACGGACTACTTATTCTGCGATGAGACGTTCGACGGTCTCGACCCGGTCGTTCGCCAGACGGTAAAGAGCCTGTTTGCCGAGGATGTAGCGGACAGAGGTCTGACGCCCATCATCGCCTCGCACAACCTGCGTGAGCTGGAGGACATCTGCGACCATGTCGGTCTGCTGCATCGCGGCGGCATCCTGTTCTCGCGCGATCTGGACGACATGAAGCTCGGCATGTACAAAATGCAGTGCATTTTTCCGAATCCGCTGCCGGATTCCGCGTGGGAAGGCTTTGACATTCTGCACAAGGAGCAGCGCGGCTCGCTGTACACGATTACGGCGCGCGGCAGCCGGGAAGAGCTGCTCGCCAGGGTGAACGCGCTGAACCCGACCTTCTGCGAAATGCTCCCGCTGACGCTGGAGGAAATCTTTATCAATGAAACGGAGGTGGCAGACTATGATGTCAAGAAACTCCTGTTCTAAGGGTCTCGTGCGGGATTGCATGAAACGCAATCTGTGGGCCATCGTGCTGTCCACGGTGGGATTCTTTATGGCGCAGCTGCTGCCAGTGATTATGACGGCGCAGCACAGCCTGTCGGCACATAAGCAGGATCTGGTCAATCTGAGTGCGGCAGATGCCGCGGCAAGCTGGCAAGGCTATGTGGAGAGCGTCGGTGAGATGCTCGGCGGACAGAATGTGTTTGTCAAGCTGGCCGTCATCATTCTGGCGGTCACCTGCGGTGTGAGCATGTTCGCGTACCTGCACAATCGCCGCAAGGTGGATTTCTATCACAGCCTGCCGATTTCGCGCAGCCGTCTGTTTGCGGTAAACTACGCGACCGGTGCGCTGTGTGCGCTGGTGCCGTACCTCGTGCTGCATGCGCTGAGCATTGTCAGTGCATGTGCGATGGGCTTCGGTGAGGTGGTCAACGCATCGCTCATCGGCGTGATCGCGTCCAACGTCATTTTCTTCTTCCTGCTGTACGCGATGGCGGCTGTTACGACCATCCTGTGCGGCAACACGGTCATCACGCTGCTGCTCGGTCTGTGGGTGTACTTCGGACCGACACTCGTAACCGCACTGTGGCAGGGCCTCAAGAGCATGTTCTTCCAGACCTATGTGATGGATGCTTCCATGACTTCGCTGCTGTTCTGCAACAAGTTTGCACCGCTGATTCAGTATTTCGGCGTAAACGGCACGAAAATGCATAGCTGGGCAGGGGCAGTGGAGCCTGTCTATACGATGGATTACGCCGCCGGGCTGCAGGAGCCGAGTGCTATCGGTCTGCTGATCGGCTATGCGGTTGCGGCGATCGTTATCACCGCACTGGCGCTGTTCCTGTTCCGCATCCGCAAGAGCGAGCGGGCGGGCACGGCACTGGCATTCAACCCGATTAAGCTGCCCGTCAAGATTATTATCTGCGTGGTTATGGGTACGGCGTTCGCTGAGATTTTCAAAATGCTGGTCTACGAATCTGAGCTGTGGTTCTGGGTCGGTCTGGTGCTCGGCACGGTCATTTTCCACTGCGTGGTGGAGATCATTTACGCGTTCGACTTCCGCGCCATCTTCCGCAAGCCGCTGCAGCTGGTTATCATCCTTGCAGTGCTGGTCGGCGGTATGCTGATCATGCAGGCGGATGTGTTCGGTTATGATGAGTGGCTGCCGGATGAGGGCAGCATTGCAGCGGCAGCGCCGATGGGTTACGTCGGTGAATCGGCACTGCTCAGTGAGCCGGAAAATATCGCGGCAGCGCGGCAGCTGGCGGCGCTCGGCGTGGAAGGCCTGAATAATACGGATGAAAATGCACAGAAGGAGTGCATCACCGTCACCTTCAAGCTGAAGAACGGCAAGGTGAAGAGCCGTTCGTATGAGCTGCCGGCCACAGACGAAGTGTTCACGCTCAAAAAGCAGATTTACCAGTCCGCAGAGTACAAGCAGAAGGCGTGGTCGCTGTTTGCGCTCGGCGAGGTCAATGAGGGTTATCACCGCAACATTGTTTTCTACACCAACGGTGACGGCTACAACGGCGTCGGCACACTCAGCGACTCGCAGAAGGCACAGGAGATCATTGACACGCTCAAGGCAGAGACGCTGACCCACACCGGTGATGCCATGCCGGTGCTGCGCATGGAATTCTCGCAGCAGAACAACGACGATTATTACAGCGAGGGTGCCGTATGCGTGACCGACAAGGACGTAAAGACGCTTGCACTCATCAAAAAGTACGCCAATATCGTTCCCAAGGCTGTCAGCGCGAAAAACGTAAAGCTGATTACACTGAGCATCTATCTGCCGGATAAAGACTTCTGGCAGGGCGTGCAGGTGACCGACAGAGCAGACATTGACGCGCTGCTCAAGAATGCGGTCAACATTGACGCAATGAATCTGTACGGCAGCGATGCGATGGCGTATGGCATTATGCAGCAGTTTGCCCGCAGCAACGTATCCGTGACCTACACGGACGAAAAGGGCGACGAGTGGGATGCAAGCGCAGGCTATATCGAAGAGGATTATCCGAAGGATATCATCGAGAAATACCGTGCACAGGCGGAGAAGGACGCGGAAAACGGCGTCGAGTCTGCACAGAGCGGTGATGTTGCCTATACGACGGAAGTGGCCGTCGGATGAGCAAGCGCGGTATCATCGGCACGCTGCTTCTGCTGATGTACCTTGCGGGCGTGGGACTGTTTACCGGTCCTTCACTGGCGCAGCTGCTCGTTGGCCATCTGCCGCAGCCAAGGCTGGAGCTGATTCCGTTCGCGGATATGATTTCCGTGCTGACGGACAAAAACGCGGTCGGACTGGGCGCGTTCGTGAACATTGCCGGAAATATCGCGCTGCTGTTTCCGCTCGGACTGTTCCTGCCGCTGTTCTGGCGGTGGTTCGAGCGGGCGGGACGTACCATCGGCTGGTGCTTCGGCACCTCGCTCAGCATTGAGCTGATACAGCTGGCCGCGGGCGGCGTCACCTCGGCAGATGATCTGCTGCTGAATACGCTCGGCGGCGCGCTCGGCTTCGCGGCGACAAGGCTTCTGATGAGAGCGTGCCCCAAGCTCGCGCCGCAGGGCGAGGGAAGGGCAGAGTGGGCAGCACCGCTTGTCTGCTGGCTCGTCATCATCGCGGCAAGTACAATATCCGATCTGCTGATTCTGTGGTAGGAGACAGCGGGTCGCAGGATAGAGAGTAATATACGGAAAACAGGCACACCGAGAGGTGTGCCTGTTTTGGGGTTTATGTGATTGAAATACGGGGGAAATACACAAAAGCCGCCCCGAAGAGCGGTTTATTGACACAGTATGAAACCATGTATGCTATAATGAAGTTGCTGATATGGAACGGCGAGGTTATTCCCCTGCATTAAGGGGGTGACGCGCATGACAACAATGGAGGTACTTACGCTTCTGATGCTGCTTGCGACGGTTGTCTTCGGTATTTTGAACCTCAAGAAATAACCGCCACCTAAAAAGGCAGCGGCGTTTTCCTCAAGCTCTAAACTTGTTCGGGGAACGACCGCACCTGACACGTGAGAGCCGTTCTTATATCAGTATAATAAACGGACGCTCCGGTTTTGTCAAGTGATGAAACCGGAGCGCTTGTTTGTTGAGAGACATGGTTTTGCACCATATATCCCGTAGGGCGAACAGTGTTCGCCCTAATTATTGGTATGCGGGCGCACACTCCGGCTCGCTAAGAGCCGCCTACGGCGGTTGCTCGCTGGACGCCCACTGCGGTGGGTGTGTGCGCCCCTGCGAGATAACGTCGCAAACGGCAATATATCGTTACAAACGGTCCGTGCTGGTAGATTTCATCATCGAACGACCGCTCTTTCCTTCGGATTGGGCGTGTGCCTGCCGTGATTGGCGGGTGCAGCCTTATGGCTTTACTGCCACACGCGTGCCTGCCCGTCCGGTGGTGGATTCGAACCACCGAAGTCATAGACGACAGATTTACAGTGTGGAGCAAACCCGCAGAATAGCTGACGATTTCGGGGTTGTTCCCTTATTATTCCCTTGTTCTTTAGATAAATATCACTCCGAAGTCGATGCCCTATACAGCAACATCTTTGCCTGAGGAGTAGGAATGGTATATGATGATGTATTATATTTGAACAGTTATGAAAATTTTTACTATCGCCTAAAAACAACCAATACAACCACTGCACTTATCAATACCATGATGTTAAAGTACAGAACATAAGGATATTTTCGGCGTAACCGTCCCCAGGCTCGATGATTTTCTGGGCAGGACTCACATTCTCTTCCTTTGCAAGATGCTGCAATGCTTTGATTCGCAATCTTAGATACTGCGTACATTAACATAAATAATGTGTTAAATGCAATAAATCCAACTATCAATAAATATAGAAGCATATTCTTCACATTCATATTATTTATGTTCGAGAAAGTTTCTGTCAGTAACTTGATCTCAGTTGAGAAACCCAATACTATACCAGAAAAAATACCTAAAATTGCAATAGATTGACCATGGAATCCATTGACACGGTCAAGTAGATCAGTTACATTTTTGTTGCTTTCTTTATTCAACTGTTGAGCTTGTTTTAATGCTTCATCCGCTTTAGCACTTAAAAATGCCACTTTCTCCATTCTAGCCAAACGTAATGCTTCTAACTTAATATGATCATATAACTTTGTCATACCCTTACTAAGGTTAGAATGATCGTCTGATATTCTCGACATCACTCGTTCAAGAACAGCACAGACATTATCGCGCACATCACTCTGAAAGCCCTCTAATTGTTGGGAAATTTCATAATATGAATGCCGAAAAGTACCATCGTTATAGATTTCTTGAAAATCATTGAGTAACTCGTCGGCTTCCTCATCAGATGGCTCAATATAATGTGTCATGCTCTCAATGAGTTCACTTAGTTTCTCAGAATATTCCATATCAGATTAAGAGTCCAATCCAAGAGGATCATTACATGCAAAGAATCGTTTAATTGCATTTTTGCTTATCATCTGTCGTGAAGCAGTATTTTTCCATGGATCCTCTTTGTGTGTCATACTTACTAATTGTCTTGCAGAATACAGTAAGCATTTGTTTAGGACCTTATGCAATAAATTAAATGCTTTACTATCAATCCGCAAAGAATTACCAAATTCATTGGCAGCAGTAACATCGATGTTATTGATAGGATTGCTTAGGTTTACATTATACTCAAAATAAGCTTCAGGAACAACCGGACCATATTGCCAGTTGTATATATCCTCATCAAAAGCAAGGGAATCTAAGCACCTCATAAAATATCCTTGAATATAGTATAAAATTTTCTGCAGCTGCAAGTTTGTAACCGTTCTACCATCATCAGCTGTCGTTGAACAAATATAGTTCGACAACGATAGCACGGGGTATTCTCGTTGCATACATTCCCCTCCTTTCAAATTTATTGTAACATAATTATCAGAAAAAGCAATATTCTTTCTAAATGCCATCCACATATCTACAAGCTCCTTTTTTATGATTTAAGAATACCCTTCAATATATGTCTGATATACCGTATAAATTGACCACAAATGGTCAACTAAGAAAAAATTCCTCCGATTTTTTTCGGAGGAATTACAAATTCAGTACGCCAGCTTCTGCGACGCCCGGCGCTGGTCGTCGGTATTGATGTGCGTATAGATCTCGGTGACCTTAACGGACGAGTGTCCGAGCAGGGTCTGCACGGCGCGCAGCTCGGCGCCGCCCTTGATGAGGTAGGTGGCGTAGGTATGGCGCAGCTTATGCGGCGACAGGCGGCGAATGGGCAGCCCATCGAAAAAGCTGTCGTACTGCCGGCGGAACGAGCCGGGTGTCATGTAACCGCCGCGCTTTGCCGGAACAACGTAGATACTCGTTTTCGGCGCGTCCGCCAGCACCGCGGCAAGCTGGTCACCGTAGGTGACAACGCGCACCCGCTCGTTCTTGGTCACGTCCACGGGCGCAAACTCGCCTTTGGCAACACGGGTGACAACGCGCCGGACGGTGATTGTGCGGTTCTTCCGGTCGATGTCGCGCCAGTGCAGCCCCATGACTTCCTCGCTGCGCAGACCGGCGTACAGCAGAATGGCAATCGCCACACCGAACGGTCGGTCAAGGTGAGAGAGCAGGCAGGCGATTTCGTCCGGCTTGTAGACGGTGATATTCTTGAATGTCGCGTCCGGCTTGACCTTGATACCCTCGCACGGATTGCGGCTGCACAGACCGTTCGCAACCGCGCTTTTCATGATCTGGTCGATGGTGATGAAGATGTGGTGGCGTGCGCTCTTACTGAGGTGCGCGGCGCTGCCCATCAGCCGCTCAATGTCGGCGGGCATGACCTTGTCGAGCGACATTTTGCCGAGCATAGGCAGGATATAGCGGTTGAAATACAGCTCGTAATTGGCGTAGGTGCGGTACTTGACCGACTGCTCTTTGCGTTCCAGCCACTCTGCGCCCCAGCCTCCGACCGACTTCCGCCGGGCCTGCGTCTGTTTACCTTTCTCGAGAAATTCCTCGTAGGCGGCTTTAGCGAGCGCACGAGTGCGCCTGCAGAATGACTTCTGAACATGGCTGCCGTCCGGCATATCGAGCCAGACACGCAGTTCCACACTGCCGTTCGGCTTTTTGCGGAAACTTCCGTTCATAATGATAAAACCCCTTTCTTATCGCATGAAGGTGTGATAAAATAGAGGTACTGATAGGTTTCGCGATTTGTCAGTACCTCATGTCCCGCTCTGGTGTTGGTAGCACCGGGGCGGGATTTTTTTGAAAAAATATTTGTTGAATATTTATAGTAACGCCAAAGATGCCAGAAAGCTCCGCAGAACGCTGCGAACCGCTGGTGTCGGTTGGATGAATGATAAAACGTATCAAAAAGTTCAGAAAACGCGAGATTGAAGTTTTTTCACCGTCATTTTGTCAATTTACAGAATTGGTGCCATGCGGTAAGATACCACCTGTAATTACAACTGAGCGCGCTCACCCCGAAATGGGGGACAGCATTGGAGTAACGCATGGCGGGGTATGTTCCCGCCGCTCCTTTCCACCTATGGACGAAAGGACAATGCAATGAGCAAAGAAATTCAGATTTTCGCAAATGACCAGTTCGGCGAGGTTCGCACGCTGACTAAGGACGGCGAACCGTGGTTTGTCGGCAAGGACGTAGCGGACATTCTCGGTTATTCCGATACCGCACAGGCGGTCCGCAAGCACATCGATGACGAAGACAAGGGGGTGGTTGAAATGACAACCCCCGGCGGCAAGCAGAACATGGTTATCATCAACGAGTCCGGCTTGTACAGCCTTATCCTGTCCAGCAAGCTGCCGGCGGCCAGAGCGTTCAAGCGCTGGGTAACGTCCGAAGTGCTGCCTGCAATCCGCAAGCACGGCGAGTACACGGCACCGAAGGTATCGCAGAAGCGGCTCGGCGAGGTCAACAGCGCGGCACGCATTATCCGCCAGACACTCAAGGAGGCCGGTATGGCGCCGCAGTTTGTTGCCGTTGCCATGAAGAGTCTGTACGCGCCGGTCGGTGTGGAGATCCCGCTCGAGGGCGTAACGCTGAACAAGCAACTGTTCGATGCGACCGCGATTGCTAAAAAGGTTGGCGTAATGTCCAGATCGGGCAAACCGCACGCACACGCAATCTCCGCGATCATCGCGCAGGTGGACGTACTGCCCGAGGAAAAAGAGCTTGCGCCGTTCCAGAGCGCCGTCAGCGGCCACGCCGGAACGAACGTGCAGTACACGAAGTCGGTCGTTGCCAAGGTCAGCCTGTGGCTGGAGCGCCACGATTACCCGGAAAGTTTTGAGTACCGGGGCAAGAAGTACACGCTGCGGTATAGTGCGGCAGCATAAATATCCTATCCCTGTTCACGGTTCTACCAGTGAATGGGGATTTTTGTTTTAGCTCGGTCGAAATTCAACCTTGACGACCAGACCCAGAATTTGAACATTAGTCTCTTTCAAATCGTAAACAAACGGCTTGTGTTTGGGATTGGTGGACTGCGGCATGAGGGTTACTATGTTACCACTTCGAGAAAAGCGTTTGAGGGTTGCGTCTTGATCGTCGATAAGGACTGCCGCGATCTCGCCATTTTCAACAATATCCTGTCTACGGATAATAACAATATCACCATCAAAAATACGGGCGGCATTCATGCTGTCACCTCGTACGCGCAGAGCAAAGTATTCTGCGCCGCCGTTAAGGTCGGTAAAAGTGTAGCCCTCGATATTTTCTTCGGCGTAGATCGGCGCTCCTGCAGCGATGCGGCCGAGGATGGGGATGCGCTTTAGGTGAGAGAAGTCAACCGGAACGGCATTGTCGGGAAGTTTGTTTGTTTGTTCCTTGATAGGTGCTTTGCCGGTCAGCGTGTTCATGTCTACATTATAGAAGTCGGCAAAAACTTCAAGGGTTTCCAGATCTGGCTCGCGCTTGCCGGTTTCATACATACCGATCGCACTGCGGGATATTTTCAGGGTGTTTGCAAGCTCCTGCTGGGACAGTCCTTTTCTTTTTCGCAAATAAGTGAGCATATCACTAAGTTGTGCCAAATGGATCGCCTCCTTATGTTGGTATCATAACACGACCCGTGACAAAAGTAAATAGAAAAATGTCACGAAATGTGTTGACAAAGATTGACGAGGTTGTTATAATAACATTGTCACATAAAGTGACACGCAAGGAGGTGACAAAAATGACGATTGCAGAACGGCTTGTGCAGGCAAGAGGTAACATTCCGCGTGATATTGTAGCCAGTGCGGTAGGGATTTCGCTGTCTGCTATCTCGATGTACGAGAATGGACAGCGTGTACCGCGTGACGAGATCAAGGTCAAACTGGCGGATTACTACCACACGACCGTACAGGCTCTTTTTTTTGACACAGATAGTCACGATAAGTGACAAAAGCGAGGTAAGAAACAATGACTGAAAACACGCAAAAATCTATTAAGAAGGCACTTTGTTTTGAAAAAAACGGAGAAACATTTGCAGTTGAGATTAGTATTGCAAATGTTCCTCCGAAGCGCGAGCGAGATACCATAATCAGATGGTTGGATGAGCTCTATGTTAATGCAAAAATGGAGTTATGTTATCATTAAAGGAAGGATAATTTTAGCCATTTCTTCTGGATGTTTAGCCAGTTCTTGCATAATAATTTGCTCCTGATCTTCGGATGTTAAGCCAGGGCGGAGCATTTGCTGCAACAGGGTTGGTTGGGTACAGCAGAAATTGAGAAAATTTTTCATTACTTCCTGTTGTGGATCTGCTTTTTGTCCGAAAAGAGTGGGTACATAATTGGTAAATGCGCACAACTCCAAAAACTGGTTATCAGGCTTATTGGGATTTCGTTGATAGAAACCAAATCTTGAGATGAGCTTTGTTTTCAAATCTTCCATACCACCTGCTTCCAAAGAGTATTCGATATAGCGCAAGTGAGAAATATCGAAAGGAATTGAAGGTGCATTTTGCTCACGGATAAGAATGGTGCGTGGGCTGATGGCATGGCGTATACCGAGTTCATAAAATACATTTGGATTAGGATATGTGATGTCAGCAATAACATATTTGGAGTGCATCAACTTCATGAAAATATCATTGCTCATTGAACCGGGATTCAGTTCTTCATCTGCTCGGATGACTTCAAGCGTGGGGTCGGCAGCTTGGATAGCCTGCTTGATAATGTAGTCGTATCGTTTACGCAGATCATTTTCGGAAACAGTTACACCATTGTAAATTTGTGTACCGATTGGCATAACAACAAAGCAAGAATTTGTCATAATAAGACCTCCTTTGTCAATATTATAGCAAATGCTGGATTAGGGTACAAGCGTAAAAGTGAGGTGAAAACCAATGATTTTCCCAATTACCGCTTTATGCGTATCGTCGTTCGCCTTAGGCTGGACTGTACGCAGCTGCGTATATCAGTTCCTGCGCTGGCGTGCCTTAGACAATCTGGCAAAGGCCGTACGACGAGCGCTCGATGACAGCAATTCGGAGGAGAACCGATAAAATGGCAGAACAGAAACAAATACTGCGCATTTCGTCCACGGATAATATTCGCTACTCGGTGCTGCAGTTGCTGCATGAATGCCTTGCGGCGGCAGCAAGAAAGGGCGATGCCCAATCAGCTATTGCGCTGTCAAAATACATTTTCAAGGAATTTGATGAGCGAGATATGCTGCTTTATGTAGAAACGACGCAATACGAGCTGGAAACAAGAAAGCATGTACGAGAACCCATCAAGAAGGGTGGTGATGCTTCATGATTTACCTCCCGTCGGGCATTGCTTTTTGGGAGCTGCTCATTCTGGTGCAGATCCACCTGTTGAAGAACAGGCTGTTCCATCAGCGTATCGACATGTTCTGTGCGGTATTTTACATCAGTTTGGCTGCTCTGATCTGCATTGCACGGATGACAGCTAAGTTTATCACATAAGAGAGGAGAATTCACATGACGGACAAGCGTGAAACCTACACCGCAAAAGAATGCGCACAACGTCTGGGCATGAACCCTAACTCGCTGCGCAACCTGATCCGCACCAAGCAGGTGCCGTTTGGCATCGCGTACCGTCAGCCGAGCGGGCGTATGCACTTTATCATTCCCAAGGCCGCGTTCGAGAAGTTCATGGCCGAGGGTGTCAGCACGGAATGAAAAGGAGATGAAACCCTATGTCTAACAACAATTTCGCAGAAACTCTCGCCTCGGTCGCATCCGAGTTCGACAGTCCGCACCGCAAGCCGCGGCCGAGCAAGCGCCCGTACTTCCGCTGGACAGATGAACAGCTCGAGCAGTTGGCAACGCTGCGCGACGAGGGCAAGTCCGCGAACGAGATCGCGGAGGCGCTGGGCGTATCCCGCGATAAGGTCATCACCAAGCTGGCCGCCATGGCAGCACGGCAGCGGACCGGCAGCAAGACGCCGGAGCCGAGTACCGAACCGGTACCCGAGGTCGAAGCAGAGCCGGAGCAGGAAGCTGAAACCGAGCCGTCCGTCGAGGCCGAGCCGGAACCAGCAAAAGAGCCGGTCGATGTTGACCGCATGATCTTCACGGCGTTTGACGCTGTGGTCGGTCGGGTGGACGACTTCAACAAGATGGCTGTCTGCTGGCGCAAGGCTTTGTCGGTCATCGAGCAGGAAATCCGCAAGCTGTCGTACATCATCGAGCAGCACCCCGACGCCGATGTGTCGGTCTGCGAGATCGCGGCTGTTATCGCCTACGACGAAGTGCGCGCATGAAAAACGCCGCTGTCAGGACGGCAATCCCGATCAGCGGCAGGTAAAAGTATTCAACCACATAATAGCATGAAGTTAGGAGATTTTCAATGGTAAAGATTATCTGTACGGAAAAAAATGGCGTGAACAAGACCGAAGTCGAGCTGTCCGGCGAGATGGACTTCATCACCGCCCAGATCAGCTACGCGATTGCAAGCATGTACACCGAGATCCGCAAGCAGGACAAGAACGTCGGTGAAGCGTTTCGCGTGTCTATGACCCGCGCCATCGCAAGCAAGGATTCGCCCGTCTGGAAGCGCACGACTTACGATGACGCGACCTGCCGTGCAGCACTCGTCCGCAAGGGCGCGAAGCTGACCGGCGACGACATTGCCGACCTGCTGCGCCGCGGCACGCCGAAGGACATCATCAAGAGCCTGCTGGAGGAGATGGAAGCATGAACATCCTTCTGAAATCCTTGGATTTGGTGCACTTCAAGTGCTTCAACGTCCTGCACCTCGACTTTCACGAGGGCGTGAACAACATCTATGGCGAGAACGCCGCAGGCAAAACCAGCGTTTACGACGCGCTGACGTGGCTGCTTTTCGACAAGGACAGCGCAGGCCACAGCCGCCCGGCCATCAAGCCGACTGGTGCACCGGCAGGCACGATGCCCGAGGTCACCGCCATTCTGGAGGTGGACGGCGAGCCAATCAAGCTGCGCAAGGTGCTCCGCGAGAAGTGGGAGAAGCCACGCGGTTCGTCCATCGAGCGCTACGCCGGTGACACCCGTGACTATTACATCGACGATGTGCCGCTTGCCGAAAACGCATACAAGCGCCGCATTGCAGAGCTGATCGACGAGAGACAGTTTAAGTTGCTCACCGATGTCTGGGCGGTAACGAAAGGAATGCACTGGAAAGACCGCCGCACGCTGCTCGCTGAGATCTGCGGTCTGCCGGAGGACAAGCAGCTGCTCGCGACTGCACCGCAGTTTGCCGAGTTGACCGAGAAAGTCGGCCGCCGGACAGTGGATGAATACAAGTCCGTGCTGATGAAGCAGCGCAAGGACATGAACGCAAACCTGAACACGCTGCCGGTCCGCGTGGATGAATGCAGCCGCATGGTAGCGGAGCTGGAAAGTCTTGACTTCGCGGCAGCGCACAGCGAAAGCGACCGTTTGCAGGCCGAGCGCGAGCGGGTGCAGGGCGAGCTTGTGAAGCTCACGAACAACACCCTTGCCGCACAGGCACGCAACGAGCTGGGCGCACTGCAAAATCAGCTCCGTGAGCTGGAAACCGAAAACAACGCCCATCTTGCCAGTCAGCGCGTGCCGGTCGAGGACAAGACCGACGAGCTGCGCCGTGCGCTTTCCGAACGTAAGCAGGACGTTGATCGCTTTCAGAGAACCATTGACCATGAAAAGCGGTACATCGCGGACGGCGAAACCCGCCTAAACGATTACCGTGCCCGCTGGCGTGCGATTGACATGGAAGAGTTCACGGAAACCGTCTGCCCGACCTGCCATCAGCCGCTGCCGGCAGAGCAGGTTGCAGAGGCGCGCGAAGCCTTTGCCGCCTATCAGCAGCAGCGTAAGGGCGCACTCCTTGAGGACAGCAAGCTGGTCAAGCAGGGCATTGCCGCCGCGCAGGAGCGCCTTGCGAATGCGGAAACGGCGCTGAAATCCGCACAGGACGAGGTGCAGAAAGCGCAGATTGCCCTTGACGGATATACGCCGCCGGTCATCACAGAACCGGAGAACCTGCCGGACTACGACCGCCGCAGGAACGCCATCCAGATGCTCATCACGGATACGGAAAAGCGGCTCGACCGATTGAACAGCGACACCGCTGCGGAAAAGACCCGTCTGGAAACCGAGCACGCCGAGCTGACGCGCCGCAAGCTGGAAAGCGATGCCGTTCTTGCCAAGGAGCAGACACTCGCGGACACGAAAAAGCGCATTGCCGAGTTGCAGACCGAGCAGCGCAAAGCCGCCGCCAAGGTCGAGCAGATGGACAGGCTCATTGCCATGTGCGAGGAGTTCACGCGCTACCGCGTGCAGGCCATTACCGAGAGCGTCAACAGCCGGTTCCGCCTGACGCGCTGGCGGCTGTTCACCGAGCAGGTCAACGGCGGTCTGGTAGACTGCTGTGAGCCGATGGATATGAACGGCTCGACGTTCGAGGGCACGAACAACGCCATGCAAATCAACATCGGCATGGACATTATTGACACGCTTTCCGCACATTTCGGCCGCCGTGTACCGCTTTTCGTGGACAACGCCGAGAGTGTTACACATTTGCAGCCTATCGGCTCGCAGGTCGTGCGGCTGGTGGTTTCGGAGCAGGATAAGGAGTTGAGAATCGAATGAGCCTGAAAGCAAAACGCAAGGTCGTGAGCAGCATTCCGCCGATGGACGGCGGCACCTACATGGGTGTTTGCGTTGCGGTCGTTGACCTCGGTCAGCAGTACAAGCAGTTCGAGAAGCAGAAGCAGGGCAAGTACGCCGAGGAATGTATGTTCATCTTCGAGATACCGGATGAGCGTGTCGAGGTGGACGGCGAGGACAAGCCGCGCTGGCTGTCGTCCCGCCGGTTTACGGTGTCGCTGCATGAGCGTGCGGCGCTGTTCCAGATGCTGACCGCATGGCGCGGCAAGGCGCTGACCGATGCGGAGCTGGATCCGGCCGGTGATGGCTTTGATCTGATGCAGATGGCGGGCGTTCCGGCGATGCTGAGCGTGACCGTCACGGAGAAGGACGACGGCGGCAGGTACAACCGCATTGAGGCCGTGACCGGCTTCCCGAAAGGGATTCCTGCGCCGCAGCCGGAGAGCGAAATTCTCGTTTTCGATGCGGACGATCCGGACATGGAAGTGCTCGGCAAGCTGCCCGAGTGGGTGCAGGACATCATCCGCAAGTCCACGCAGTTCGCGGACAACGCGCCCGAGGAAAAGGTGGAAATCCCGCCCGAGGAGACCGAAGGAGAGTGCCCGATTTGACGTTTACATCACTGGCGAGCAGTTCCAAGGGCAACGCCTACGTGGTGTCGGACGGCGAAACCACGCTGCTGTTGGAGTGCGGACTGACGTTCAAGGAGCTGCAAAAGCGGCTCGGCTACGGCGTGGCGGGCATTACCGCGTGTCTGGTCAGCCATGAGCACCAGGACCACGCCAAAGCCGCCGCACAGCTGCTGAAAGGCGGCGTTCCGGTCTACATGAGCGAGGGCACAGCCGCCGCCCACAAGGACGCAATGGACGCGGCGCATCTCATCAAAGCGGGCGACGTGCTGCGGTTCGGACACCTGACAGTCGTTCCGTTCCGCACGTTCCACAACACGGACGAGCCGCTCGGGTTTCTCATCGAGGACGGCCGCACCAAGGAACGCCTGCTCTGGGCGGTGGATACCGCGAATCTGGGCGTCACCGCCGATAAGCTGACCTACATCGCGGTTGAATGCAATTACGAGGAGCGCCTGCTGAACCGCAGCGACCGCATTCCCTCGGTGCTGAAAGACCGCATCCGGCACAGCCATTTCGAGGTTTCGGATGTAATCCGTTGGCTGCACAAGCAGGATCTCAGCGGCGTGCTGACCATCTGGCTGCTGCACCTGTCCGCTGGCAACAGCAGGGCAGAGGCATGGCAGCGGCGGTTTGAACGGGAGTTTCCGGGGATTGAGATTCGGATTTGTCCGGAATAAGAGGAGAATTTCATGAAGATTACATTTGACGTAGACCCGCGCACTGCATCGGCGCTGCTGAAATACGCTGCTCGTTGGAGCATGACACCTGGCGAGATCATAGACGGTCTGATGAGATTCTACAAACGTGAGATGAAGGAGAGGTACAACCATGAGTAACTTTAATAACACCGGCGAAGTTAAGGAGATCAGCATTCTGGACATGATGAACGGCGCGATCGGTGAGCGCACGGCCTACGAGCTGACGCGCATCATGAAAAACTGCCGCGACTTCAACACTGAGGCGAAAAAGGCGCGGACGCTGACCATCAAGCTGTCCATCGTGCCGACCGAGAACCGCGACAGCGTGGCTGTCCGTGCGGAGGTGAGCAGCAAGCTGATTCCGGTCAAGCCGATCGACGGCGCACTGCTGCTCGGTGGCACGGACGCAGAACCCATCGTTATGGAGTACACGCCGCAGGTGCCCGGTCAGCAGTCGTTCGACCCGTCCGTTGACACCGAACCCAAGGTCGTCAAGCTGGCGTAAATCAATAGGAGGATATTCAAAATGATCAAGGAAGCACTGGAATATATCGTAAACCTTTCGGCTCCGCATCTGGAGTTCCGCAACGGCAGCCACTATGCAGACCGCACGCTGCACCGCATTCCGAACGAGCTGACGGCATCGCCGCTGGCGGTACATACGCTTTCGGCGGTGCGCGACTACATCGAGAGCGGCACGGATGAGTGCGCTGAGGACGAGGACAGCCTCAGCCGCCGCTTTGTTATCCACGTTGCGGATTACGACAGCGTGCACCTGTACCGCGAGCTGAACAGCGACAAGGCGCGTGAGTGCTTGCTGGAAGCCGAGCTGTCCGCACCAACGTTCCCGTTTGGCCGCTGGCTGGGCGTGGAGGAGTTCATCATCAATATGCAGACGCATTTCGTGCCGACCGAAGTCCGCGACACGTTGGTGCAGCTCATCAGCACGGTAACGACCGAGAACGGCGTATCGCTGGCGGATGACGGCATGACGCAGCGCGTGACGGCCCGCAGCGGTATTTCTCTTGTGAAGCAGGTGAGCGTGCCGAACCCGGTTGTACTGGCGCCGTACCGTACCTTTACCGAGGTTGAGCAGCCGAAAAGTCCGTTCGTGTTCCGTATTCGCCAGACCGGCGATGAGGTGCAGGCGGCGCTCTTTGCGGCTGATGCGGATGCATGGAAGCGTGAGGCTATCGCAAATATCCGCGACTGGTTCGAGCAGCACATTCCGCAGGAGCTCCGCGAGGACGTTATCATTCTGGCGTAAGCAGGCAAGGCACAGGGCGGCAACCCCGCCCTTCCTGCCCTGAAAACCGGAGGTGATACTACGGGCAGACCGACCAAGAACGGGCTGGATTATTTCCGTCACGATATTGGATTGATGAGCGACCCGAAGCTGATTACCGCACGGCGCAAATACGGCGCGGCGGCGATCGTGGTGTATTTACAGCTGCTGGTGATGGCGTACCGCGACAAAGGCTATTATTTAGCCTACGGCGATAGCGACCGTGACGGCGTGATCTGGTCCATTAAAAGCGAAGTATTGTCCGGACGCTATGAGCCGGACGCAGAAAAAATTGCAGAGATGATAGACTGTCTGGCGGCGCACGGGCTTTTCGACGGCGACCTATTCCAGCAGGGCATTATCACCTCGCACAGAATCCAGGAGCACTACTACTTTGCGACTGCCGGACGAACCAATCCGGAGGTGAAGTGGGAACTGTGGCTTCTGACCGAGCAGGAAATGCGGGAGATCAGCTCTCGCAGTGTTTTGCTGCAAAAATTCGTTTCCCGCGAGGAAAACCCCGGTTTCACAAGCGAGAAACCCCAGTTTCCCTCTGACGAAAGTACACATAGTAAAGTAAAAGAAAAAGATAGGAATATAGATAGTAATTCTACTCTACTACACAGCGACGTGGAGGAAATTTTAGGAGAACGGCTGAACAAGGCGAACCGCTCTGCTATCGCCAAGATGAGGTCATTAGGAATGACCGATGAGGTGATAACGGCTACTGCGCATTATGCAGTCGGCCACGCCAAGAGCGACAGCCGCGGTTATGTGCCGTACTTTATGACCGTACTGCGTGAGCGGCTGAAAAACGGCGTGCTGACGGCAGCGAACCTGTCCAGGCCGAAAGAGCAGAGCAGACCAAAGCAGGAGGACTCGAGCGGCTATCTCAGCCCGGCGAACATCGGCGGTACTGACCGAGGGCAGGACGATTCGCAGCTTTCGGACTGGGAGCGGGAATGGAAAAATCGGGTTATGAACCGCAGTAAGGAGAACAGTAATGACGATTAAAGAATATCAGCGCAAGGCCATGCGTACAGCGACGCCGAAGTGCTATAACACGGCAAATGCCGCTCTCGGCCTGACCGGCGAGGCTGGCGAGGTAGCCGATGAAGTCAAGAAGTGTATGTATCAGGGACATCCGTGGCAGCCGTCCAAAATTATCGAAGAGCTGGGCGACGTGCTGTGGTATGTGACTTTGATGGCTGAACTGATGAACGTACCGTTGGAGTACATCATGCAGGCAAACATCGAGAAGCTGGAACGGCGGTATCCGGATGGTTTTTCGCCGGCGGCGAGCGTGAATCGGGAGGAGAACAATGGCAAAATGTAAATTCTGCGGACAGGGCGTGCGGACTGCACCCGAGTTCCATCTGGCCTGCTGGGAGCAGCGGGCAAACAAGGTGATGGAGGGGTTCTGCGACGAGTATTGCAGATTTCCGCGAGAAATCAAGGACCATGACAATCTTATCGAGCATTGTTCGGAGTGCGTGGCCGCAGAGCTGCTGCGAATGGGAGGTAATGAGGTATGATGCTGGAACTGACAGGTAAGGACATTCTCGCCCTGACCAACGAGAGCAAGCGCAAGGCCGTCCTGGCCGACTGGCAGAACTGGGGTATCTGGCACAAGGCGCCCGAGATCGGGCTTAACGTGTACCGGCTCGACCTGCCGGACGGCAGCTTTTTCACCGCCAGCTGGTACGAGGGCGACGACTTCTTTCCCGGCGGCGGTACGCATAATGTCAACTGTCCGCGCTTCAATCTCTGCGACAAGGGCGGCAAGCTGAAAGCTGGGAGCAAGGCCGAGAGCCTGCTGACGGACAAGCTCAAGGAGCTGCGGAAGGAGCTGATGAGAGATGGCAACGCCTGAATGTTATTACTGCAAAGCAAAGGAACACTGCATTGCCGCGGCTCAGCCGGGGTCGGTTTTGTGCATGGTAAACCGCATGAGATACGGCGGTACACACGCGGATGATGTCCCGCCGAGAACAGAAGCGGTGTATTGCCAGTTTTGCGGACAGCCGTTAAAGGTAATCGGTCAGAAACGGTTTTGCAATAATACTCGTTGCCTGAACCGCTATAACGATGTCTGATAGGAGGATAAGCATGAATACAAAAGAACTTATCGAAGCCCTCGGACAGCTGAAAGTGCAGACCGGCTCTCTGGCCTGCCTCGGCTGCGGGCATGATCACAACTGCGGTTTGCATGGCTGCGCCCTGATCCGCGAGGCAGTGACCCAGCTGATCGAACAGAACGGCTGGATCAACCCAAAGGAGCGCCTGCCGGAGCGCGGTGTGCCGGTGTTGACGTACAACAAGTGGGGACGTGCAAGAGTGGAAACGCTGCGTACCTGGGATGAGCAGCCGTATTTTGTCGGCGGGCTGAAAGCCGGAACCGATGTGCTGTTCTGGCGGCCGTTGCCGCAGTTGCCGGAGGTGCAGGAATGACAATCACTGATTTGCTGGTCAATCTGGACTGTATCCTGTGGCTGGTGCTGTTCTTCCTTGTGCTGCATCGGGTCCACTTCTGGGACGGGAAATTCAGCGAGTTACATGAGGAACTGCTGAGAACAATCCGAGAGGAGGACAAGAAATGAACGATTTCAGTGGCCCGGTAGATAAGAAAACAGCGAAAACCCTGCTGAAACTATGCAGGAAGACCATTCCGGTTATGACACTGCTGGACGCATACACCATTCAGGCTATCCTGCACGGAGCAGAACGGCGTGCCAAAGAGAGGGAGGACACCCATGACGATTAACCAGGTAATCCGCATCCTCGACCCGGCCACGACAGCCGAGGAGTTGGCAGCGATCGAATACTACGGCGGTCTGCACGGCCGTGAAAAGATGGTGGCTGCGTGTGACGAGGCGTGCCACGTGGCGGTCGGCATCATGCGGAAATATCAGGAGGAGCATAAGAATATTGACTAAATACAGCGATAAAGTTCGGCGCTACCTTGCGTGGCGCTACGGCATTACGGACAGGGAGGGAAAACATTGAACAATCGTGAGGACTGGTGGGAGTACACAAAGCGCATCATCCGGTCGTACCCGGCGCTGCGCCGCAAGGCGGAAAATGTGGGCGACATGCCCTGCACACCGGCCTACGGCGCGTCCGGCGGCCACAGCAGCGGCGGCAGTCCGGTCGAGCGTGCGGTCGTTGACCGCCTGACTGACAAGGAGCAGCGGAGGTATGATGCGGTGCGGGCTGCCATCTCGGAAACCGAGGTGATGAAACACGGCCGCCAGCGCATGGAGCTGATCGACCGCGTGTACTGGAAGCGAAGCCATACGCTGTACGGCGCGGCGATGTGCGTGCCGGTGAGTGAGAGGACGGCGCATACATGGAATGCGGAGTTTATCCGGCTAGTTGAAAAATATTTAGATCTTCCGTGAAAATTTGCCTAACGTGCACCTAAATCTGTGTTTTAATAGTATCATGAAGTTGACAGGGGTGAAACGCAGACCCTGTGACCTCCTGCTTCATGCCATTGGAGTACATCTCTGAAAGAGCACTCTCGTTCGAGGGTGCTTTTTCCATTGACAACACAACGGGCTGTATTGTATGGTAGAGGCGTGGAGGTGTATGTGTATGTTTATGTCGAGTTTGTTTAAGTATTTCCCGGCAGAGTACATAAAAGATAAGAACGGAAAAGAAAGAAATTATGCTCTGGAGAGCATCAAAAATAATACTTTGTGGGCATCTATTCCCGATGCGTTTAATGATCCATTTGAGTGTGAGTCGCGTTGCACAATAGATGATTTGATGAAAGCTGCAATGCAGAAAGATTGGAAGGTAGCAGCACTGGATAATTCGACAGATCGTCAGTCTATTGAAAACGAATTACTTTCAACTATAACGGCAGCAAGGGAACAACTTAAGAGTCAAATAGGCATAACATGTTTTTCGAGAAAGGATACATCGTTGCTGATGTGGGGGCATTATGCAAACTGTCATCGCGGAATTTGCGTGGAATATGATGCTTCCAAATTCACAAAGAAAATGTGGCCTGTTGAATATCATTCGGAAATGATTTGTTTAACGGGTTATAAGGGGATAAAACTTCAACTTGCGGTCATTGGATCACTTTATCGCAAATCACCTGAGTGGTCATATGAGGAAGAAGTTCGTGCAATTCATATGCAAGTTCCGTTGGGAGAACAGGGCGCATCTTGGGACGCACCAATACCAAAATCAATCCGACTTGGTGTGAAAGCAGACGAGCGTTTGAAAGCCGAAATCAAAGACTTGTGCAAAGAAAAAGGCATTGAGTTATACCAAATGAAAAAAGTCCCCGGACAATACGCAATCGAAAAAATAAAAATAGAGCTGTAACCCAGCATAACCGTCTACACCGTAGGCGGTTTTCTTTTACCCATTTTCAGAAAGGACGGTGAGCGCGTGAGCAAACTGACAGCCAAGCAGCAGGCTTGGGTAGATTATTACAAGCAGGGCAAGACGGCGGCAGAAGCGGCGCGGCTTGCCGGATACAAGGCGAGGGATGACAATGGATTTCAGTCCATCGGCAGTGAAAACTTGCGGAAACTTGCTGTTTACATCGCAGACCGCGACAAGTTGCTTGAAACGCCGCGCATTGCCGACATGGAGGAGATCAACGCCTTCTGGACGAACGTCATGCGCGACAAGGATGAGGAAACCAAGGATCGGCTCAAGGCCTCAGAGCTGAGAGCCAAAGCGGCGGGCGCATTTGTGCAGAAAATCGAGCACTCCGGCATCCTCGAGGTGGAAAACCCGCTCGCAGGTCTGACCACCGAAGAACTGCGAAAGCTGGCTGACGATGGTTGACGCGCGTATTCGGCGCATGGCGCGGATTGAGCTTGCGCGGCGCGACTTCTGGGCGTTCTGCAAGCTGATGGCGCCGGACTTCTACCGCGAGGACCGGCCGTACCTCAAAACACTGTGTCGGCGCTTACAGGCGTTCTGTGAGAGCGACCGCAAGGTGTTGGTGGTCAATATGCCGCCGCGCCACGGCAAGAGCCGCACGGCGGTGCTGCTGAGCCAGTGGCTGTTTGGGCGCGATCCGTCCGAGCAGATCATGACCGGCAGCTACAACGAAACGCTGTCTACAACGTTCGCACGGGCAGTCCGCGATGGCATTGCGGAGGAACGGTTCGACCCGAACCGCATTGTGTTCTCGGACATTTTTCCGGCGACACGCATCAAGTACGGCGAAGCCGCCGCAGGCAAGTGGGCGCTTGAGGGACAGTACGCAAGCTACCTCGCAACCTCTCCGGGCGGCACGGCGACCGGCTTCGGCGCGCGCAAGCTGATTCTCGACGACCTCATCAAGAAAGCCGAGGAGGCTTTTAACGAGGGCGCACTCGACAAGCAGTGGCAGTGGTTCACGGACACCATGCTGTCCCGAACCGAAACCGGCTACAAGATCGTTATCATCATGACGCGCTGGGCGACCGGCGACCTCGCAGGCCGTGCGCTGGAGCACTGGCCGGATGCGGAACTCATTACGATGAAAGCCTTGCAGGACGACGGCACGATGCTGTGCGACGCGGTTCTCACCCGTGAGGACTACGAGGACAAGGTTCGCACGATGAGCGAGGAGATCGCGTCAGCGAACTACCAGCAGCAGCCGATCGACCTGAAAGGCCGTCTGTACAGCAGCTTCAAGACCTACACGGACATTCCGCGCGATGCAAACGGCAGGCCGCTGTTCACGCATATCCGCAGCTACACCGACACGGCGGACACCGGCGCGGACTATCTTTGCAGTATCATCTACGGCGAGTACGACCGTGAAGCCTATGTGCTCGATGTTTACTACACCAAAGACCCGATGGAGGTCACCGAGCCGGAAACCGCACGGCGGCTGCTGGCGCACGGCGTAAACCTCGCCAAAATCGAGAGCAACAACGGCGGCCGCGGCTTTGCCCGCAACGTGCAGGAGCAGCTTCGGCGGCTCGGCTCCAACCGCTGCCGTGTGGAGTGGTTCCACCAGAGCGAGAACAAGGTCGCGCGTATCCTCACGAACTCAACGTGGGTGCAGGATCACATTTACTACCCCGTAAACTGGCGCGACCGCTGGCCGGAGTACGCAAAAGCAATGTTACATTACCAGAAAGAGGGCAAGAACGCCCACGATGACGCTCCCGACGCGACAACCGGCGTTGCGGAGCAGTTTACCAGGAAAGGAGGTGTCAGCGTATGGTGAAAGTGAACAGCCGCACGATTCAGCGGCTTTTGCAGGGGCACGGGCAGTTCATCCGCGAGGCGGACGAGGCTCGGCGCTATTACAGCAACGTCAACCGCATCAAGCAGGACAACAGCGTTTTGCAGCGGCAGGCAGAGACCGAGCAGGCGCTCGGCAATCCGCTGCACCTCGCGGACAACCGCATTTCGCACTCGTGGCATAATCTGCTCGTGACGCAGAAGGTTTCCTACGCGCTGAGCTATCCGCCGGCGTTCGATGTGGGGAACAAGACCGCCAACGAGCGGATCGCAGAGATTCTCGGAGATCAGTATACCGCAACGGCCATGCAGCTCGGCATTGACGCGAGCAACACCTCGGTCGGCTGGCTGCATTACTGGCGCGGCACAGACGGCAGGTTCCGCTACCACACCGTAGACCCGGAACAGATTGTGCCGGTGTTCTCCGGTATGCTGGAGAGCGACCTCGTCGGCGTGCTGCGCTGCTACACCATGCTCGACCCGGCAAGCGGCCAGACCGTGCAGGTGTGCGAATACTGGGATGACACGACCTGCCGGTTCTACCGTCAGAACGGCGTGTCCGGCAATTACACCTACTTCGAATATCCGGAAGTCGGGCAGGAGCTGCGGCACGGCCTCGGCGCGGTGCCGTTCATCCCGTTTTACAACAACGCCGACCGGCGGGGCGACCTGCCGCTGTACCGCGACCTGATCGACGCCTACGACAAGGTGGTTTCCGGCTTCGCCAACGATATGGAGGACGTGCAGGAGGTCATCTTCGTCATCAAGAACTACGGCGGCACGGACAAGACCGAGTTCATGAGCGACCTCAAAAAGAGCAAGCTCATCAAGGTCGAGGGGGACGGCGGCGTGGACACCATTCGCGCGGAGATCCCGTTTGAGGCGCGGAACGCCTTCCTCGAAAGAACCCGCCGTCAGATCTTCGTTTCCGGCATGGGCGTTGACCCGAACCCTGAGAATTTCGGCAACTCGTCCGGTGTGGCGCTCAAGTACCTGTACAGTCTGCTGGAGCTCAAGGCCGTGATGCTGGAAACGCAGTTCCGCAGCGGTTTCGCCGAGCTGGTACGCGCTATCTGCCGACTGGAGGGTATCGCACAGCCCGTGCGTATTTTGCAGACTTGGACACGCAACATGGTGCAGAACGACCTCGAAACCGCGCAGATCGCGCAGCAGTCGGTCGGCATTATCTCGGACAGAACCATCCTCGCAAACCATCCGTGGGTAGACGATGCCGAGAGCGAGCAGAAGCAGCTGGAAAAGGAACAGCAGGCGGCAGCCGAGAAGCAGCCGCAGTTCCAGTTCCCGCCAAAGGACGGTGCAGGCGATGGCAGCAGCGGATAAGCTGAACGGCGCCTACTGGCGCAAGCGTGCCATTGAGCTGGCCGAAAAGCAGAAGCAGGAAGATGATGACCTGTGTCTGCGGTTCCATCGGGAATACGAGCGCATTCTGCACGAACTGGACAAGGAAATCTCGATCTTTTATGCCCGCTATGCCGCAAACGAGAGCGTCAGCATGGCAGACGCACGCAGGCTGCTGCGGGATGCAGAGCTGGAGGACTTCCGGATGTCGCTGGACGAGTTCCGCGACAAGGCGCTTGCAGGCGGCTTTGATAAGGAGCTGGAGGAGGTTTATCTCCGTTCGCGTATCTCGCGCTTGCAGGCATTGCAGACGCAGGTGGAGCTGCGGATGATGGAGCTGTTCAGCTCTCAGCGCGATGTGCTGCGCGACCACTTGCAGGAGCGCTACACCGACACCTACTACCGCACGGTGTACGCCGTCAGCCAGCAGGCCGATGTGGCGAGCACGTTCGCAAGGATTGACCCGCAGACCATTGAACGCATTCTTGCGGTGTCGTGGGTCGGCAGTGAGTTTTCCTCACGCATCTGGGCGGACAAGGACAAGCTGACCCGTGAGCTGATGCAGACGCTCTCGCGCGGCTTTGTCCGCGGCGACTCGCTCGATCGTATGACGAAAGAGTTCGCCCAGCGCATGGGCGTGTCCGAGAGCAGGGCGGCAACGCTCATCCACACCGAGAGCGCCCACATGGCGGCTGAGGCTGCCGAACAGGGATACCGGGAAACAGGTGTCCAGTCCTATCGGTTTGAGGCGGCGCTTGACCTCAAGACCTGTGCAGTGTGCGGTGCTTTGGATCAGCGCGAGTTTCCGCTCGCGGAGCATGAAACCGGCATTAACTATCCGCCGCTGCATCCGCGCTGCCGGTGCACCACCGTTCCGGTGACGGAGTTCCGGATCGGCAGTAAGCGTGCCGCCAGAAATCCCGCGACCGGCAAGACCGAGTATGTTGAGAAGAAGCTGACGTATGAGGAATGGCGGAAGAAGTACGTTGAGGAGGACGCAGACAAAACCGAGTGGGAAGAATATCAGCGTGTCTTGGGTGAAAAAGCACCGAAAACGCTTGAAGAATTCCGCAATATCAAGTATACTGAAAGTAAGAAATGGGGGATAATGATGGAGAACAAACGCCTGTTTGAGAAAATCGACAGCACCGAAACCTATTCCCCGGAGTACCGCGCCAAGCTGAAAGAAACCTATCAGTATTTCAGCGATGCCGGATTTGCGTTCCGTGAGCACGCACTCAACCGTGTGCTCGGTCAGAAAACCGGCAAGGATAAATTCACGTTCACCAAGGAAGAATTACTGCGTATACTGAATAAGCCCGCAAACTACCAACAGCCGGACGGCAAATATGTTCGTTTTTACGACGGCATTTCTGTTATTTCGGCGGATGACACCGGCGAAATCGTCAGTGTGGTAGTCAAGCGGACGCCAAGAAAGGACTGGACTGCGTTATGAAATACACCAATGAACTGATGCTGATGATTGCAAAGTTCCTGTACGGCGAGTACGATGCAGAGCGTTTTTCGTTTGATTTCCCTGCAACGCTTTCGGATGCGTATGACGCTTTTCAGCAGGAAAACCCTGACCTGTGCGACTATCTGGAAGAAGAAATGCCGGATGCGTGCGGCTACTTTGACCCGTATAACACCGGTGACCCGGATACGCTGAACGAACAGCAGTTCCGCATGAAGGTCATGGGAATTTACCAGAACGCGCTGCCGATGTCCATGCGGCCGGCATCGTAACAAATTGTTTGCGAAAATTGATAGAAAAGGTATTTTGAAGTAGAGATTGTGCTGCTACGCACCCTCTGGGTCAAAAGAAATGTGGGAAAGGGCACACCCACCAAAATACCAGAAATCCCGATAGGGGCGCTCCGCAAGGGGCGCCTTTGTCGTACAACCGAAGAACTAACCACCAAGACAACCGTCAAGGTGGTTTTTTCATACCCATTTTTCGATGAAAGGAGCAAAAACAATGGAATTTCTCAAAAGCCTTTTTGAAAAGGGCGCACTAACGTGGGAGCAGTTTCAGCAGGCAGCCAAGGACGCAAAGTTTGAGGTGGTCAACGCCGCCGGCGGTGCTTACGTTCCCAAGGCCGACCTGGACACCAAGGCGCAGGAGCTGACCACGGCGAACAACACCATCAAGGACCTGCGTGCCGCCGCCAAGGCGTGGGACGGCAAGGACCCGAAGAAGCTGGAGGATGACCTCAAAACCCTCCAGACCAAGTACGACACCGACACCGCGAACATCCGCCGCGACGCTGCCATCGACCTGGCACTGACCCGTGCCCATGCACGCGATCCGCAGCTGACCCGTGCGGCGCTCTCGATGGACGACATCAAGATCGGCACGGACGGCAAGGTGACCGGTCTGGACGCGCAGCTCGAAACGCTGAAGAAAGACAAGGCGTGGCTGTTCGAGGAGGACAGTGCAGGTCAGTCCGGCAAGCAGGGCAGCAAGGGCGGAAACCCGAACGGCGGCTATGACCCGCAGTCCGGCGGCAAGCCGAACACGGTAAACGACCTCGGTTCCGCTCTCGCAGAAGTATACAACACCAACGGATAAAGAAAGGAAGATGAAAAATGCCTATCACTCTCGCACAGGCAAAGGTCGGCATGGCAAACCATGTGGACCAGCAGGTTATCGACCAGTTCCGCCGCGGCTCCATGCTGCTGAACGCACTGACGTTTGACAACTCGGTTTCCCCCGGCACGGGCGGCTCGACCCTGACCTATGGCTACACTCAGCTCAAGACCCCGGCAGGCGCGGACTTCCGCGACATCAACGCCGACTACACCGAGACCGTTGCCGACCGCGAAACCAAGTCGGTTGACCTCAAGATCTTCGGCGGTACGTTCAAGATCGACCGTGTTCTCGCTAACACCGCGAACGGTCAGATCAACGAGGTGCAGTTCCAGCTCGAGGAGCACATCAAGGCGACCACCAACCTGTTCCACTACACTGCCATCAACGGCGACAAGGGCACCAAGGGCTTTGACGGTCTGGATACGCTGCTTGTCGGCACCTCCACCGAGCTCAACGCCGACGCCTCCAAGGCGATCGACCTGTCCACCTCGGCGGCCATCGACACCAACTACAAGACCGTGCTCGATATGCTCGACGAGTTCCTCTCCGAGCTGGACGGTGTGCCGACTATGCTCATCGGCAATGCGGCGCTGCTGACCAAGATCCGCTCGTGCGCCCGCCGTGCCGGTTATCTGACCCACGCCGAGGACGCTTTCGGCCGTCAGATGAGCGGTTACAACGGCATTCCGTTCATGGATATGCAGTATTACTACGACACCGCCGAGAAGAAGGAAAAGCCGGTCGTGCCGATTACGTCGCGTGAATACGGCGCGTCCTCGTCTAAGACCACGGTTACGGGTCTGACCGACCTGTACGCAGTCCGTCTGGGTCTGGACGGTTTCCACGCCGTATCTCCGATGGGCGGCAAGGTGATCTCGACCACGCTGCCTGATTTCTCCACCGCAGGTGCAGTCAAGGCCGGTGACGTGGAAATGGTAGCCGCTACCGTGCTCAAGAAGTCCCGCGCTGCCGGCGTGCTGCGTAACTTCAAGGTAAAGTGAGGTGCACATGATGTACAAGATCAAGGCACCGAGCGAGGAGTACGACCGCAAGATCGGCGGTGTGCAGTTCGTCAGTGGTGAGGCGCAGACGGATAACGAGTGGCTTGCAAGCTGGTTCTCCGGCCGTGCGGGCTTTACCGTGGAAACCGTGACCGCCGAGGAGGAAACCGAGCCGACCGAGGACAAACCGAGGGGGAAGCGCAGAAATGACAAGGGAAACGCTGATGCTGCGGGCGCAAAGCCTGCTGCCGAACCTGCCGCAGGAAACGCTTGAGTTCGCCTGCGATCTGGTGCTCGAGCAGATCTGTAACTACTGCAATCTGACCGAGGCACCGGACGGCCTGACGAACACTGCAGCGCTTATGGTGCGCGGCCTGGTAAACAGCGTTCAGCTCCAGAACGAGAATATGCAGCCTGCCGCAAAGGGCGTGTCCAGAGGGGATACGTCCTTTTCCTTTGCCACGGCGGCGGAGCAGCTGGCGGCGCTGGCAGGCTCGGGTGACTTCCTCACCGACTACAAGGCACAGCTGAATGCCTATCGAAAGATGAGGTGGTAGTATGCTCGGCAATCCGGAGCTGGAACGGGCGCTGCTTGAGCAGACCTATGACGGCGTGATGACCGTCACCGGCACACGCAAGCAGGAAGTGAACGGCGAAACCGTCGTAACGCCGGACGCAGTGCTGCACGAGAATATCCCATGTGCACTGTCGTTTTCGGGCACACCGGACAGCAAGACGGACGCAAACAGCGGTCAGATCAGCTATCAGGCCACGATCTACTGCGCGCCGGAGCTGACGATTCCGGCAGGCTGCCGCATTGTGGTTCAGCAGTACGGCGCGACCTATCGGCTGAAATACAGCGGCGAAAGCGTGGTCTATCCGACTCATCAGCAGCTTTCTGCCGTCCGAGAGGAGCGAGCGTAATGGCAAGCTGGGGAAGCTGCGATTTTCACGAGCTGCGCGACTTAAACGAACGCATTAAGGCCGCCGCCAGCGAACCGGAGATGGACGCTTTCTACACCGGCCTGCTCGATGAGATGATGAATGGCCTGCTGACCGACGTCAAGGAACTGACACCGGTTGACCGCGGTCATCTGCGGCGCAACTGGTTCATCACCAAGGCGAAGCGCAGCGGCAAGGTGTACCACGCGGATATTTATAACAACATTGAATACGCGCCGTATGTGGAGAACGGCCACCGGCAGGAGGTCGGACGGTACGTTCCGGCAATCGGCAAGCGCCTGGTGCGCGGCTTTGTCGAGGGCAAGCATATGCTGCGCGACAGCCTGTTCGACCTGCAACGCGCCGCGCCGGACTTTATCAAGACCAAGAGTGAGGAATTCCTCAGCCGCATGATGGAGGGCAAATGATAAACACCGTACAGGAAATTGTAGACCGTCTGCGCACGGCGTTTCCGCCGGAGCAGTACGACATTTACACCGAGCGTATCGAGCAGGGATTCTCTGCGCCGTGCTTCTCCATTCGGCAGCTTCGTGCGGATGTGACACCGTACCCATCCGGCCTGCATGAGATCGTGCAGCACATGGACGTGCGGTTCTTCCCGTCGGACAGCCGTCCGCAGGAGCAGTGCCGAGAGACCGCACAGACGCTCACGCTGCTGCTGCGGCGCACGGAAAGCCTGCGCGGGAGCAATCTCTCGTGGGAAATTACAGACGAGGTGCTGCACTTCTTCGCGGACTACCGGCAGTTTGTCCGGGAGGTCCCGGAGGACATTCCGATGGAGAATTTGCAGACTACCGTAGGAACGGAGAACGAAAATGGCAGTTAAACGCAAAAACGAGGCAGGAGCACCGGCGTTTACCGGCGCACAGCTCCTGACCTTCGACAGATACCGCGAGCGGCGCGACCTGCTGGGTGTGCTGCTCGACAAGGATCAGCGCTACACCTTTTCCGAGGTGGACGCGCTCATTGATAACTTTATGAAAGGCAAGGTGAATTAAATGGCTTTAGGCGGCGGTATGTATACCGTACAGAACAAGGTGCTGCCCAGTGCATACATCAACTTTGTGTCGGCGGCGCGTGCCTCTGCGACCCTGGGCGACCGCGGCACGGCGGCTTTCCCGCTGTCCCTCGACTGGGGACCGGAGAACGAGGTCGTGACCATCGAGAACAGCGAGTTCCAGAAGGGCTCACTTGCGCTGACCGGCTACGCCTACACGGCGGACGAGCTGCGTCCGCTGCGCGAGATCTTCGCAAATGCCAAGACGCTGCACTTGTTCCGTCTGAACAGCGGCGGTGCAAAGGCAGCTTGCAAGTACGCAGAGGCGAAGTATCCGGGCAAGATCGGCAACGAACTGAAGATCGTGATTCAGCAGAACGAGGGCTTCACGGTATCGACGAACGAGGTCTACGACGTTTCGACCTATATCGGCACGACCCTTGTGGACACGCAGAAGGCAGTTAAGGCGGTTTCCGACCTTTCCGACAACGACTATCTGCACTGGAAGGGCAGCGAGGCGCTGACCGAGAACGCGGGCCTGCTGCTCACCGGCGGCACGACCGGCGCGGTGCAGGATGCAGCTTACCAGACGTTCCTCGACAAGATCGAGCCGTACAGCTTCAACGCGGTCGGCTGCGACACGAAGAACAGCACGGTCAAGGGTCTGTTCGCCAACTGGACGCGCCGCCTGCGTGATGAGCAGGGCGTGAAGTTCCAGTGCGTGCTGCATGGTTATCCCTCGGCGGACTATGAGGGCGTGATTTCCGTCAAGAACGGTCTGGTCAGCGCGGCTGACGACCCGTCTGCGGTTTACTGGACGACCGGCGCGGAATCCGCGTGCGCGGTCAACCGTTCGCTGACCAACTCGACCTACACCGGCGAGTACGACATCGACACGAACTACACGCAGACCCAGCTTGAAAAGGCGATCAAGGTCGGTGAGTTCACGTTCCACCGTGTCGGTGACCAGACGCGCGTGCTGACCGACATCAACACGTTCGTAAGCATTACAGACGAAAAGAGCGCGGATTTCTCGTCCAATCAGGTCATGCGCGTGCTCGACCAGATTGCGAATGACATTGCATCGCTGTTCAACTCGAAGTACCTCGGCAAGGTGCAGAACGACGCAAGCGGCCGCGTGAGCCTGTGGAGCGACATTGTAGCGCACCACACCCAGCTCCAGACCATCCGCGCCATTGAGAACTTTGACAGCAGCAGCGTCACCGTGTCGCAGGGCGACATGAAGAAGTCTGTTGCGGTCGAGGACCATGTACAGCCGGTTTCCGCGATGGAACAGCTTTACATGAAGGTAATCGTTGAATAAAGGAGGGAAAAGTCATGCTGAACGCTCCTGTTATGGAAGCAAATGATGCGGTATCCGGCTCGATGGCCGAGTGCTACGTCACCATTGACGGCAACCGCTATAATATGATGCAGCTGTACAGCTTTGAATCGTCCGCGAAGGTCAATTCGCAGGACGTGAAAATCCTCGGCCGTACCGGCATCGGTAAGAAGCCGACCGGCTGGTCCGGTTCGTGGAAGGGCACGGCGCACTTTAACCAGAGCGTGTTCCGCCGCTGGTTCCTGACCTACTGCAAGACCGGCAGGATGACGCCGTTTGAGATTCAGGTGTCCAACGAGGACCCGTCCTCGTCCGCCGGTCGTCAGACCATCACGCACACCGGCTGCCTGATCGACAGTTCGATTCTGGCGAAGTTCGACGCGGGCGACAGTCTGCTCGATGAGGAGCTTTCCGGTACGTTCGACGGCTGGGATATGCCCGAGGAGTTTACCGAACTGTCCGGTATGGAATAAGGAGGAATTTGTACAATGGGTAATCTTACCGCATTTCTGGCGCAGAACGCCAAGCAGGTTGAAAATGTGAAGCTGGTCGTGTCTGACCGCTTCACCGATGAGGACGGCAAGCCGCTCGAGTGGGAGGTGCGCTGCATTTCCTCGCGCGAGGACGAAACACTGCGCCGCGACTGCCAGTACCGCGTACAGGTGCCGGGCAAGCGCGGCAGCTTCCGTCAGGAATTCGACAACGTGCTGTACCTTGCCAAGCTGGCAGCCGCCTGCACGGTTTATCCGAACCTCAACGATGCAGAACTGCAGGACAGCTACGGCACGAAATGCGCCGAGGAGCTGATCTCGGCCATGCTGACGCCGGGTGAGTATACGAACTACACGGAAAAGCTGTTCGATATCTGTGGCTTCGGTGACAAGCTCGATCTGGTGGAACAGGCAAAAAACTGATTCGGGGCGGTGAGGGTTCTGATGATTATGAAGCGTATGCAGCGCATTATTGCCTGCAAAAGCTCCATATCCTGCCGTCCGAATATTTAAGTCTGCCAAAGGAAGAACGGGCATTTATCTGGGCGTCTTGTGTCGTGCACAACGAGGACGAAAAGGCGGCTCTGGATAAAGCAAAACGAGGGAGGTGAGTTCTATGGCACTGTCGGGCACCGTCCAGCTGCGCGACGGCATGAGCAATGTACTCAGCCGTATCGCGTCCAGTCTGAGTACGGTCAACGACCGATTTGAACGGATGCAGAGCCTGACCGAACAGGCGGCGCCGACCGGTCTGTATTCACAATTTAACAGCGAATTGACGGGTGTGCGTGAAGAGCTCACCCGAACCGTGAGCGAAGTCGAGGAGCTGCGGAGCGGCATGACCTCGGCGCAGCCGCCGGCAGAGAACCTGACGGCATCGCTCAAAAAGCTGGGTACAGCGTTCCTCGGCTCCAAGCTGGTGAGCGGTATCGTGAGTATGTCAGACGAAATGACGCAGACCACGGCGCGTCTGAATCTGATGAACGACGGTCTGCAAAGCACCGCCGACCTGCAGGAGCTGATCTATCAGTCGGCTATGCGTTCCCGCGGCGCGTACAACGCTACGGCGGATGCGGTCGCGAAGATGGGTCTGCTTGCCGGTGACGCATTCAGCAGCAATCAGGAAACGATCGCGTTTGTCGAGCAGCTGAACAAGCAGTTCAAGATCGCCGGCACCTCGGCAGAGGGTCAGGCCGCCGCCATGCTGCAGATCACGCAGGCGATGGGCTCCGGCGTGCTGCGCGGTGAGGAGCTGAACTCGGTATTCGAGCAGGCGCCGACCATCATTCAGTCGATTGCGGACTACCTCGGCGTATCGGTCGGTGAAATCCGCAGTATGGCGCAGGAGGGCGAGCTGACGGCGAGCGTTGTCAAGTCCGCGCTGCTGTCCTCGGCAGAGGAAACCAACCAGAAATTCAACGAGATTCCGCTCACCTGGTCGGACGTCTGGACGCAGGCCAGCAACATGGCGATCATGGCCTTGCAGCCGCTATTGGAGGCCATCAACTGGGTGGCGAACAATATTGAGGTCATCGGCCCGCTGGTGCTTGCGGCTGCGGCAGCCTTTGCGCTGTTTGCGGTGGCCGCCAACTGGACGAAGATCTGTGCTGCGGCTACGAAGGCGCTGACCGCCGCACAGAAAATGCTCAATGCCGTGATGGCGCTCAACCCGATCGTGCTGATTATCGGCTCGATCATCATTCTGATCGGCGTTATCGCCGCGTACATCAACTACACGAACCGGGCGAAGAACGAAACGACGAGCGCTGTCGGCGTGATCTGCGGCCTGTTTGCGATGGCAGGCGCGTTTGTCTACAATATGTTCTATCTGCCGGTCTACAACGTGATTGCCGATCTTATCAACTTCCTCGGCAACGTGTTCCAGCACCCGATTGCGTCAATCGAGATTTTGTTTTTGCAGCTCAGCCAGTATGTTGTCGGCGTCATCCGCGGTATGGTGAGGACGATCGAGAAGCTCATCAATCTTATTCCGGGCGTGAAGATCAACATCACCAGCGGTCTGGACACGTTCTACGACAGCTACACCGACAGCATCCAGAAGATCAAGGATCAGTCCGGGTGGACGGAGTACGTTAAGCACAAGGAGAAGATCGAGTATTCAACGGCTTACGCCAACGGTTACAACTGGGGCGCAAACCTCCAGAACAGCATCTCTGAAAAGCTGGGTCTTGACCTGCCGGACGATCCGGCAACGGGTTTGCTGTCCAACATCGCGGACAACACCGCCCAGATTGCGGACGATGTGAGCGTATCCTCGGACGACATCAAGCTGCTGCGCGATATTGCCGAGCGGCAGGTCATCAACAAGTACATCACCGCCGAGATCAAGGTGGAAATGGTCAACCACAACAACATTTCGAACGAGATGGATCTGGACGGCGTAGTCAATCTGCTGGAAGCCAAGGTCACCGAGGCGCTTGTCACCAGTGCGGAAGGAGTGCACATCTAAATATGTACGAGTTTTACATGGACGGTGTGCGCCTTCCGGTTACGCCGAGTGCGCTGACCATCAACCTCATCAACGAGGGGCAGGTGAACGTTTTGAAAACGCCGGGGCTGAGCAAAATCAGCTTTTCGGCGCTGCTGCCGAATCGGGAGTATCCGTTTGCGTGCTACCCGAGCGGTTATCAGCCTGCACAGTATTATATGAGCAAGCTGGAATCGCTCAAGACCGCCTGCAAGCCGTTTGAGTTCTCGGTTATCCGCATAGACGATAGCGGCGAGGAGCTGATGAGCGCACAGCCGATGACGGTATCCCTTGAAAGCTATGAGCTTGCTGAGGATGCCGGCAGCTACGGCGTTGACGTGATGGCAAAGATTGAATTGCTGCAATACGCGCCGTACCATACCAAGTCTATCGAGTTCAAAAAGAGCGAGAGCAGCAGCGGCACCAAGAAGGCGACCGTCACGCAGAAGCGCGACACCACTACGGCACCTAAGAACAAAACGTACACTGTTAAACAGGGCGATACCCTATGGAATATTGCCCGAGTACAGTTAGGTAACGGCTCTAAGTGGACGAGCATTTACAGTCTGAACAAAGCTGCCATTGAAGCTGCAGCAAAGAAGTACGGTAGATCAAGCAGCAGTAACGGTTGGTGGATTTATCCCGGCACTGTGCTCAAGCTGCCGAGTTAAGGAGGGGAGAACATGGGTAAATATGTTTGGCCGTGTCCGTCCTACTCGCGCATTTCGAGCGGTTACGGAAACCGCGTACACCCAATTTACGGCACTGTCAAGTTTCATGACGGTGTAGACCTTGCTTCTGCTTCGGGTACTCCTATTCTTGCGTTTGCTCCTGGTACTGTAACGGTATCCGGCTTGAACGGAGGTTATGGTAACTACATCAGTATTAACCATGGCGGCGGTCTGATGAGTTTCTCCGGACATTGTTCGAAACTGTATGTTTCCAAGGGCGCAAAAGTCACCGCCGGTCAGAAAATCGCGGCCGTTGGTACAACTGGCAACTCGACCGGCTGTCACCTGCATTTTGGTATGCACTTGAACGGTTCGTCGGTCAATCCGCTGAACTATGTATCGTCGAAGGACACAGTATCTAACTATTCCGGCGCGAAGTCGGGCGGCACGGCAACGAACACCGTAAAGGCGTTGTTTACGGCGTATTATCCGGCGGCGAACGCGATGGAGGGCGGTTTTCTTGACGCGCTCGGAAACAAGCTCGATCCGAGCAAGCACACCTGCGCCGCGCCGCCGTCTGTGCCGTTTGGGACGAAAATCACCGTGCAGGGCACCGGTACGGCGCTTGACGGCGTGACCTACACCGTCAATGATCGCGGCGGCATGATTCAGATTGAGAATGGCGTGTACCATTTCGATCTTTTGATGAACAGCAATGCCGAGTGCAACCGCTGGGGCAAGAAGTACGGCAAAGCCGTCATCGGCGGCTCGGGCGGCTCGTCCGGCTCGACCTCTTCGGGCACGAGCACCGAGA